>DIHI01000127.1:12324-25464 GCA_002420085.1 Lysobacterales bacterium UBA5700 | reverse complement strand
TGCGCAATCTGCTGGGTGGCGTCGATCGCAATCCTGATCACGAGCACTGGCCTCACGGCATGTGTGCCTATCGTCGATTGTTCCGACGGTTGGAGCGGGACGGTCAAGGCGAGTTGCGCCCTTTGCTCACCATGGCTGGGCTGGCGCAGGTTCTGGATGATCTGGTTGCCCGCGCCGATTCGGGTGCTGCCGATGGGCTACGGGCCTTGAGTGCAACCGCAGCAATCGATCTCGGACGGGTTCATCGCTTGATCGGGCTCGTCGATGAGTTGGGCGATATCGATGCCCCGGCGTTGGCCAGCTTCGTCGAATCACTGCGCTTGTTCGTTGATGGCTTCGAGCATGTTGATGGTCGCTGTCTGTTGCGCATCGCGCGACCACTGGTGCTGCATTACGGACTCTATGAGAGCAAGGCAAGCGATACTGCTGACCAGCACGTTGTCGATATGGTGATGCTGCGTGGACGACTTGCCAGCCATATCGACTGCATGATCCGCGAGCCCGCGATGGGCATCAAGGCGGTACGTTCCGCAGTGATGCTCGACAAACTGACCTATGACCTCGATCGACTGATCGATGCCCACGTCGGCAGTGGTCAAGGTGCTACCCGTGTTGCGGCTCGATTGGCTGTTCTGGCGCGCCTCCACCAGCAATTGGGCAAGCCACCGCCGATCAAGCTTCCTGTCGGCATCGAGGATCTGTTCAAGTCCGTGGCCAAGGGCTTGGTCCAGGTGGATGAGGCCATGATCAGGGCCGAAGCCTGGCAGCAGTACCGAGCGGAGCAGCGGATCAGCAGCATCGCCCTGCGGATGGCACCGGACTGTCTGGAGGTCCAGGAGCAGTTCGGTGAGAAGGGGCTGGTCAAGGCCAGGATCGCAGCCGTGTTGATCGAACTCGGAGAGGATCCGGACACTGTGGTCCAGGATGCACGTGCGTTCCCGCCGCATGCTGACCGTTCGATCGCGCGGATCGCCGACCACTTCGTTCCATGACAGCCATGCTGGTTCAGGCGATCCGATATCGACCCATCGTTCAGAACGTCGTCAAGCCCGCCATCGGACTCGGCGGGCGGTCAGGAGAACACTCATGAGCTTCCAGACATCCGAAACCATCCAGCGCCTGTGGGAGACCTTCCTGCGCGAGCAGTTGGAGAAAATTCCCGCCGAGGAGCGGGCGACCTACGAGGTCGAATTCGAGAACCGCTTGGGCGAGTTGCTGCGTGGCAGCGGTGGTGCCGGCGGTGGCGAACAGGGTCTGCTGGATCTGATCGGCATCGGTGCCAAGGGGCCGACCGATTTCGCCGAGGTCGGCTATCCGCACATCGAGCCGGATTTCGACGAGGCGATCATCCCGAGTCAGCTTCACGCGGCGGCCGATCTGTATTTCCTCTACCAGCACGAGCGGATGAAGGTGTTCGAGGTGGTCGAGGTGCTGCAACGGCTGTTCCGGCTCGGCAAGATCCGCGTCCAACGTGGGCCGGGCGCACAGGGTCTGTATCGACTCGAAAAACTCCGGCCGTTGCGCTACAGCAAGCAGGATCGGATGATCGCCTACCGGCGCGCCTTCAACTACGGCAATGCCCAGGCGCCGGCCGGGGCGGTGGTCAACCGTAATTTTCATCGGCAACTGGTCGGCTTCATGGTGTCGATCAGCCAGTATTTCCGCGATCTCAGCATCAGCGAGGTCATTCGCGGCGGGCCGATGCTCAATCAGCGGCCGTTCGGCAGTGTCGCCACCATCCAGCGCATCGGTCTGGATCTGCGCTATGCGCTCGATCGCAGCACCTACGGCAATATCTTCTCGTTGGCGATGGAGGTCGGTCATTACCTGGTCCAGGTGCTGGCCATCCTCGATGCTCCGGATGTCAAGCGGGCGTTCGATGCCAACTCCAAGTGGGATGTGGTCGAGATCGTCTCCAATCGCCACCTGGGCGGCACCGCCGAGCCGTCGCAGCGGGCCAAGATGGCCGAGAGCGGTCGGCGGGTGTTGAAGTTTGCGGCCGACAACGATTTCCGGACGGCGATCGATCCGATCCTGTTCCAGTCGCTGGTCCGACCGATCGCGCCGCATGCCGATGCCTGGATCGCCGCGTATCGGATGACCCCGGAAGGACGGACCTTCCCCGGCGTCACGCCGGCGCTGAAGAGCGTGCTCGGGGTGCCAGCGGCGACCGCATGAACGCATCTCGACCAGCCCTGGCGGTTGCACAGCCAGGGCTTCCGACCTCGCGAGGGGACACAGCATGCTCGAATCGGATCTCGAACTCAGTTTTCGCACTCGGCGCCCGGCCTACGTGGTCGATCCGATGCTGGCCCTGGCTTCGCCGCACGGCGCCCAGTTGACCAGTCGGCTGTCCAGCGTTGCCGATCTCTGGGTGACCCGAACGTTCTGGCAGGTGATCGATGCCAGCGAGTATTACCGCAGCGATCCGCTCGCGCTCTGGCCGGAAGAGGTCCGCGAGGGCATGCCGGAGTCGGCGGCCGAGGATTTCCGCCAGGCGCTGGCGCTCTGGGAAGAGGTTCGGCAACGCACCGATCTCAGTCATTGTCGGCTGAACTGGGTCAGCGACAGCCTGACCGAGTCGGCCTTTCCCGACGGTACGGCGCCCGACCTGCTGGAGCGTTACGAGCGCCTGCACCAGGGTCTGACCGGCCGCTGCGATCCACGCGACGAGGCAACCGGCAGCGCCTGGTTCTTTGGTGCCATCGATACTCTGTCGCTGACCGCAGCGCTGGGCCGGGCGCGGGCGCTGACCCTGGCGCCCGAGGTGCCGGGTGCCTGTTTCGGCCTGGCCTGTGAGCGCGTGGGTTTTGCCATCGAGGTGCCGCCCGTGTCGGCCGCAGCGATCACCGCAATCGAACGCCGACGTACCCGCGAATTGCTGGTCAGTGCCGGCTGTGCGCCCCTGCTGTGGAGCGGTCTGCGTCTGGCGGTGGTGCATCCGGTGCTGTCGGGCGATGTGCTCCTCAAGACCGAGGCGCGCGAAGGCGAATTCGTTGGCTGTTTCACCGATGGCGACGGCTTCGACCCTTTCGACCCCGATGAGCGGGGTGCGCCCGTGGTCGATCCCTGGAAGTCGGCACGCGGCTTCTGCCATGGCATCTGATCGAACGAGCGAGACGATGATGATTCCGTTACAACGCCTGCTCGAATCCGAACCTGTGCCGACCGGTAGGGCCGGGCAGGGGCGGGTGATCGCCGGGACTGCGGGTCGACTGAGACTCAACGACGATCAGTTGGTGATGGTGTCGGTGCTCGGGCGGATCGCCCACCCGGTCGGGCGCGGCAACCCCTATCGAATCGGTTATGACGGGGTTCCCAGGGTGCTGCCGGGCACCGGTGGAATCGTGCTCAACCATCGGATCGGTGATCCCTGCATCGGTTTGGCCGGCGATCACGTCGAGCCGGGCGTTGCCCTGCACAACAATGATCGGGAAGTGGTCGGGCCGCGCGATGGCCCGAACACCGCTTTGTTGACCTATGCCTGCGTCGGCAATCGGGCCGAGGTGGTCTCCGGTCGAATGCAGGGCGCGGTCGGCCTGGTGACCGGAAAACACGGCGGCATCAACCATGTACTGGTCGATTTTCCGAGCCGGGTGCTGGCCCGCTTGACCATCGGCGATCGCATCCAGATCCGCAGTCACGGGCTCGGGCTGGGTTTGCCTGGGGTTCCCGAGGTCGAGGTCTTGAATGCGGCGCCGAGCCTGCTGCGGCGCTGGCCGGTGACCATCCGCGATGGTCGGGTGCGGGTTCCGGTCACCCATCTGATTCCAGCCACGATGATGGGTTCCGGGCTCGGCAAGAACACTGCCTGGCGCGGTGATTACGACATCCAGCTTGCCGATCCGGAGCTGCGCCGTCGGCATCGGCTGGGCAGTCTGCGCTTCGGCGATATGGTGGCGATCGCCGATACCGATGTCCGGCGCGGGCCATCCCGGCGCGGTGGCCGGATCACGGTCGGGGTGGTGATCCATGGTGACAGCACGGTCAGTGGTCATGGTCCGGGGGTGACCGCTCTGTTGACTGGCCCCATCGAGCGTCTGGCGCCCTACCGCGACCCAGCCGCCAATCTGGCGGCCATCTTCGGCGTCCGGACACCGGCCCCACCTCGGCAGCGGTCGCCGCTGGCGGGGCGGAACCCGCGTGATTCCGCTGCGGCGGTCGCCCGTCTCGGGTTCACGGCGGCGGCCGAGGCATGGGAGTGAACGCAATCGATGGTCCCTGTCGAGTCGGTTGTCGCGGTCGTCGGGTGAAGCCTTGCCGACGGTGTCGCCGTGGGTGATCCCGGCGCCGGCTGGCCACTGGCCGGTCGCTGACGGATTTTGCGTTGCCATCTTGTGCGTCTTGTCACTATGATTGTTGTGCCTGGAGCCTGCATCGCGTGTCGCATGGCCGGAACCGTCGCAGGACAGGGTGCAGGACCGTCGAGCCTGAAGGTCTGTTTCGGAAGGCCGCATCGGAGGCGCCCGCCTCCGTGCCAGAAGCGGAGGGAGTCGATCATGGGTCGAAGGCAGGGAACACCGGCGCGCAGAACCGTCATGGGTGGCACGGGCGCACGTGTCGAATCGGTCGGAGTGGCCGTGCCGGCTGTGGCCCGGTTCGCGCTCGATGGCGCGCAATGTTGGGTCTTCGAGGAGTCATCGGGGCCGACGGCCGGGTCGACCTCGCTCGCGGCCAACGGGTCGATACGGACCGGCATGCGGCGGGTAGGTGAGTTCGTTCTCGGCGATCGTCGCTATGGACTGTATGCCGCCAACCGGTCCGAGGATGCGCCTGTCGATCCGATGGTCTGCCTGACTCAGCGCGAACAACAGATCGTCCGGCTGGTCTGCCTCGGTTGCGTCAACAAGCAGATCGCCGATCGATTGCGTATCAGCGAGTACACGGTCCGCACCTACCTCAAGCAGATCTTCGTGAAGCTCGATGTCCACAGCCGCGCGGCGATGGTGTTCAAGTGCGCGGCCGGCTGCCCAGGCATGCCGGGCTGAACCTCCACCCGGGGTGGGCGGATGCCGGGGCAGTGCTCCGGGCAGCGTCGAACCCGTCTGTCGGGTGCTCACCCGCGCCGCCGATGCCGGGTGGCTCCGAGCCCGGCGATCGGGGGTCGATACGGCGATCGACGGTTGTTCAGGCGGCTTCGGCTTCCAGTTTGCGCGGGCCTTCGAGCAGGGCCTTGCGAACCATGGTGACGATCAGGTCGGCTTCGCTGCGGTCGATCGCGAAATGCGGGGTGAAGCGCAGCGAGTTGGCGCCGCCATGGATCACTCCGATGCCACGCTCGCGCAGCCACTCTTCGGTGGAGCCGGTGCCGAAGCATTTGAAGCGGGGGTCCAATTCGCAGGAGAACAGCAGTCCGGTGCCCTGGACCTTGCTGATCAGGCCGCCGGTTTCCTGCTTGATGGCGTTCAGGCGTTCGACGAAGTAGCGGCCCATCTCGCGGATGTTGTTGCGCAGTTCCGGGGTGAGGCAGTCGAGCACGGCGACTGCGACATCCAGGGCGCGCGGATTGCCGGTCATGGTGTTGCCGTAGATGCCCTTGCGGTACAGGCCGGCTGCGCGGGCATTGACCGCCAGTACGCTGAGCGGAAACTGGCCGGCGTTGAGCGCCTTGGAGTAGGTTTCCATGTCCGGTGCCGGCAAGTGCTCGAAACCGGGGTAGTCGACGATCGACAGCACGCCATGGGCACGCAGACCGGCCTGGATCGAGTCGACCAGGAGCACGGTGCCGTGACGCTGGGTCAGTTCGCGGGCGGCGGCGTAGAACTCCGGGGTGACCTGTCGGCCGGGGTCGCCTTCGCCCATGACCGGCTCCAGGAACATCGCTTCGATGTGGACCTGTTCGCGCTCGGCCTGCTCGAAGGCGGCACGCAGGCGCTCGACCGAGTAGGCTTCGATGGTGATGAGTTGGCCGTCGTGGTGCTTGAAGCTGGCCAGGTGGCGGCGATAGGCGGCATGGCTGGAATCGGAATACATCGCCGGCAGTTCGGTGCGGCCATGGAAGGCGCTCTTGACGGCGATCCGCTTGACCTTCCAGCCGGCGTGTGGGCCGTTTGGATCGGTGGCTTCGCGGGTCGCGACATCGGCGATGCGACCGGCCAGCGAGACCGATTCCGAGCCCGAGTTCAGGCACATGAAACGTTCGTAGGGACAGCCGCCACGGGTGTGGCCGATTTCGGCCTTGAGGGCACGCGCGAGGCGTGGGTGCGACAGGCTCGGAGTCATGATGTTGGCCATCGCCTGGGGCTTGGCCAGGGCGTTCAACACCGCCGTGGGGGTATGCCCGAAGCCGAGCATGCCGTAGCCGCCGGAGTCGTGGATCACGGCGCCCTTGAGGGTGACGATCCAGGGGCCGCGCGCGGCCAGGGCGACATACGGGTTGACGGCATCATCAGGATAGAAGTTGACGAAGTCGGCCTCGGCCAGTGCGATCTGGCGGGCTTCGTCGGCGCGCAGCAGGGGCTCGAATTCGCCGCCCTTGAGGGCCTCGAATGCGGCGACGGCGGCGTCGATGGCTTCGACCAGTTCCGGATGGCTGCCGGCGAACCGTTCGCGAGTGGCGTCGTCCAGGCCAACGGTGCGGGCGGCGCCGCCGTAGCTGCGCAGCGGGGAAAGTTTTTGGATCGGGCTGATGGCCATGGCGGAATTCCTCCGTAAGTGATGAGTGCCTTGGCGGATTCCAGTGCCAAGTGCTTTTCAAATAAAAATTAAAGACTTAGGTGCGATGATACCACTGGCCGGCAGCGGCTGGAACCCCGTGCGGGGTTTTCGCGGGTGGTGCGCGGTGCGCCGATCGTGGCGGCGGATGGTGTCCGGTCGTGCGAAGACCGGCCGGGCGCCCAGCGCGGGGCTGGCTGCGGCCATGGCTGGGGTTTGGATGTTCGGGCGATCGAGCCGCAGGCTGGCGCTCGGTCGGAGCCGGTCGGTCAGCAGGCCGGTCGGAGCAGACCGGCCCGCGCAGCACGTGCGGGCCTTACTTGACCCGCTTGACCTTGACCCGGCTGTTGTAGCCTTCGACGCGCAGATACCAGGCGCCCGAGAAGCCGGCTTCGACGTAGGCGAGCGGGCTTTCCAGGCGGACGCCGAGCAGTGGGGCATCGATCTGGGTGACTTCCCAGATCTGCCCGTTGTCCAACTCGAAGCGCTGGCCTTTCTTCTCCCAGCCGCGGAAAGTGCCCTTGATCCGGCCGCTGGTCTCGGTCGGGGCATCGCGGCTGCCGAGCACGCCGGCCCGCTCGAAGCCAACGCGGTCGGCACGGGTCGGCAGGGCGGCACTGGCAGCGGCTGCCGCGTCGGCGGCGACTTCGCTGACCCGCTCGCGCAGCCAGGCATTGAGGGCGGCCAGTTCTTCCGGACTGAGCTTGTCCAGCCCGGCCTGGGTGAATTCACGATGGCTCATCCGCTCTTCGAGCGAGGAGAATTCGCGCGCGGCCAGCGGTGCGGCGGCAGTGGACAGGATCGCTACAGTCAGGATCGCCCGGAGTGCATTGCGCGCCGGGGTGTCGAGTCGGAGAAAACGCATCGAGTTGGGTCCGTGGGTCGGATTGGGCTAGTGTAAACCGATCCGCCACCGCTCCGCTGCGCCGCCGGGATGATCGCCACACCTTCCGAGTCCAATCCATCGATGAATCGCCCGTCCGATCGCGGCAGTGCGCTGGCGCGCGCCTTGGCCGATCCGGCGCCGACCGATCCGGCGTTGGCGCGGCGGGTCAGCGAGACCCTGGACGAGTTGCTGCGGCTGCGCGCGGATGCCGATGTGCTGGTGGCGGCGGTGCTCTACTGGCTGCCCGAGCGCGCCGAGCGGCTCACCGCCGAGCAGCGTTCGGCCCTGCCTGGATTGGACGCCCTGGCCGATGGGCTGCGCGCCGCTGAGCGGGTGCCGGTGCTGTATCGCGAGCGCAGTGGCGGTGGCGATCCGGAAGGTCTGCGCCGACTGCTGCTGGCGATCATTCGCGATCCGCGTGTGGTGCCGGTGCTGCTGGCCTGCCAACTGGTGCGCCTGCGTCAGGCAGCGGCCCTGCCCGAGGACGAGCGGGTCGGGCTGGCCCGACTGACCGCCGATATCCATGCGCCGCTGGCCAATCGACTCGGCATCTGGCAATTGAAGTGGGAACTGGAGGACTGGGCGTTCCGCATTCTGCAACCCGAGACCTACCACCGGATCGCTGGTCTGCTCGACGAGAAGCGCGCCGACCGGGAAGCCTTCATCGAGACCTGCAAGCGGCGGATCGCCGAGGCACTGCGCGAAGCCGGCATCGAAGGCGAGGTGAGCGGCCGGCCCAAACACATCTTCAGCATCTGGAAGAAGATGCAGCGCAAGCATGTTCCATTCGGCGAACTGTACGACATCCGCGCGGTACGGGTGCTGGTCGCCACCGTGCCTGAGTGCTATGCCGCGCTCGGCCTGGTGCATGCGCTGTGGACGCCGGTGCCGGGCGAGTTCGACGATTACATCGCCAAGCCCAAGGGCAACGATTACCGGTCCCTGCACACCGCCCTGCTCGGGCCGGACGGCAAGACCTTGGAAGTGCAGATCCGTACCCGGCAGATGCATGAGCAGGCCGAACTGGGTGTCGCTGCCCATTGGCGCTACAAGGAGGGTGGGTCGGGGGTCGATGCTGGCTTCGAGCGTCGGATCGCCTGGATGCGGCAATTGCTGGAGTCCAGTGAGTCCGAATCCGGCAGTGAGCTGGCCGCCGGCTTGCAGGCTGAGCTGGCCGAGGATCGGGTCTATCTGCTGACCCCGCGCGGTGAGGTGATCGATCTGCCGCGCGGCGGAACCGTGCTGGATTTCGCCTACCACGTGCATACCGAGGTCGGCCATCGTTGTCGCGGTGCCAAGGTCAACGGTCGGATCGTACCGCTCGATTTCCAGCCGCGCAGCGGTGACCGGGTGGAAATCCTGACCGGCAAGGAATCGGCGCCGCGTCGCGACTGGCTATTGACCGGCTCGGGCTATCTCGCCAGTGGCCGGGCACGCGACAAGGTCAGGGCCTGGTTCCATCGACTCGATCGGGACCGCAACGTCAGTGCTGGCCGCGACATCCTGGAGCGTGAGTTGCGCCGTCTGGCCTTGCCGAATGTCGAGTTGGAGACGCTGTTGCAGCGGTTCAGTCTGCGCACGGTCGAGGATCTGCATGTCGCCCTTGCGCTCGGCGACATCAGTCCCAGCCAGGTCGCACGTGCGCTGCACGAGTCCTTGCAGGCGGTGGTGCCGGAGTCGAAGCCGGAAGGATCGGTCAGTCCGGCCCGGCCGGCCCGACCGTCTGGCGATTTCGTGGTCGAAGGGGTCGGCAATCTGCTGACCCAACTGGCGCGCTGCTGTCAGCCGGTGGCCGGTGATCCGATCATCGGGTATCTGACCAAGGCGCGTGGTGTCAGCATTCACCGGGAGGACTGTCCGGAACTGGCCCACCTGGGGGCCGAGCACCCCGAGCGCATCCTGCCGGTCGAGTGGGGGCGCCAGGGTGGCTCCAGCTACAGCGTCACCGTGCTGATCGTCGGTATCGATCGCAAGGGGCTGCTCAAGGACTTGACCACCCTGATCGCCCAGGCTGGTGCCCATGTGCTGGCGATCGCCAGTCGGGTCGATGACGACAGCAGTTCGGCCCGCATCCGCTTGACGCTCAAGGTTCGCGATTTCGAGCAATTGGGCGGCCTGCTCGGCCGGCTGGGCGCGGTACCCGGTGTCCACGAGGCGCGACGCATCTGAACACCCGTTGCCGTATGGCCGACCGATGGGCGTTATGCTATCGGGTCACTCCGGAGCCTCTGTTGTCGATGCCTGCACCGTGTTTGCCCTGTCGGATCTGCGCCTGCCACGCGCGGGTCGTGTTCGATCTGCCGATCGATGTCCGGATCGTGGTTGGATTCGCCGTGCCTGCCGAGGGCAGGTCATGAGGGCCAATCGGCGACGCCGTTCCGATGGTACGGGTGAAGGCAGCGAGCCGGGAGAGGGTTCGGCTCACGACTGGGGCGATACCGGTGGCAGCGATTCGACGGTCGAATCGTTCGAGGTCGGCCCGGCTCCGGCCGGGCGTCGTCGAAGAGGTGCGCGTGGCGAGGGCCGAGGATCGGGCGATGGCGCTGGCCGTGGCGGACCGCGTGAACGGGGCAGGGCTTGGCGCTGGGTGGTTCCGCTGGTGCTGGCCGTGTTGTTGCTGCTGTACCTGTTCCGGGTGCCGTTGGCCGATTACGTGTTGCCGGAGTCGGCACAATCGCGGTTACTGGCCAGTGCCGAGCGTGCGCTGGCGGCCGATACCCTGACCCGTGCCGATGGCCAGGGCGCACGCGAGCTGTACGCGGCGGTGCTGGCGCTGAATCCCGATCACGAGGCGGCTCGGGCCGGTCTGGCGCGGGTTGCTGCCCGTGCGCTGGAAACTGCTCAGGCCGCCCTGGCGGCCGATGATCGCGGCACGGCACGCGATCGTCTGGTTCTGGCGCGTGAGCTGGGCGTGGGCCAGGCGTTGCTGGCACCCCTGGAGGACGAATTGCGTCGTCGCGACTCGGTCGAGGACGAACTGGATCGCCTGCTCGCCGATGCTCGTGCTGCCGAGGCGGCCGGCCGGTTGGACGGTGGCGCCGACAGCGCCCTGGCACATTACCGGCGCATGCTCGATCGCGAGCCCGGCAATCCGGTCGCCCTGGCCGGTCGCCGGAGTGTGCTCGATCGTCTGCTCGAACAGGCCGAGTCGGCCCTGATGGCCGGTGATCCGGCATCGGCGGCGGCCGGTATCGATCGGGTGGCGGCGATCGACCCTCGCCATGCTGGCCTGCCATCGGCACGGGTGGCCATGTCCGAATGGATGCGGGCGGCCTTGGTCGAGGTTCGCGGCGAGATCGAAGCCGACGCCCTGGATGCTGCCGATGAACGACTGACCGATCTGCGTCGAGTGCGTCCGGATGACGCCGAAGTCGTCGCCGGAGTCGAGCGTCTGGCGGTTGCCTGGATCGCACGGGGGCATCGGCACCTGGCCGATGGCGCGCCGGAGGCGGCGCGGCTGTCCCTGCTCCGGGCGCAGGCTCTGGTCGAACGGGCGCCGGGCCTGGTCGAATTGCAGCGCGCGCTTGCCGAGCAAGGTGCCAGTGCCAGTGCCGGTGCCGATCCGGTAGCGGCGGCCGAGCGGGTTGCTGCGGCGCTGCGTGCGGCCGAGGCAGCGATGGCCGCCGGTCGCTGGTTGCCGCCGGCTGCCGACAATGCCTGGCAGCATCTGCGCGAAGCCGATCGATTGGCGCCGGGCGATCTGGCGGTCGGCCGGGCGCGTCTGGCAGTGGCGCGCCAAGCCCGGCAGTGTCTGGCACGCCTGTCCACGCCGGCCGACCTCGAACCGGCTGAACCCTGTCTGGCGGTTCTGGCCGAATTCGATCCGGCCGACCCCGACCTGCCCGGAATCCGTTTCAATCTCGCCGAGCGCTGGATCGGCATCGCCGATGAGCGCATCGGCGCCGGTGAGCCGGCGGCCGCCGCGCGGGCACTGGATGCGGCCGAGCGGGTCGATCCGGGCCACCCCGATCTGCCGGCGATGCGACGCCGGCTGGAGCAGGTCGGCGAGGGCGGCCGCCACTGATCCACGCCCGAGGCGCGGATCGAACGCGAGTGTTGCCTGCGGTCAACCGCTGCGCGGCACCGAGTGCAGCAGGGGTCGCCGGCTCGGACGATCGTTGCCGATCAGGTGCTGGCGGACGACCTGTCGGGCGGCCTCGAATGAGAAGTGCTGGCGGACATTGTCAACGCCGTTGTCGGCCAGTCTGCGCCACAGGGCCGGGTCGTGATAGAGCCGGAGCACGGCATCGGCGAAGGCCGATGGCTGATCGGCGACCAGCACATCCTCGTCCTCGCGCAGGTACATGCCTTCGACCGCACAGCGGGTCGCCACCACCGGCTGCCCGTGCGCCATGCTGAGATTGATCTTGCCCTTGACGCCGGCGCCGTAGCGCAACGGTGCCAGGGCGACCCG
This sequence comes from Lysobacterales bacterium UBA5700, assembly GCA_002420085.1. Lineage (GTDB taxonomy): Bacteria > Pseudomonadota > Gammaproteobacteria > Xanthomonadales > Xanthomonadaceae > UBA11164. The sequence continues at coordinate 13,510 of DIHI01000127.1, read as the reverse complement.
GCAGCGGTTCATCCACGGCGCGATGTCGGGGACATGGCCGTGGCAGTGGATTCCCGGGCGTTGGGCCAGGGCCAGGATGCTGTCCGGCATGTCGGCGCCGATCAGGTGCAGTTCGATCTCCGGCGCCCGCTCCCGAATCAGCGGAAACACCGCGTCGGCGAACCAGCGAGCAGCATCGACATTGGGCGGATGACGATAACCGCCCACGAACACCAGGCCCGCGCGTTCGCTGTAGCCGGCCCGCTCGGGGGCGATCTCGTGGACGTTTGACAGCACGCAGACCTTGGCTTCCGGGGCTTCCCGCGCCAGCAGCTTCTGCTCGAACGGACTGACCACCAGGGTCAGATCGCTGTCGGCGATCACCGCCAGTTCCAGTTCGCGGGTGTGGGCGGCACGCCGGGCCAGGCGCACGTCGGCATTCAGTTCGGCCTCGCGCTGTTCGCGCAGGTAATGCAGATCGACCGTGTCGAACGCTACCCGCGCCTGCGGTGCGTACTGGCGCAGCAGCGGCAGGTAGGCGCTGGCGACGTAGTGGCGACTGACCACGACCAGATCGAGCCGACTGCCATGACGATCCAGCCATGCGACCGGATTGCCGATGTAGGGATGCCACCAGGCTTCGACGCCGAGCTGTTGCAGGGCGTGCGTGTAGTGGCCGTCATGGGCGCGATTGTCGGCGAAGAAGGCGACCGAGCAGCCCTCCTCGCGCAGCAGTTTGAGCAGGTTGAACATGCGCAGCGACCCGGAGTCGCGATCCGGTGTCGGTGTGCAGGCGTCGATTACCAGCACACGCATCCGGCTGCGATGGCCGATCGCGACCTCGATCGGCGTGCCCTGGCGTGGATGGTCGCGTTCGAGCACGTCGCGCCAGCGTTCCAGGAAGCGCGCCTGGTTGGCGACCTGATGCGCCTTGATGCCGCTGCCCAGGTCGGTGCCATGGCTGATGCCCTCGAAATGGATCACTTCCGAGCGCGGCTGGTACAGCACCTTCAGGCCATGCGCGCGGACCTTCATCGCCAGATCGGTGTCCTCGTAATAGGCCGGGGCATAGCGCGGATCGAAGCCGCCCAGTTCGGTGAACAATTCCCGGCGCAGGGCAATCGCGGCGCCCGAGCAGTAATCGACTTCCCGCACGGTGTTGTAGCGTGGGTCGGCCGGATCATCGAAACGGCCGACGTTCCAGCCG
>DIHI01000127.1:0-12290 GCA_002420085.1 Lysobacterales bacterium UBA5700 | reverse complement strand
CGTTCCAGCCGGAGGCGTCGGAGAACACCAGTCCGCCGGCCTCCTGCAAGCGACCGTCGGGGTAGATCAGCTTGGCGCCGACCAGTCCGGTGCGCGGGTGGCTGTCGAAGGTGCCGATCAGGGCATCGAGCCAGCCCGGTTTCACCTTGGTGTCGTTGTTCAGGAACACGATGAACTCGCCCCGCGCCAGCAGGGCGCCGGCATTGCAGGCGCCGATGAAGCCAAGATTGCGCTCGTTGCGATGCCAGCGCAGGCCATCGATGCCAGCCAAGCGCTCGGGGGTGTCGTCGTTGGAGTGGTCGTCGACCACGATGGTCTCGAATTCGATTCGATCGCCCGAGCCGGCCAGGGAACGCAGGCAGGTCAGGGTGTAGTCGATCTGGTTGTAGGCCGGAATGATCACGCTGACCCTGGGCAGCGCCGGGCAGGTCAGGCGGATCGGCTGCGATTCCGGCTGGGTCAGGCTGTCGCTGGCGAGCACACTGCGGCTGTTGTCGAATTCCATGCGGATCCGACGCAGGGTGCCGAGCCAGCCTCGGCTGCTCAGGCTGAGCAGGAGGCGGCGGATCAGCGAGCGTGCCTGACGGAAGCGAAACCGGCCATTGGAACGCCAGTAGCCGAGCGTGCGGGTCAGTGCCCGCAATGGCCGGGTCAGGCGCCAGGAGCGACTGTCGAGCAGGGTGGCCATCTGCGCCTGGACCTGGTCGCGCTGGGCCAGGGCGATGTCGCGCTGGTGGGCGAGATCAGCCGTGTCGCGATCGTAGTAGCCGTAGGCGGTGTCGAGCGCAGCCTCCAGTTCGGTGATCCGGGCTTGCTGCTGACGAGCCTGTTGTTGCACGTCTTCGTGAACCCGATCGAGCCGGGTGTACGTGGCGTGCAGTTCGGTGTGTTGCTGCTCGATCGTCCGACGGCGATCGCGTTCTTCGGCCAGTTCGGTTTCGGTCGCGCCCAGTCGAGCCTCCAGTTCGGTGAGCGCGGTATGGCGGGCGTGTTCCGATGCGGCGAGTCGGCGTTCGAGGTCGCCGGCCCACTCGGCACGGGCGTCGAGTTCCCGAGTCTGCTCGGTGATGCGGACAGTCAGCCGTGCCTGGGTGTACTGTGCCTCGGCCAAGGCGCAGTCGAGGTCCAGTGTGCGGATCAATTCGGGTGATGCGCTCGGCCATGGGCCAGGGACGGTCGGTGTGGCGGGCAGCGCCTCACGCCAGCATTCGGCCATGCAGGCCAGCGAGCGAGTCGGGCCTGGTCGCACGCCAGCCAGCCGGCCGCGATCGGCAGCGATCGCGATCAGGGCGGCGAGGATGGCGTCGGCGTCCGGCTCGACCAGCAGCCCGGTCTGACCGTCCTCGATGCGCTCGGTCAGGCTGCCGAGTCGGGTCGCCAGGACCGGAACATCCAGCGCCCACATTTCCGACAGGGCGTAGCTCCAGGTTTCCGCCACCGTGCGCGGGAACAGGGCGAGGTCGGGCGCCAGGCGTTCGATCCAGGTCGGCAACTGTTCACGCCGGTAGTCGAGCACGGCATGGACATTGCGGGTGCCGAAAAAAGCCATGCCCGCTGCGCCGCAGCCGAGCAGGATCAGTTCGATGTCGTCGGGCAGTCGATCGACCAGACCGGCGAGCAGGCGGGCGCCCTTGGCATCGGTGATCCGACCCGGCACCAGTACCCGCAATGGCGCACCGGGACGCGCCCGTCGAGTCACTGGGACAAAGCCGTCGAGGCCGTGGCCGATCACCTGCCAGGGCTGATCGGCCAGGTCCGGGGCCAGACGCAGCAGATTGCTGCGGGCCGAGTCGCTCGGGGTCACCAGGGACGCCCCGGTTTCGATCAGGCGCGTGCGCCAGGCGTTGGCCAGTCCTTGCCAGCGCTCGGTCGGCCAGGGCCGGAATGCCGGCGGGGGATCGCTGGCCAGACGTTCGCGCAATGCCGCATCATCGAAGCGTTGGTCGGTTCGGAAGCTGGCATCCAGCCACGGCCACAGCGGAAACGGATCGTGGCAGCAGACGGCGGTCGGCAGGCCGGTGTCCAGCACGTCGAGGCTGTGGCCGATCACCGATGACACCAGGATTGCGCCGATGCCGTATCGAGCGAGGATCTCGGCCAGGATCTGGCGATAGGTCGGGTCGTGTTCGGTGCAGGTTTCGATCGCCCTGGCCAGCGGCCAGCGGGCCAGGGCAGGGCCGTCGAGGTGATCATGCAACGCCAGGGCGGTGCCGTGCAGTCGTCGATCCGGGTCGCTGACCGAGACCAGCACCAGATGCCGGCGCAGGCGGTCGGCGGCCATCAGGTCACGGACGAAACGCTCGCTGCCGCCGCCCCAGCCATGCACGACGTGCAGCACCACGGCGAGGCCATCGCAGCCGGGCAGTCCGGGCGACAACGGCCGGCTCAGTCCGGCTGCTGCCCGGCGTAGAGCCGTGATCGCGCGGGCGGTCGGTGCCTGCCGGTCGGTGGCGGCAGGGCCGCTGGCTGCGCTCTGCACGCAGATGCGCGGCAGGATGCCGATCCGCAGCGGTCGATCGGTGCCGTCGGCGGCTGCGGCGGCTTCGGCCGGCCACAGGCTCAGGCCGGGTGAGCAGAATTCGTGCGCAACGACTGCCGATGCGCCGTAGCGCCAGCACAGCGCATCGTCATCGGTCAGACAGTCGGCCAGCCCAGGGGCCAGGGCCGGATGCCCTCGATCGAGCGGCGAAACGACATCGAAATCGCTGCCGGTGTGCAGCCCGCGCAGCCGGGTCAGCCAGGCGTCGGGGAGTTGGCAGCCGACCGCGATCAGGATCAGGTCGCGGTCCGGGTGCAGGCGTCGGAGGATGCCGACCTGGTCGGCCGGGTCGGCACCGGTCGCGACGGGCAGCCAGCCGGCCGGGGCGCTGGCCAGGAGCGGGTGCCCTTCGGGCAGTGCGTGCCGGGTCAGGCAGTCCTGCGGCGACTCGGGCCAGGTCCAGCCGCTGTCCCGGCCGGCCGGGGCGTCGGCGTCGCTGGTCGCTCGGCGTGGCTTGCCGAGGCGCGCCGCGCCGAGCGGGTCGACGACGCAGATCAGGGGTGGCAGTGGTTTGGGCATTGCGCGCGATGGCTGGTGGGAGCGTGATGGAGCCGGATCGGCCAGCGGATCAGCCGACTCGGACCGTCCTGCGGGTGGCGACAGGTCGGGCCCGACGAGGGCCGGCGAGCGAAGCGGGCGGCGGTGGGTCATGCATGTGGTCGGGTTCGGGAAGGCCCAGCCCTGTCGATTGCGGTCGATTCCTGTCGAGCGGTCCTGATGGCCGGACCAGTTAACCAGCCGGATGTGACAGTCCGGAAACACCCCATCCAGCGTGCCGGCCGGGTCGCTTCGTCCAGGTCGGTCCGCCAGGGTAGGCTGACGGAGGCCGGTGTCCGTCACGGCGGGTGGCTGGCGAAATGTCGGCACACCAGCTTGACATATCCTGAGCGAAACCCACCCGAACCAACCTGAAGCGGGAATGATAAACCACCCGGTTGGCTGGCCACAGCCGATTTCGACGCCGAGTTCGACATCCGACTTCCGGCCGTGCTGACCCAGCCCCACGTGGACGCCCTGCGCACAGTGTGCGCCATCACGGCAGGGTGATCGGGAGCGGAACCGGGATCGCGACCGGACTGAATCGCTCGATCGGCCTGGGGTGCCGTGCGGATGATCGGACGGGCGGGTTACCATTGCCCGTCAATCACGTCCCGTTGCCCGTGCTGCGTGGACCGCTTGGCAACCCGCTGCCCGTCCCAACGCTCGAACAGGAGTGTCGATCCCTTGGCTGAGACTGCGCCAGACTCGAACGATGCCCGACGCCGACTGCTGCGCGGTCTGCTCTGGGTCGGTCTGGGCGGAATTGCCGTCGTGGTCGGCTTTTTCGGCCCCTACGTCTGGCTGCTGGATCGCGAGATAAGCGCCCGATTCGCCGCCTTGACCTGGCAGGAGCCGACCCGGGTATTCGCCCGGCCGTTGCGCCTGTTGCCCGAGCGACCGATGACCGCCGCCGCTCTGGAGTCCGAGTTGCGGGCTGCCGCCTATCGCAGCCAGGGCGATGCTCGGGTGCCGGGCAGCTACCAGCGCGATGGCGACCGTTTCGTCATTGCCAGTCGCGGGTTCGACGATGTCGATGGCGCGGTCGCGCCGCGTCGGATCGAAGTCGTGCTCAGCGGCGGGCGGGTTGCCAGCGTGCGCGATCTCGACCTGGATCGCACCATTCCCGAGGCGCGCCTGGATCCGGCCCGAATTGCCAGTCTGTTCGGCCTGGCGATCGAGGAACGCCGGTTGGTGGCCCTGGCCGAGGTTCCGGCCCTGCTGATCGCCGGTGTACAAGCGGTCGAGGATCGCGATTTCAAGCATCATCGCGGCGTCGATCCGATCGGTGTGCTGCGGGCGATCTGGGTCAATCTGCGCGCCGGCGAACTGCGCCAGGGCGCCAGCACCCTGACCCAGCAATTGGTGCGCGGCCTGTACCTGAGCAACGACAAGACCTTCAAGCGCAAGTTCGACGAAGCCCTGTACGCGCTGATCATCGAGGCCCGTTTCGACAAGGCGCGCATCCTCGAAGCCTATCTGAACCAGGTGTTCCTCGGTCAGCAGGGCCGACAGGCCATCCATGGTGTCGGTGCGGCGAGCGAATTCTGGTTCGGACGGGGTCTGGAAACCCTCGACACGGCCGAGATCGCCCTGCTGGTCGGGTTGTTCAAGAGCGGCTCGTACTACGATCCTCGGCGCTTCCCGGAGCGAGCCAGGGCGCGCCGGGATCTGGTGCTCGACCAGTTCCTGGAAACCGGCCTGATCGATGCCGGCGAACATCGCCATGCCCAGGCCAGACCGTTGACGGTCACCGATCGGCCGGCGGCGTTCGCCAACCGCTACCCGGCGTTCATGGATCTGGTGCTGCGGCAATTGCAGAACGATTACCCGGTGGCTTCACTGGAAGGCGCCGGTCTGGCGGTTCACACCACGCTGGCCCCGACCGCCCAGGATGCCGCCCAGAGTGCGGTCGATGCGGTGGTCGCCGAACTGGCCGGCAATCCCTCGGCCAACCAGCGACGACCGCCGTTGCAGGCGGGTCTGGTGCTGACCGATGCCGACAGCGGCGAGTTGCGTGCGGTGGTCGGTGGAGTAGGCAGCACTGCGATCGGCTTCAATCGCGCGCTCGATGCCCGGCGGCCGGTCGGCTCCCTGCTCAAGCCGTTCGTCTACCTGCTGGCCCTGGCCCAGCCCGGCCGCTATTCCCTGGCCAGTCCGATCGATGACGCGCCGATCAGCGTGCCGCTCACCCGAGGTCGGACCTGGCAACCCGACAATTCCGACGACATCAGTCATGGCCGGGTCCGGCTGATCGAAGCATTGGCACGCTCGTACAACCAGGCCACCGTGCGGCTGGGCCTGGAGGTCGGTGTCGATCGTCTGGCGCGGTTGCTCAAGGTGATCGCCGATGTCGAGGCGAGCGAGAATCCATCGTTGATCCTGGGCAGTGTCGATCTCAGTCCGTTCGAGGTCGCCCGGCTCTACCAGTTCCTCGCCTCCGGCGGCGAAATCCAGCCTTTGCGGGCCGTGCGGGGTGTGCTTGACGCCCAGGCCCAGGTGCTGAGTCGATACGACCGCGTGAATCCACCCGCCCAGGACGGCGATGCCCTGGCCACCCAACTGGTCGCCATCGCCTTGCAGGAGGCGGCGCGCTCGGGGACCGCCCGAGCCCTGCGCAGTGATGGGCTCGGCTGGCTCGATCCTGCCGGCAAGACGGGCACCAGCAATGACGGCCGCGACAGTTGGTTCGCCGGCTATACCGGCGACAGTCTGGCCGTGGTCTGGCTCGGCAATGACGACAACCAGGCGACCGGCCTGTATGGCGCGACCGGCGCGATGCGGGTGTGGTCGCGCCTGATCCGCGCCGTGCCGAGTGTCCCGTTGCGGACCCGCCAGCGTGGCATCGAATGGGCCTGGGTCGATCCCGATATCTACGCGGCAACCGATCCGGATTGCCCCGGCGCGGTCCGGATGCCGTTCGTCGAAGGCTTCACTCCGGACGACTACACCGGTTGCCGCGAACGTAGAATTCGCGAATGGCTCGGAGAATTGCTGCAATGATCATCGGATTGTGCCGGCGGTTGCCGGTCCTGACCATCGTGCTGCTGGCTGGCTGCGGCTCGACCCCGCCGCCGACGGTCGAGGCGCCGATCCCGACGATCGATCCGGTTGGCCTGCTGGAGTCGCTGCGCCGGCATGCCCGCGAACTTGGCGAGACGAGCGTCGATGTCGCGCCGTTGCGTGATGCCGAGCGTGGGCACTGGATCGATCTGGTGCGTCAGCGCCAGTCCAGCGGTGATCTCGATGGCGCCGCCGCTGCGCTCGAACAGGCGCTGGCGGCCCTGCCCGATGACCCCGAACTGTTGCAGGAGGCCGCCGAACTGGCTCTGCTGCGTACCGAGTGGGAGCGTGCCGTGGAACTCGCCGGCCGTGCCTACGAGCGTGGCCCTCGGGTCGGAGAACTGTGTCGTCGAAGCTGGCTGACCGTGGCCACCGCCCGCGATGTTCTGCATGATCCTGCGCGCGGCAGGGTCGCCCGCGAGCGGCTCGATCAATGCAGCCCGCCACCGCCGGTACGGATGTAGTGCCAGACGACAGCGTGGCGGATACCCTGGCGAATCGGGCCATCGCCGCCTTGGCTCCAGACGGTCCGCTGAGTGCGGTCGTGGAGGGCTTCGTCGCCCGTGACGGCCAGTTGGCCCTGGCCGAGGCGATCGCCGACGCCATCGAAGCCAGCGACTGTCTGATCGCCGAAGCCGGAACCGGCATCGGCAAGACCTTCGCCTACCTGGTTCCCGTGCTGCTGTCGGGTCGGCGGACGATCGTCTCGACCGGCACCCGCGCCTTGCAGGACCAACTGTTTCACCGCGATCTGCCGCGTGTGCGCGCCGCCCTCGGCATCTCGGTCAAGGCCGCCCTGCTCAAGGGCCGCAGCAACTACCTCTGCCTGTACCGCGCGGAGCGGGCACGGGGTGACTTCCGATTCGGCGATGCCAGGGTCACGGCGAACCTGCATGACATCCTTGATTGGAGTCGGAGCACCGCCAGCGGTGATCTCGGTGAGATCGGCTCGCTCGCGGATGACTCGCCCCTGTGGCCGGCGATCACCTCGACGGTCGAGAACTGCCTCAACAGCGAGTGCCCGTTCTGGGACGACTGCTTCGTGGTGCGGGCGCGTGCCCGTGCCCAGGCCGCCGATCTGGTCGTGGTCAATCATCACCTGCTGTTGGCCGATCTCGCGCTCAAGCACGAGGGGCATGGTGAGTTGCTGCCGGGCGCCGCCACCTTCGTGCTCGACGAAGCCCACCAACTGCCGGACCTGGCCAGCCAATTCTTCGGCGACGGGGTCAGCGCCCGCCAGATCAGTGAATTGTGCCGCGATGCACTGGCCGCCTGTGCCGGTGCCGATGCCACCCTGGCCGTGGTCCAGCCACCGGTGCGCAGTCTTGAACATGCCGTGCGCGAACTGCGGGTCGCCATGGATGCTCTGCCGGAACGGGCCGGTCGGGCATCGGCATCGGCTGTGCTGACGGCCCCCCTGTTGCAGGTCGGCGCCGCCCTGGCCGAACTGGCGACCCACCTCGATGGCGTCGCCGAGGTCGGGCCGGAACTGGCACGTTGTCGCGATCGCAGCACCGATCTGGCCACCCGCCTGATCGCCTGGTTAGGCCGTCGTTCAAACCCAGCCAGTCCCGGGCAGGGACGGGACGTGGCCGCCATCGGTGCCGAATGCGAATCCGGTCCGGCACGGGTCGGTGGCCTGGACGATGACCCGTTTGCGCTGCCGCCATTGCATCAGGATCGAGACTGGCCTCAGGAGAGCCACGATGACGCCGATTCCTGGCCGGATGATGCACCGACACGTCGCAGCGCTGACGAGGTCTTCTGGTACGAACACGGCAATCGCGGCTTCGTATTCCATCGCACTCCGCTGGACGTGTCCGGACCCTTGCGCGAATTCCGCGAGCGCAGCGGTGGCGCCTGGCTGTTCGTCTCGGCGACCCTCGCGGTGGCCGGCCGATTCGATCATTTCATCAACCGGCTCGGCCTCGACGCGCCGAAGCAACTGCTCCAGCCAAGCCCATTCGACTGGCCCCGGCAAGCGCTGTGCTATCTGCCGCCCAATCTGCCGGAGCCGGGCACTGGCCACTACACGCGCGCCCTGGTCGCCGCAATACGACCGGTGCTGAGCGCCTCGGGCGGCCGTGCCTTCCTGTTGTTCACCTCACACCGCGCCTTGCGTGAGGCGGCCGATGCCCTGGCAGACGACCAATGGCCACTGTTCGTGCAGGGCCGGATGCCCAGACAGGCCCTGTTGGACGGTTTTCGCCTCTCCGGCAATGGCGTGCTGCTTGGTGCGGCCAGTTTCTGGGAAGGTGTCGATGTGGTCGGCGATGCCTTGAGTGTGGTCGTGATCGATCGACTGCCGTTTGCCGCCCCCGATGATCCGGTCCTCGAAGCGCGTCTGGACGCCATCGAGCGGTCCGGTGGCAACCCGTTCCGCGACGAACAACTGCCGACCGCAGCACTCGCCCTCAAGCAGGGCGTCGGCCGCCTGATCCGGTCCGATCGCGATCGCGGCGTATTGGTTCTGTGTGATCCGCGATTGCTGACTCGCCCGTATGGTCGGGTCTTCCTGAACAGCCTGCCGCCGATGCCGCGTACCCGCGATCGCGAGCAGGTGACGGCGTTTTTCGTGGACCGCAATGAATCGTGACGCGATAGACGTTTTTCAAGGATGTGATGTGCCGAACATATCAGCGCCGCTGGCTGCTTGATTTGTCCCTCTTTCATTGCTAAAAAGCTTTGGTCTCCAGGGCAGCATCTGGAGACCAAAGGCGCATGACCTTGTCCGGTCAGTGTCAGTATCCCCCCAACGTTCTGCTATGGAGTGCATCTATCATGAAACGACGACTTCTCGTCCTGCTCGTTGCATCTGCATCGTTCAGCCAACTTTCAGCGGCTGAACTCAAGCGTGTTGAGAATGCCATCAAGGGGCAGTACATCGTGGTTTTCAAGGACGGCGCTGAGGCGTCGGTCAACGGTGAGCGACGCGGTTCCCCAGCGTCGGTTGCCGATCGGGTTGCCGATATCGCCGGGCGCAACGGTTTGCCGGTGGATCTGGTTTACGAACATGCGTTGCAGGGCTTCGTCACCCGTGCCAGCGAGGCACGTATCCGACGGCTGCTGACCGACGATCGGATCGCGTTCATCGAAGAGGATGGCATCAGCTATCCCAGTATCACCCAGTTCAATGCGACCTGGGGCCTCGACCGGGTCGATCAGCCCAACCTGCCGCTGAATGGCACCTATGTCTACGACAGCGGTGCTTCCAGCGTGCGGGTATACGTGATCGACACCGGCATTCTGGCTACCCACACCGATCTCAGTGGTCGAGTGCTGACGGGTACGACCTTCGTCAGCGATGGCAATGGCACGAGTGATTGCAACGGTCATGGCACCCATGTTGCCGGCACGGTTGCCGGCACCACCTGGGGTGTCGCCAAGCAGGCCCGAGTGGTTCCGGTTCGAGTGTTCGGCTGTACGGGTGGGGCAGCCAATTCGACCATTGCGGCGGCGATCGACTGGGTGCGTGCCAATCACGTCAAGCCGGCGGTGGTCAACATGAGCCTGGGCGGTTCGGCCAATTCCACCGTCGATACTGCCACCAACAATCTGATCAATGCCGGTGTCCTGGCGGTGGTCGCCGCCGGCAACAGCAATGCCAATGCCTGCAACTTCTCGCCGGCACGGGTGGCCAATGCGGTGACTGTCGGTGCCACGGCCAGCAATGATGCCCGTTCGGTCTGGTCTTCAACCCAGGCATCGAACTTCGGTTCCTGTCTGGATCTGTTCGCACCCGGCACCTCGATCACTTCGGCCTGGTGGACCAGCACCACGGCAACCAACACCATCAACGGCACGTCGATGGCCTCGCCGCACGTGGCAGGTACTGCGGCGCTGTATCTGGAGACGAGTCCGACGGCGACCCCGAGCCAGGTGGCCAATGCCATCATCACCAATGCCACCACCGGCAAGGTCACCAATGCCGGGTCCGGCTCGCCGAACCGCTTGCTGTACAGCCGGTTCGCATCGGGGGCACCGACCATCACGGACTTCAACTGCCCGGATATGGCCAACAGTGGTGCCGGCCAGTATTTCTGCGATGTCAGCTTCACCTCGGGCACGCCGGTGACCATCACTTGGAATGGGGATGTCGGGAGCGAGGTCTTCTTCGGCACCTGCGGTCAGTTCCAGACAGTGAACATGACCGTCGAGGTCAGTAATGCGTCGGGCTCGGATTCGCGCACGGCATCGTTCGCCTGTCCGACCGGCCCGATCCCCTGATCATGCTTGACGGTACTGATCAAGCCTGACCGACCGTTGGCCACTCCGGGCCATCGTCGGTACCTGCACACGGCCCCGGATGTATTCCGGGGCCGTGTCACGTCGCCACCGATGACGGCGATAATGGGGGTCGGTTTTCGGATGCGGGGCAGGCAGGATGAGGGGGGTGTCGGGAGGCAGTGGGTGGGGAGGCTGGCGATCGATCCTGTTCGGTCTGTCGCTGCTCGGTCTGGTCGAGTCGGCCTGGGCACTGACTGCAAGCGGGCGGGTGGTAGACGATCGCGATGCGGATGGTCGAGCGGAGCGTGACGAGCCCGGACTGCCCGGCGTGAAGGTCTCGAACGGCCGCGAGGTGGTGGTCACCGATGCGGCCGGCCGGTACCGGCTTGCGATCCGCGACAACGATACGGTGTTCGTGATCAAGCCGGCCGGCTTCGCGGTGCCGCGTGGGGCTGACGGTTTGCCGCAGTTCTGGCGGCATCATCGTCCGGGCGGTTCGACCGGGCTGCGCTACGGCGGCATGCCGGCCTCCGATGCCCGCCACCACGATTTCGCACTGACCGCCGAGACCGCTCGGGCTGGCCGAGACGCTTGGTCGGCGGACGGCAGCACCGGCGCCGATCCGGCCACCGCCGATGATGATCTGCACGTGCTGGTCTTCGGCGACCCGCAGCCGAAGACCCGGATCGACGTCGATCACTACGCACGCGACATCATCGCGCCGTTGATCGGCAGGCATCCGGGTCGGTTCGGCATCAGTCTGGGCGACATCGTGCATGACGATCTGTCGCTGTATCCCGCGCTCAATCAGGCGACCACGGCGCTCGGTGTGCCCTGGCTGCACGCCGCCGGCAATCACGATCTCGATTTCGATGCCGGCAGTGATGCCGAGTCGCTGCTCAGTTTTCGTGCCACCTTCGGACCGGACACCTTCGCCTGGGAAGAGGCGGCGGCCAGCTTCATCGTGCTCGATGATGTGATCTATCGACCCGGCGAAACGCCGGCCTATGTCGGAGGACTGCGTCCGGATCAGTTCGCATTCCTGGAAAGCTACCTGTCCGGGCTGGCTCCCGATCGCCGGATCGTGATCGCTGCCCACATCCCGCTGTTCGATCCCATCCCAGGCGTGGCGAGCTTCCGAGCCGAGGATCGTCAGCGGCTGTTCGCAGTGCTGCGGCCGTTCCACAAGGTGCTGCTGCTGACCGCGCATGGCCACGTCCAGCGGCACTATTTCCATGGGCCGGCGGATGGCTGGCAGGGTGGGGCGCCCCTGCACGAGTACAACGTCGGCGCCACTTGCGGTAGTTGGTGGAACGGGCCGCTGGATGCTGAGGGCATTCCGGATGCCACCATGGCCGACGGAACGCCGAATGGCCATGCGATTCTGACGATCACCGCCGACGGTGGCTATCGGTTGCGCTGGCAGGTCGCCCGGGGCGCCGACGACGATGCCATCGCCCTGTACGCGCCGAAGGTTCTGCGTCGCGGCGGCTGGCCGGGGGTGCCGGTGGTCGCCAATGTCTTCATGGGCGTCGAGGGTGATCGGGTCGAGGCCCGGATCGATGACGGCCCCTGGTTGCCGATGACCAGGATCGTGGCACCCGATCCGCGTCTGCTGGCCGAGAACCTGATCGACGATCGGGTCGATGCCCTGCGCGGCTACGAGCGCCTGCCACAGGCGGTGGCGTCGAGCCACCTCTGGCGGCTGCCGCTGCCGACCGATCTCGCACTCGGCGAGCATCGCATTGAGGTCCGCGCCTTCGACCGCTGGCAGGGCGAGCGCCGAGCCACGGCCGTCTACCGTCTGGATGACTATGGTCGTTGAATATTGAGGGTCTTCGTGGGTCGGTGTGGATGTGGATATGCGATGTGGCTAGTGTTGGCGGGTTAAGATCAGGCTCAGCCTCAAGCCTCAAGCCTCAAG
>DIHI01000017.1:15141-15439 GCA_002420085.1 Lysobacterales bacterium UBA5700 | reverse complement strand
TCGCGCTCGCGATCGCCGTTCAGACCAAGCCGCTGCCAAGCTCGGCGCACTGGCTGCTGCTGGCCGCGCTGATCCCGGTGGTGCTGCTGGCCGTGGCGACCACCCGACGGACAATCGTGCTCGACCACGACCTGCTGATCGTCAAGGCCGCCGTGTACAGTCGACGTTTGCCGGTCTCCGCCTTCGACCTGGATGCCGCCCGCATCTATGTCCTGTCCGAACACCGTGATCGCCGACCCTGGCTGAAGACCAATGGCTTCGGAATGCCCGGCTTTCTCGCCGGCCACTTCCGCGACCG
>DIHI01000017.1:5371-14847 GCA_002420085.1 Lysobacterales bacterium UBA5700 | reverse complement strand
AACGCCCGTGCTGCGTGATCCGGGGTGGCGCCAGCCCTGCCCGCCTTGTCGCTGTCGGCGGTCGATGCGACCATTGGCGACCGTGGCCGCGCCCGCGCGGTTGGATGACGATCGAGCATGCCCGCAGCGAACGCCTGGCGATTGATCAACTCGGCATCACTGGAAGCCGTGCCGGCGGCCTTGGCACGCGCGCGCGGCAATGGCGTGGCCCGCTGCCTGGCCGGCGGCGATTGGCTGATCCGACGCAAGCACGATGGGCGCTACCTGGCCAGTCTGAACATCGGCGGCCGTGGCTCGCACCGGTGCCGGCTGATCGAGCCGGCGAACCTGGCGCGGATCGATCGGGCCGAATGGCTCGAACTGGTCGAGCGGGCCGGCCGCCGGCACCCACCCACCGCTGGCGATCGAGTGTTGCCACTGACCGGCGTTCGACGACGCCTGATGGAACTCGGCATCGGCCCGGACTACGGCGAACGGCATGCGCTGAGCCTGATTCCCGAGCCCGGCGAACTGCGTCTGGCCGGCTTCGACCGCTACCGACGACCGCTCTGGCTGCTGGCAGCGGCCGCTCGCGCCTGGCAAGCGCTGCATCGGGCGGCCACACGCGAGGGCGTCGCACTGGATGTCATCTCCGGTTATCGCAGCCACGATTACCAGGTGGCGATCATCCGACGCAAACTCGGACGCGGCCAGACGATCGACGACATCCTGCGGGTCAATGCAGCGCCCGGCTACAGCGAGCACCACAGCGGGCGGGCACTGGACATCGGCTGTCCTGGCCAGGCTCCGGCGGACATCGGGTTCGAGACCACGCCGGCATTCGCCTGGCTGCGCGAGCATGGCGCACGGTTCGGTTTCCGGCTGAGCTATCCGCGCGACAACCCGCACGGCATCGACTACGAACCCTGGCACTGGTGCTGGCAGCCCTGCCCCCTGGCGGGCCACGCCGGATCCGGCCGGTCGGTGTGACCGGCCGAAGCCAGCCGATCACGCCGATTCCGCAATTCACATGACCTCGGCCACGGCCATTTCGTGCAGCAACTCCGGCGCCGGATAGACCTGTTCCATTACCCACAGCAGGTAGCGGATATCGACATGGATGGTGCGGGTCAGATCCGGGTTGAACACCCAGTTGGAGGCGACGCTGTCCCAGGTCATGTCGAACACCAGGCCGACCAGTTCACCCCGTGCGTTGAGGGTGGGTGAGCCGGAATTACCACCGGTCACGTCGAGATCGGTCATGAAGTTGACCGGCAGGACGCCAGGTTTCAGGCCGGCACGGCCCGCAGTGTGGTTGCGCCGGATCAGGTCGAGTTGGTTGGCCGGCGAGTCGAACGGCTCGACCCCGGTGTCCTTTTCGAGAATGCCGTCGATCCGGGTGAACGGCTCGTAGACCACACCATCACGCGGACGGTAGCCCATGACATTGCCGAAGGTCAGGCGCAGGGTACCGTTGGCATCGGGATAGACCGGACTGCCCTGCTCGCGGTTGTAATCGATCACCGCCTGCATGAAGCGCGAGCGCAGTCGCTGATCTTCGCCGGTGCGCTGACGATCGGCGGCCTCCAGGCGCAACAGGGCGGGCATCAGTTGCACCGCCAGGCGCAGAACGCTGTCGTCGCTGGCTTCGATGGCGGCACGATCGCGGTCGAGCCAGGCCATACGGACGTCGGTCTCGTGCAATCGGGTGCCGGCGTACAGCGCATCCAGACGGGCATCCAGGGCGCTCGGATCCGGACCGATCCAGGCATCCAACTCGGCCAGGCGTTGATCGGCCGGCAGGGCGAGATAGCGCTTGAGCCAATAGGCCATGATCCGTCGATCGACACTCGGATCGAGCCGGCGCTCCAGTTGCTGCAAACCACCGCGCTGGGTGGCTTCGTCGCGGACCTGATAGCCGGGCTCGCGCTCGGCATCAGGTTTCTCGCGTTCGATCGCCAGCCGATACAGGCGCCTGCCGGCATCCAGCAGGCCGATGTTGGTGAACATGCCGATCAGCAGATCGCGCTCGCGGCTGGCCTGTCGTTCGCTGGCGAGGGCGAGCAGGCCGGCGTGGGCATCCAGGGCATCGCGACCATCGCGGCCGCGGGTCTTGAGCCAGTCCAGCACAGCCTGCTCGCGATCCCGCTTGATGTCGCCGGCGCCGGCTCGGGCGAAACCATCGAGCTGACCTTGCAGGTTCTTGAGGACGTTGTTCCAACCGGCGTCGAAACTGGCGTACTTGATCTCGATCGCCCGGTCTTCGGCACCGGCACGCTGGATGATGTCGAGCAGATCGCGATACAGGCCGATCCGGGTCGGGTAGTTCCAATCGACGGTTTCGGCGAACTCGTCGGCCAGGGCATAGCGGAAGGTGCGGCCCGGATAGCCGGCGACCATGGCGAAATCACCCGCTTGCAGGCCGGCCGGAGCGATCTTCAGCCAATGCAGGGGCTGGTAGGGCACGTTCTCCTTGGCATAAGCAGCGGGGCGACCATCGGGACCGACATAGGCCCGGTAGAAAGCGAAGTCACCGGTGTGGCGCGGCCACATCCAGTTATCGACATCGCCGCCGTACTTGCCGATCGCACCCGGCGGGGCGTAGGCCAGGCGGACATCCTTGATTTCCATCTGCTTGAACAGCCGGTACTCCAGGCCGCCGAAGAACTCGTGGACCCGGCAGCGGTAGCCGGGCTCGGCCTCGCACTCGGCGATGATCGCCTTCTGCGCCGCTTCGATGGCACGGGCACGCTCGCTGCCACGACTGCGCGGGCCGAGACCCGCCAGGACGCGCTCGCTGACATCGCTGATCTCATCGATCACGAAGACCCGCGCGTTCGGGCCGGCGCTGGGCTCGTCAGCCGGCGTCCGGGCAACGAAGCCATCGCGCAGCAGGTCGTTCTCGGGTGTCGAGTTGAGTTGGATCGAACCGTGGGCGCAGTGATGATTGGTGACCACCAGACCGTTCGGAGAAACGAAGCCGGCGGTGCAGCCACCGATGCTGACCACGGCGCCGAGCGGGTCGCCGGTGAGGTCGGACAAACGCTCGGTGTCCAGGGCCAGGCCGCGCTGGCGCAAGGGTTCGGCGATCTCCGGCAGTTGCCAGGGTGCCCACATGCCCTCGCCTGCCAGGCTCGGGGTGGTGAGGCAGCAGGCAAGGACAAGGACGGCGATGCGGACGTTCGGCGGTGATGGCATGGTGGACTCCGTCGGGACTGGCGAGCGAAGCCGGCAGTATAGAAGCCGAGCGGACCGCTGTCCCGGCACCGGGGTGATGGTTCGGTTCGGACCGACCGCCAGAACGATCCGATCGACCGTCGGGAGGTCGGCCCTGATCGAGCGCAAGGCGGCCGGGGCAGCACCGGTGCGGCGCTATAATGGCCACCTCACCATCGCAGCGCCCCGCGCGCAACGGACCCCCGAGCCATGTCGCAGCCGCAGACCATGAAGGCGCTGGTCAAGCGCAACCCCGAGCCCGGCATCTGGATGGAGCGGGTGCCGGTGCCGAAACCGGGGCCGAACGAGGTACTGATCAGGCTGGAGATGACCGCGATCTGCGGCACCGATCTGCACATCTACACGTGGGACGATTGGAGCCAGCGCACCATCCGGCCCGGCCTGGTGATCGGCCATGAGTTCGTCGGCCACGTCGTCGAGATGGGGCCTGGAGTAACCGGTTACGCGGTCGGCGATCGGGTATCGGCCGAAGGCCACATCGTCTGCGGTCATTGCCGCAACTGCCGGGCCGGTCGTCCGCACCTGTGTCCGAACACGGTCGGCATCGGGGTCAATCGCAATGGCGCGTTCGCCGAATACCTGGTGGTGCCGGCCAGCAACCTGTGGCCGATCCCGCCGGAGATTCCCTCTGAACTGGCGGCCTTCTTCGATCCGTTCGGCAATGCCGCGCACTGTGCCCTGGAATTCGACGTGCTCGGCGAGGACGTGCTGATCACCGGCGCCGGGCCGATCGGCATCATTGCCGCCGGCATCTGCAAATTCATCGGCGCCCGCAATGTCGTGGTCACCGATGTCAACGACTATCGGCTCAACCTGGCGCGCGAGATGGGCGCGACCCGGATCGTCAATGTCGGTCGCGAGAAACTCGCCGATGCGATGCGCGAGATCGGCATCCAGGGCTTCGATGTCGGCCTGGAGATGTCCGGCAATGCCATCGCCTTCGGCGACATGCTGGCGTCGATGTACCACGGCGGCAAGATCGCCCTGCTCGGCCTGCTGCCCAAGGGCGCCGGCATCGACTGGGACCAGATCATCTTCAAGGGCCTGATCGTCCATGGCATCTACGGCCGCAAGATGTACGAGACCTGGTACAAGATGACGCAACTGGTGCGTTCAGGCTTTCCGCTCGACCGAGTGCTCACCCATCGCATTCACATCGACGACTTCCAGACCGGTTTCGATCTGATGGCCTCCGGCCAGTGCGGCAAGGTGGTCTGCCGCTGGCAGTGACATCCCGACTCGGCATGAACTTTTTCGCGTGCGAGCAATCACAGTCTTCACACCACGCTGGAGACGATCGCTCGACATGAAAACCTGGATTCGCCCTGCCTTCATCGCCCTGCTGATGCCGATGCTGATGGTATCGTTCGGGCTTGGACTCTGGAACCTCATCGCTTCAACCACCCTGTCGGCCGGCATCGCCTGGACCGGCGTGATACTCGCCACCGGTGGTTTCCTGGCCTTCTTCCTGCGGCTGTTCACTCGAAAGCAGGCACGGACATCGGCCAACCTGCCCTGGCTGCATGCGGCCACGGTCAGCGGCAGCATCCTGGCGGTTGCCGGAACCCTGGCCGGTGTACCGCCGCTGCCCGCACTGCTGGCACTGGGCCCTGGCCTGGTCGGCGGCCTGCTCTACACCTTCTGGTATTCCCGCCTGCCGCGTGCCGCCAGTGCCATCACGGTCGGTGCGGCGATGCCGTCGTTCGAGTTGCGCACGGTCGAAGGCGCCACGGTCAGCAGCCACGACTACACCGACCGGCCGGCGCTGTGGCTGTTCTATCGCGGCAACTGGTGTCCGCTGTGCATGGCCCAGATCGACGAGGTCGCGACCCGCTACCGCGAGTTGGCCGAGCGCGGCGTCGAGGCGATCCTGATCAGTCCGCAGCCGGACACCCACACCCGCAGCCTGGCGGAGCGTTTCGAGGCGCCGATGCGCTTCCTGATCGATGCCGGCAATCGCGCCGCCCGTGCCATCGGCCTTGCGGCACCGGAGGGCATCCCGCTCGGCATGCAGGCGCTCGGCTATGACACCGAAACCGTCCTGCCGACCGTAGTGTTGACCGATGCCCAGGGCATCGTGCTGTGGTTCGACCAGACCGACAATTATCGTCTGCGGCCGGAGCCGGATACCTTCTTCGCCGTGCTCGATCGCTTCGGCATCGTCGCTGATCGAACCTGACCCGAACACCATGGCTTCGACCGACTCGACCTGCTCGGCCCTGGTCGAACTGGCCGGCCCGGCGGTGCGGCTCCGGCCACTCGCCGAGCCGGACTGGCCGCTGTACCGAACGCTCTACACCGACCCGGAAGTCCTCGACCGGGTCGGCCCGGCGCTGTCGCCGGAACAGGCGCGCCGGCAATTCGATCGGCTGCGCCGCGATGGCGATTCGCCCCGGCCGCTCTATCCACTGTGGACCATCAGCCCGACCTGCGCGCCGGCGCCGGTCGGGCTGATCGGACTGGCGATCACCGGTGACCAGGCGGAACTGGGCGTGCTGCTGCTTCGCTCGGCGCGCAACGCCGGCATCGCCAGTGCGTCGATTCGCCTCCTGGCCGGGCATGCCTTCAGCGCATTCGCGCTGCGCCGTCTGCACACCAGCCACCATCCCGATCATGGCGCCGCCGCCGGACTGATGCGCCGGGTCGGCTTTCAGCCGCTGGTCGAAGCCGACGCCGAAACCAGCGACGGCATCGAGCAACGCCGCTGGCAGTTGCTGGCGGATACCGGCCAGACGATCGATCCTCGACCCTGATTCGAGCCCATCGAAGCGATCGCCGATTGCATTCCCGGCACGATCGGCTATTGTTGGCCGGGGACAGCAATGGAGGCAGACGATCGAATGAACGGAACCGGCAGCCTGATCTGCGTCGGGCTCGGCATGATGCTGGGCGCGCATCTGACCCCGCGCTCGCGCGCCGCGATCGAATCCGCCGACGTGGTGTTCGCAGCCGTGTCCGACCCGGTGGTGGAACTGTGGCTGGCGCGCCTGCACCCTGACCTGCGCAGCCTGCAACCCTGTTACGACGACAGCGAAACCACGCCACGCACCGAAGCCTACCGCCGGATGGTGGCCCTGATGCTGACCGAAGTGCGGGCCGGCAAGCGCGTCTGTGGGGCGTTCTACGGCCACCCCGGAGTGTTCGCCATGGCCCCGCATCAGGCGATCGCCCAGGCCCGTGCCGAGGGTTTCGAGGCGGTGATGGAGCCGGGCATCTCAGCCGAAGACTGCCTGTTCGCCGACCTCGGGATCGATCCGGGTCGGGTCGGCTGCCAGCAATTCGAGGCCAGCCAGTTCATGTTCTACCAGCGTCGGCTCGATCCCTCGGCCTACCTGCTGTTGTGGCAGATCGGGTTTGCCGGTGATCGCGACAATCGCCGCTACCGGACCGGCGCCGCGCAACGGACCGTGCTGGTCGATCTGTTGCGTGAAACCTATCCGAGCGATCATCCGGTGACGATCTACGAAGCCGCCACCCTGCCGATCCAGACCTTCCGCGCCGACACGCTGGCGTTGGCCGACCTGCCGATGGCCGATGTCCACCCGCACTCCACCCTGGTCGTCCCACCAGCGGTGGCGCTGCGTCCCAATCCGGCGATACTGGCGCGCCTGGCACGCCTGGACGCCGAATCCGAGCAGCCGGATGCTGCCCACAACCGAGAAGGAGTCACCCATGTCTGACCCGATCCAGTTTCTCGAATCGCTCGGCGCCTCGGCCACCCGGCTGAACCCGGCCCAATACGCCGCCGCCGTCGCCGCCCTCGATACCGATGCCGATACCCGACGCGCCCTGCTCGATCGCAACCCGGAACGACTCGCCAGTTCGCTCGGTGGGCGTGTACGCATGTGGTGCGTGCTGGTAGTTCCGCAGGAAGGACCGAGCCCGGATCAGGAACAGGACGCCGAGTGCCCCGACGACGATTCCGATACTCCGGCGACCCAATGACCCAGCTCCGGCAATTGCTCGACCCGGTGGAGCGTCGATGAATCCAGGTGCTCGCCGCAACTCCGGGCCGACCGCGATCCTGCTGTCGGCCCTGATTCTATTCCTGTCCCTGGCGCTGTTCGGTCGGTCGTCGCTGGCCGAAACACCGTCGTCGTTCGCCGAGCGGATTACCGAAGCCAACGCCCTGCGCAGCACCGATCCGGCCCGCTTCGCGAGCCTGCTGGTCGAACTGAACGACGCGCGCGCGCAGATGCCGGCCGATCTGCACGACGACCTCGACTACCTCAATGCCTACCAACGGGCATTCGAGGGCGACTACGCGGCAGGCATCGCCCTGGCCAGACCGCTGCTGAGCGCGAGCGATGACGGCCTGCGCTTTCGCGCCGGCCTGCTGATCGTCAACAGCCTGGCCGCCACCCGCGATTTCCAGTCGGGCCTGCGGCAACTCGATGACAGCCTCGGTCTGCTCGATGCGATCACCGATCCGGAACTGCGGGCCAATGGTCTGGTCGTCGCCGCCCTGTTCTACAACCAGGTCGGTCAGTACCCACTGGGCCAGCACTATGCCGAGCGGGCACTGGCAGAGCCCGCAACCTCCCAGCGCGTGCGCTGCATCGCTCAACACAACACCATCGAAGCCCACTTCCGACTGGCCACCCTGCCCGACGATGACGCCGCGATCCATCAGGCGATCGCCGACTGTGTTGCCGAAGGCGAACTGGTGGTCGCCAATTTCATCCGACTGACCCTGGCACGCAAGTGGGCCAGCAGCGACGCCACCGCCCAGGCGACCGAACTGCTGCACCGGCATCTCGACGAGATCGATGCGAGCCACTACCCGCGCCTGATCGCCGAGGTGCATTCGCTGCTGGCCGAATACGAGTTGACCCTCGATCGGCCCGAGGAGGCCCGTGAGCACGCACTGACCGCCGTCGATCGGAGCGCCGGCCTGCCCTACTCCCTGCCCCTGGCCAATGCCCAGCGGGTGCTGTACGAACTGGCCCAGGCCGATGGCGATTCCGCGCGGGCACTGGCGCACTACCGCGCGTTCGCCGAAGCCGACAAAGCCTATCTCAATGACGTCAACGCACGGGAGCTGGCCTTCCAGACCGTGCGCCACGAAACCCTGCAAAAAAACCAGACCATCGACCTGCTCAACAAGCAGAACGAGTTGCTGCAACTGGAACAACAGGCCGCCCAGGAGTCCTGGCGCAACATCAAGATCATCGCCGTGCTGGTGGTCGCGCTGCTGGTCACCCTGGCCACCTGGCTGGCCAAGATGCGCAGCATGCAGGCGACCCTCAAGCGTCTGGCCGAGACCGATGCCCTGACCGGCGCCGACAGCCGGCTGCACTTCACCCGCAGTTCCGAGCGCCTGCTGCGCCAAGCCAGCGACTCCGGACGATCAGCGGCGATGATCCTGTTCGATCTCGACCGCTTCAAATCGATCAACGACCGCTTCGGTCATCCGGTCGGCGACTGGGTGCTCAAGCGTGCCGTGTCTGCCTGCGCACCCGCCATCGAAGCCGGTGGCCGGGTCGGCCGGCTCGGTGGCGAAGAGTTTGCGGTGATCCTGTGCGGTGTCGATCGCGATGCCGCCAAGGCGATGGCCGAGACCCTGCGGACACGGATCGCCGCGATCGACAGCGGCGAGACCGGCCACACCTTCAAGATCAGTGCCAGCTTCGGTGTGGCGGTGATGACGCCGCCCGGACGCGGGTTCTCGGCCCTGGTCGCCCAGGCCGACGAGGCGCTGTACCGGGCCAAGCGCGACGGTCGCAACCAAGTCTTCGTGTATCGACCGGGTTGCGGCCTGGAGACCAGCGCCCGCAAGGCCGACTGAGGCCGATCGGTCCGATCGCGCGCCAGCCCGATTACGGCAATCCGATCACTCCACCCCTGCCGTCCGAGCGAGCGCTCGAAGCGGCCTGCGTTCGGCACGGGCAACGGCTGGCCTGCTATGCTGGTCGGTCAGGTCGCTGCGTTCACACCGGTCGCGGCCGAGCCTGTCCACGGCCGCCACACCGCCCGTCCCGCCACCACGCCAACCCGATCCGACCATGAATTCGATGACCTCGCGCCTGCGCGCCGAACTCGACGCCATCCGCAGCCAGGGGCTGTTCAAGACCGAACGGGTGATCGTCTCGCCACAATCCTCGGAGATCGAACTGGCCGACGGCCGCCGGGTGCTGAACTTCTGCGCCAACAACTACCTCGGCCTGGCCGATCACCCTGACGTGATCGCCGCTGCCAAGAACGCCCTCGACAGTCATGGCTTCGGCATGGCCAGCGTGCGCTTCATCTGCGGCACCCAG
>DIHI01000017.1:0-5297 GCA_002420085.1 Lysobacterales bacterium UBA5700 | reverse complement strand
ATCTGCACAAGGAACTCGAACGGCGAATCGCCGAGTTCTTCGGCAAGGACGATGCCATCCTCTACGCCGCCTGCTTCGACGCCAATGGCGGCCTGTACGAGCCCCTGCTCGGCCCGGAGGATGCGATCGTCTCCGATGCGCTCAACCACGCCTCGATCATCGACGGTGTGCGCCTGTGCAAGGCCCGACGCTACCGCTACGGCAACTGCGACATGGCCGAACTCGAAGCACGCCTGCAACAGGCCCGCAGTGAAGGCGCACGCGACATCCTGATCGCCAGCGACGGGGTGTTCTCGATGGATGGTTTCGTTGCACCGCTCGATCGGATCGCCGAACTGGCCGACCGCTACGACGCGCGCATCCATATCGACGAGTGCCATGCCACCGGTTTCATCGGTGCCACCGGCCGCGGTTCGGCCGAGGTCAAGGGCGTACTCGATCGCATCGACCTGATCACCGGCACGCTCGGCAAGGCGCTCGGCGGCGCACTGGGCGGCTTCACCACCGGTTCCGCCGAGGCGATCGAAGTGCTGCGCCAGCGGTCACGCCCCTACCTGTTCTCCAATTCACTGCCGCCGCATGTGGTCGCGGCCGGCAGCCGGGTATTCGAGATGCTGGCCCAGGCCGATGACCTGCGTGGAACCCTGGCCGACAACACCCGTCATTTCCGCGAACGGATGCAGTCTGCCGGTTTCGATCTCAAGCCCGGCGATCATCCGATCGTGCCGGTGATGCTGTACGACGCCCCCCTGGCACAGCGCTTCGCCGCTCGCCTGCTCGACCATGGCATCTACGCGATCGGCTTCTTCTACCCGGTGGTGCCGCAAGGTCAGGCCCGCATCCGCACCCAGATGAGCGCCAGCCACACCCGTGATCAACTCGACCGGGCCATCGACGCCTTCGTCCAGGTCGGGCGCGAGTTGGCCGTGCTGCCGGCTTGAACCGGACCGACCGCGCTCGCCCAGGGTCCGACCGGGTCCGCTGATGCCGATCCTGCGACGCTACCTCGCCGTGCAGGTGCTGCTGCCGGCACTGCTGGCCCTGGCCGTGCTGACCGTGGTCGGCCTGGTCTACTATGCCAACCGTTTTCTGGCGGAAGCGGTCAGTGAACAATTGCCGATGGCGCGGGTCGCTGCGATGACCCTGCTCAAGCTCGGCATCCTGATGGATACCCTGATTCCGGCCGCGACCGCACTCGGGGTGGCGATCGGGCTTGGTCGGCTTCAAGCGCGCCGCGAACTGATCGCAACCGCCGCACTCGGCCACGACCGATCCAGCCTGCTGACCGCCCTGCTGCTGCCCGTGCTGCTGTTGAGTCTGGCCACAGCGGCCCTGGCCAATGGCTTCCGCCCCTGGGCCTACCAGTCCTTGTACCAGTTGCAGGTGCAGACCCGCGCCGAACTCGGACTGGCCAAGGTCCAACCGGGGCGATTCGAGACCGTCGCCCGCGATTGGGTGGTGTTTGCCGGCAGCCGTGACGGCGACCGTCTCGGCGAGATCATGGTCCATCGTCGCTTCTCCGGCTGGGAACTGCTTTTGCGCGGGGATCGGATGACCGAATCGATCGAGGCCGACGGCAGCCGACGCCTGCTGCTCGATGGCGATGTCCGGGTCTACCGCCTGCACGATCGGGGTCAGCGGGAAGCGATCGGCCGTTTTCAGCGGTTCAGCCTCGACTACCTGCCGCCGGCCGTCCCAGAACGCACTCGACTGCGCCGCGCCGAGCCGTTCTCGCTGCTCTGGCGCAGCGACGACCCCTATCACCGCGCCGAACTGCAATGGCGACTGATCGCGCCGCTGTCGGCCCTGGTACTGGCCATGGCAGCCTTCCTGATGGCCAGGATCGATCCACGGCGCGGCCAGGCGATGCGGATCGTCTCGATCAGCCTGGTCGTGGTGCTGTGGTTCAGTCTGCTCAGTGTGCTGATCAACTGGATCGAGGCCCGCCTGTGGCCGACCTGGCCGGGCGCACTGGCGCTGCCGATCGTGGCCGCCGCCCTGGCGACCCTGCGCCTGCGGCAACTCGACCGCCAACCGGGGCCACTGCCGTGACTCGCTTGCTGCGCAATTACCTGTGGCGACGTTCGCTGACCGGTTTCGCCACCGTCACCGCCTCGCTGGCGGCGGTACTCTGGCTGCTCGAACTGCTGCAAGGTCTGGAGCGCGCCGAAGCCGGCCTGATCGCTGCTGCCTGGCAGGCCGCCCGCGCGACACCGGAGTCGCTGGTCGATCTGCTGCCGCTGGTGACCGTGCTGGCGACCACCCTGGTGCTTGGCGCGATGCAGCGCGATCACGAACTGACCATCATCCGGGCCGCCGGCATCGGCTGGACCGGGATCGCCCGGATGGCAGCCGTGCCGGCACTGGCAGCGGCCCTGCTCGGTCTGGCCTTCCTGCAAGTGGCAGCGCCCTCGCTGGAGCAGGCGAGCAAGCGCCTGACCGGTGCCTCGGCGGCCGGAGGCAGCCTGTGGAGTCCCGGCCATGGCCTGTGGGCACGCAGTGTCGATGGCGACCGGTTCCTCAATGTCCGGCGGCTGGACATGGGCCGGATTCCTGCCGACATAGGCCTCTACCACTACCGCCCGGATGGTGAACTGCTGGAAATGATCGAGGCCGAGCAGGCCGTGGTCGAGGCCGATGGCCGATGGCGCCTGCGCGGCATCCGCATCCGCCGGTTCGACGCCGGCGATCCGATCGCCAGCGAGACCCGCGAATCGATGCTGTGGCAACCGTTTCTCGAACCGGAGCAGTTCGAACTGCTGATCCAGCCACCCGGCAGTCTGCCGCCCAGCGAACTGTGGCGCTATCTGCGCGCACTGGCCGACAACGACCAGGACAACGCCCGCTACCGCCTGCTGTTTTGGCAGCGGATCAGCCTGCCGATCGCCTGCCTGGGCATGAGCCTGATCGCCCTGGTCGCGGTGGCCGGCTCGCCCAGAGCCAGCCGGACGGCACTGCGCGCCATGTTGGCGGGTGGGCTGGGGATTGCCTACCAACTGCTGGTCGAACTGACTTCCTTCGCTGGACTGGCAACCGGAATCCCGGCGACCACACTGGCCTGGTTGCCGCCGGTGCTGCTGGTGGCGCTGGCCGCCACCCTGGTGGTACGCGCCGATTCGGCCGGAAACGGATAGTTGCGCCAGCGACGATGGTGCCAGGTCCACATCTGCGGATGGGCGCGGATGTGGCTGTCCATGGCAGCCGCGATCAGTTCCGCCACGCCCTGAGCATCGCGGCCGGTCAGGTCGATCGGTGGATCGATCCGGAAGCACCAGCCGCCAGGATCGTCCCCGGTCGCGAAGGCGGTCATCAGCGCGGCGCCGGTACGCAGGGCCAGCACTGGCGGTCCAGAGGCGAGCATGATGTCCTTGCCGAGCAGGCGAACCGGCAGGCCACCGCACTTGGCGCCCTGATCCATCAGCACGAATACCACTCGACCCCGCTTGATGGCACGCACCATCTCGCGATAGGCGCGGTCGTGCTGTCGGGCGCAGATGCCTTCGACACCGTGCTGCTCGATGCACCGGGCAAGCGCACCATCGGGCATCTTGCGCGACTGCTTGTGGACCAGGCTGACCTCGATGCCATGCCGTGCCAGCCAGGCAGCCAGCAGGATGCCATTGCCCATGTGCATGCCGATCAGCAGCACCCCGCGCCCCAGGGCGGCGGCAGCCCGCAGGCGATCGAGCCCTTCGACACCGAGCGATTGCTCGATCCAGCACTCGGGCACTGGATCGGCGCACATCGCGATCACCTCCAGAACGGCACGATCGCCGGAGCGATAGGCCGAACGCAGGATCGCCGCAGCATCGCGCTCGTTCGGCAGATCGAGCGCCCGTGCCAATTGCAGCTTGAGTGCCCGACGCTTGGCGAATGCCAGGGCGTAGTGGAGATCGCCGACCCAACGGCCGACCCGTGCCAAGCGTGCCTGACCCCCGATTCGCCCGAGCCTGGACAACCCATGCAGCATTGAGAACGCGAGCCGCCGACGCAGTCGGCGAACCTCGGCGAAAAACGCCATCGAGACTTCCCCACGATCGTGGGCCCGGCCGGTCAAGCCACCGGACCACTTTGAAAACCCGGCAAGGATCGCACAACCCAGCACCCAGCGCCAAGCCACTGCCGTGGCCACTCGGGTTCACTGCCCCATCACTGCCGGCGCGGCATCTTGATCTTCATGAACGAAATTCGCCCCAGCCGCCTACGACGCGCGGCGCTCACCCTGAGTCGCGCCGTGCGCCGCTGGTTCGACAGCGCCGACAGCGACCCGGATTTCGCCGCCGGCACCGAGATCGGCCAGCGCATCGCCAACGATGTCCCGGACCGGATCGACTGGCTGCGCGTGCTGCCGTTCATCGCCATGCATCTGGCCTGTCTGGCGGTGTTCTGGGTCGGGGTCTCCGGATTTGCGCTGGCGACTGCGCTCGGCCTGTATGCACTGCGCATGTTCGCGATCACCGGCTTCTACCACCGGTACTTCTCGCACAAGGCATTCAAGACCTCGCGCGCCATGCAGTTCGTGTTCGCCCTGCTCGGCGCGACCAGTGTCCAGCGCGGCCCGCTGTGGTGGGCCGGTCACCATCGCGATCACCACCGTCATTCCGACACCGAACTCGATCCACACTCACCACTCCAGCGCGGGTTCTTCTGGAGCCACATGGGCTGGTTCCTGAGCGAACGCGGCTATCGCGGCAGGCAGGGCTCCCTGCCCGATCTGAACGGCTATCCGGAACTGCGCTGGCTCGACCGCTTCGACATCGCCGCACCGATCGCCCTGGCCACCGCCCTGTTCCTGCTCGGCGACTGGCTGCATGACCATCATCCCGAACTGGCCACCAACGGACCGCAACTGCTGGTCTGGGGCTTCTTCATCTCGACCGTCGCCCTGTTCCACGCCACCGTGACGATCAACTCGCTGGCCCATCGCTGGGGCAGCCGGCGCTTCGCCACCCGCGACAACAGCCGCAACAACGCAGTGCTGGCCCTGCTCACGTTCGGCGAGGGCTGGCACAACAACCACCATCACTACCCCGCCGCCGCCCGGCAGGGATTCTATTGGTGGGAGATCGACATGACCTACTACTGCCTNNCTGGCACAACAACCACCATCACTTCCCAGGCTCGGCCCGCCAGGGCTTCGCCTGGTACGAAATCGACATCACCTATGGGCTGCTGCGACTGCTGGCCTGGCTTGGCCTGATCTGGGATCTCAAACCGGTGCCGGACGCACTGCGGACGGCGCGCCCGGAGCAGCAATCATGAGAATTGCAGTGATCGGCTCGGGCATCGCCGGGCTG
>DIHI01000015.1:16398-18611 GCA_002420085.1 Lysobacterales bacterium UBA5700 | reverse complement strand
CCGCGCAGCTGGTGCAGCTGGGCCAGGCCGAAACGGTCGGCATGTTCGATGATCATCAGGCTGGCGGCGGGCACATCGACACCCACTTCGATAACGGTTGTCGCGACCAGCAGCGGCAGCGCGCCCGACTGGAATTGCGCCATGACGTCATCCTTTTCGGGACCCTTCATGCGCCCGTGCACCAGCCCGACCCGGTTCGCGCCAAATCGGGCGCGGAGCAGCGCGGCGCGCTCTTCGGCGGCGGCAAGGTCGCTCTTGTCGCTTTCCGCGACCAGCGGGCACACCCAATAGGCTTGCGCGCCGCTGGCTATGTGACGCGCCAGCCCATCGATCACTTCATCGAGTCGCTCGACCGACACCACGCGCGTATCGACCGGCGTGCGGCCCGGCGGCATCTCGTCGATGCGCGACACGTCCATCTCGCCATGATTGGCGAGCAGCAGCGTGCGCGGAATCGGCGTCGCGGTCATCACCAGCAGGTGCGGCGGCACGCGCCCCTTGTCAGCCAGCATCAGCCGCTGGGCGACGCCAAAGCGATGCTGTTCGTCGACCACCACCAGGGCCAGATCCTTGTAGCCGACCGCCTCCTGAAAAATGGCGTGGGTGCCGACCAATATTTTCACGCTGCCGTCGGCCAGCCCCATCAACGTCGCCTCACGGACGCGCCCTTTGTCGCGGCCGGTAAGGATCGCGATTTCTGCTCCCGTTCCCGCAGCCAGTTTTTGCAGCGTGGCAAAATGCTGGCGCGCCAATATTTCGGTGGGGGCGAGCAACGCCGCCTGATGTCCCGCCTCGACCGCCGCCAGCATGGCATGCAGCGCCACCAGCGTCTTGCCCGACCCGACATCGCCCTGCAGCATGCGCAGCATCGGCGTCGGCTGGGCCATGTCAGCGGCGATTTCCGCAATCACGCGGCGCTGGGCCCCGGTCGGGGCGAAGGGCAGTTGCAACCGCCCGGTCAACCGCCCGTCGCCAACCACCGCGCGCCCGCGCCGCGCGCGCAGGCTGGAGCGCAGCAGCATCAGCGCGACCTGACCCGCCAAAATCTCGTCATAGGCGATGCGGTCGCGCGCGGCGGTGTCGTGCGGGCTGGCGTGCGCGCGGGCCAGCGCCTCGCCCCAGGCGGGCCAGCCATTGGCCGCCAGCAGTGAAGGCTCGATCCATTCGCCCAGCGCCGGACGCCGCGCCAGCCCTTCGCGTACCAGCGCCGCCAGCCGCGCGCTCGTCAGTCCCTCGGTCAGCGGATAAATGGCTTCCTGCGCGGCAACCGCTACCCCCTCACCCGGCACCAGCGCCTGGTCGGGGTGCACAATCTGGCGCATGTCGCCATAATGATCGAGCCTCCCGGTGACGATGCGCGGTTCGCCGAGTGGA
Source organism: Lysobacterales bacterium UBA5700 (assembly GCA_002420085.1). GTDB lineage: Bacteria > Pseudomonadota > Gammaproteobacteria > Xanthomonadales > Xanthomonadaceae > UBA11164. Next base: position 17,237 of record DIHI01000015.1, on the reverse strand, counting down.
AACAGTTTTTTCGCAAGCCCGGCTGTGCGCCCGAAATAGACGATGCGAACATGGTCGCCCGCGCTGTCGAACGCCTCGACGCCAAAGGGCGCACGCGGGCTGCGGCCTGGCCGGTAGTCGCGCGCCTCCAGCGTGACAATGACCTGATCGCCGGGTTGGGCGTCATCAAGCCGCGCCACCGGCTTGCGGGTGATCAGCCCGGTAGGCAGATGGAACAACGCATCGACAATCCGCTCCAGCCCCAGCCGCGCCAGCGGCTTGGCGAGTTGCGGCCCGACGCCTTTCAGGTCGGTCAGCGCGGCAAAGAGCGGGTTGAGGATTTCCGGTCGCATGGCTATTCCGCCCGCGACTATAAGCCCAAAGCGCGCGCACGCCAGATTCGGCATGCGTGCCCCAACCGGATTCCCATCCTGCCGTGAACGACCGCCTGAAAGCCCTGAAATACCGCGCCCATTATCGCGGCACACGCGAGGCCGACGCGCTGGTTGGCGGCTTTTTCGATACCCATGCAGCGCGCTGGGATGAAAGCGAACTGGCGTGGTTCGAGGCGGTGGTCGAACAGGATGACGAGGACATCATGGCCTGGGCGCTGGGCCGAGGGGAACCCCCTGCCGCGCTGGCCAACCCCGCGATGATCGCTGCGCTGCGCCGCCTCGACTATATCGCCAAACCGTGACCGATCCCGTCGCCGCCATCCTTGCGGGCCAGCGCCCGCATACGCTTGCCCGCGTTGCCGATGGCTTTCTGCCGTTGCTGCTCGCCGATCTGGCGCGCGCCAGCGACCGGCGACTGGTCTATGTCGCCACCGACGATGCGGCGATGGCGGCGATAGCCGACGC
>DIHI01000015.1:14651-16180 GCA_002420085.1 Lysobacterales bacterium UBA5700 | reverse complement strand
CTGGCCGCCAGCCTGAAACCCGGGGCGCGGATTGACCGCGACGCGCTGGTCACGCTGCTGGTCGCCAACGGCTTTTCGCGCGTCGATACCGTTGCCGATCAGGGCGAATTTGCGGTGCGCGGCGGCATCATAGACCTGTTCCCGGCCGGCGAGCCCACGGGGATCCGCGTCGATTTCTTTGGCGACGAGATTGAAACGCTGCGCCGCTTCGACCCCGCCGACCAGCGATCGCAGGGGCATTTGGGCGGCTTCACGCTGCTGCCCGCGAGCGAAACCCTGCTCGACGAGGCCAGCATCAAGCGCTTCCGCACACGCTATCGCGAGCTGTTCGGCGCGGCAGCCACCGGCGACCCGCTGTACCAGACGGTCAGCGACGGGCGGCGGCAGGCGGGGATGGACCATTGGCTGCCGCTGTTCGAGGACAAGCTGGCGACCTTGTTCGACCATATCGGCGGCGCGCCGATGCTGCGCGGCCACCGCGTCGATGCCAGCGCGGCGCAGCGGTTCGATGCCATCACCGATTATCATGGCAACCGCGTTGCCGCTGCGGATGGCGCGGCGGGCAGCTATCGCCCGCTGGCCCCCGATGCCCTCTATCTGAACGCCGCCGAATGGGACGCAGCGGAAGCCGCGCGACCGATCCATCTTGTCACGCCCTTCGATGCCCCCGAAACGCCCGGCGTGATCGACCTCGGGGTCCACGCCGCGCGCGACTTCGCCCCTGAACGCGCCGCCGATGCCAATGTCTATGCGCTGGTCGCCGCGCACCTCGCCGCCGAACAGCGCGCCGGGCGGCGCACCATCATCGCCAGCTATTCGGCGGGCGCGCGCGACCGGCTGGCGGGGCTGCTGCGCGAACATGGCGCGACGATGCTGGCGGAAGCGGAAGGGTGGCAGGCGGCGCTGGGCACGGCTGCCGACCTGCGCACCACCGCGCTGGTCGTCCTGCCCATCGACAGCGGCTTTGCCAGCGACGCCGTCAGCCTGCTCAGCGAGCAGGACATATTGGGCGAGCGCCTCGTCCGCCGCCAGAAACGCCGCAAGAGCGCCGATGCCTTCCTCGCCGAACTGGCGACGCTCAGTGTCGGCGATCTGGTGGTGCATATCGACCATGGCATCGGCCGTTATGAGGGGCTGACCAGCATCCCCGTCGGCACCAGCCCGCACGACTGCGTCGCGCTGACCTATGCAGGCGGCGACAAGCTTTATGTCCCCGTCGAGAATCTCGACGTGCTGTCGCGCTATGGCGGCGAGAGCGAGGGCGTCGCGCTAGACAAGCTGGGCGGCGAGGCGTGGCAGCGGCGCAAGGCGCGGATGAAAGAGCGCATCCGCGAAATTGCCGGCGAACTGCTCGCCACCGCTGCGGCGCGCGCGCTGCGCCCCGCCGACGTGCTGGAGGCCGATGCCACCTATCCCGCCTTTGCCGACCGTTTTCCCTATCAGGAAACCGACGATCAGGACCGCGCCATCGGCGATGTGCTTGCCGACCTTGCAGCAGGCAGGCCGATGGACCGGCTGGTGTGCGGCGA
>DIHI01000015.1:8302-14549 GCA_002420085.1 Lysobacterales bacterium UBA5700 | reverse complement strand
GCGCTGCGCGCGGCGTTCGTCGCGGCGATGGCAGGAATGCAGGTGGCGGTCGTGTGCCCGACGACGCTGCTGGCGCGCCAGCATTACAGCAATTTCGTCGACCGGTTTCGCGGCTTTCCCGTCAACCTTGGTCGCCTGTCGCGGCTGGTGCCCGCCGCCGAGGCGCAGAAGACGCGCGACGGGCTGGCCGATGGCAGTATCGACATTGTCGTCGGCACCCACGCGGTGTTTGCCAAATCGGTCGAATTCAAGCGGCTGGGGCTGGTCATCGTCGACGAGGAACAGCGCTTCGGCGTCGTCCACAAGGAAAGGCTGAAACAGCTCAAGACCGACGTTCATGTGCTGACGCTGACCGCGACGCCGATCCCGCGCACGCTGCAAATGGCGATGTCGGGGCTGCGCGAGCTCAGCGTCATTCAAACGCCGCCGGTCGACCGGCTGGCGGTGCGCACCTATGTCAGCCCGTGGGATCCGGTGGTGATCCGCGAAGCCTTGCTGCGCGAACATGACCGCGGCGGACAGAGCTTTTTTGTAACGCCGCGCATCAAGGATCTGCCCGATATCGAGGAATATCTGCGCACCCGCGTGCCCGAGGTCAAATATGTCGTCGCGCACGGGCAAATGGCCCCGGGCGAGGTCGAAGAGCGGATGGGCGCCTTTTATGACCGGCAATATGATGTGCTGGTATCAACCACCATCGTCGAAAGCGGGCTCGACATTCCCAGCGCCAACACTTTGGTCATCCATCGCGCCGACCGGTTCGGGCTGGCACAGCTGTATCAGCTGCGCGGGCGCGTCGGGCGGTCCAAGACACGCGCCTATGCCTATCTGACCACGCCCGAAAATGGTGTGATTACCGACACGGCGGAAAAGCGGCTGAAGCTGCTCGGCGATCTCGACACGCTGGGTGCCGGGTTCCAGCTGGCCAGCCACGATCTCGACATTCGCGGCGCGGGCAATCTGGTCGGTGATGAACAGTCGGGCCATATCCGCGAGGTCGGGTTCGAACTTTACCAGTCGATGCTGGAAGAGGCGATATTGGCGGCCAAGGCGGAGGGCGCAGGCCTCGCCCCGCCGCGCGAGGCCATGTCGCCGGTCATTACGGTCGACGCGCCGATCCTGATTCCGGAGGATTATGTCCCCGACCTGCCGCTGCGCATGGCGCTGTATCGGCGCATCAACGAGGCCGAGGGGCGCGCCGGGCTGGACGCCTTTGCCGCCGAACTGATCGACCGCTTTGGCCCGCTGCCGCCCGAAACAGCGAACCTGATCTTGCTGATGGAAGTGAAGGGCAACGCCAAGGCGGCGGGGATTTCCAAGCTGGATATCGGGGCCAAGGGCGCGCTGGTCAGTTTCCACGGCGACCGCTTTGCCAATGTGCCGGGGCTGCTCGCCTATGTCGAGCGCCTCAAAGACCGCGCCCGCATCCGCCCCGACAACAAGCTGTCGGTCAGCGGCAATTGGGCAAGCGCGGCGGCGCGGCTCAATGGCGCGGTGCAATTGTCGAGCGGGCTGGCGAAGCTGGCGCGGCAGAAAGATAATTAGGGACAGTCCCCAATAAGCCATGCTGACGGTGGCAAAAGTAGCTCATTGGGGACTGTCCCTAATTATCGCCAGCGCATCTCCCGCCACCGGATCGGACCCCAGAAAGCCCTGCCAATAATCGACGCCCAGGTCGGCGAGCACCGCGCGCTGTTCCTGGGTCTCCACCCCTTCGGCAATCACGCTTAGTCCCAGCGCGCGGGCAAGTTCCACGATGGCGCGCACCACAATGCGGTCGCGTTCCGACGCGTCCATGGCGCGAACAAAGCCGCTGTCGATCTTGAGATAATCGAGCGGTAACTGGGCGAGAAGCGCCAGCGAGGAATAGCCCGTGCCGAAATCATCGACCGCGATGCGGCACCCCGACGCGCGCAACGTCGCCAATTGGTCGGCGGCGCTGTCCGGACTCGCCAGCATCGCCTGTTCGGTGAGCTCGAGCGTGAAGCGCGACGCGGGCAATCCATGATCCGCCAGCAGCGCGGCGAAGCGCGCTGCAAATTCGGCATCACCCAAATCGGCGGCGGTGATGTTGAGCGCGACGCGCATGTCGGCAAGCGATGTCGGCCACCCCGCCACTTCGGCCATCGCCAGCGCATGAGCGTGCGCGGTCAATTGCGTTTCCAGCCGTGCTGCCGCTGCTGCCGTCACCAACGGCGCTGCGCCGAGCAGGCCGAGTTCGGGATGCTGCCAGCGCAGCAGCGCCTCGACCCCGGTGCAGACGCCGGTGGCGAGATCGAACAACGGCTGGAAGTGCAATCGGAATTCACCGAGGTCGAGGGCATCGCGCAACTGTGACTCCATCGCGAAGCGGGCGCAGGCACGATGTGCCAGTTCAGGCGCGAAGAAGCGGTAACCATTCTTGCCCTCGTCCTTGGCGAGGTACATCGCAGTATCGGCATTCTTGAGCAGGGTGGCGGCGTCATGGCCGTGGTCGGGAAAGCGGGCGATGCCGATGCTGGCACTGACGTGGACCACGGTGCCGGCCACGGTCGCCGGTCGGCGCAGTTGGCTCAGCAGTCGCTCGGCCAGGGCCGGCAGCCCGTCGCCATCACCGCCATCCTCTGCGAGAACCACGAATTCGTCGCCACCCAGGCGCGCCAGCAGATCGTCCTGTCGGAGCACCCGTGGCAGCCGTTCGGCCATGGTGCGCAGCAGATCATCGCCGGCCGCATGGCCGAGGGTGTCGTTGATGGTCTTGAAGCGGTCGAGGTCGATGAACAGCAGGGCCAGGCCGTGCTGGCGCTGCCGGGCACGGCCGATGCGGGTCTGCAATTCGGCCAGAAAGGCGCCGCGATTGGCCAGCCCGGTCAGGCAATCGAAGCGTGACAGACGGGCCGCCGACTGCTCGGCAAGGGTGGCCTGGGTGACGTCGCTGGCCACCCCGCGATAGCCGACGAATTCACCGCAGTCGAAGATCGGCTCGCCGCTGATCCGCAGGTAGGCCACTTCACCGTTCGGCAGCCGGTAGCCGTACACGAAGTCCCGGAACGGCTGGCGGGCGGCGATCCGGGCCAGGTAGTCGGCGGGGTCGCTGCCAGGCACCGGCGGCAGATCGTCGATCCGGCGGCCTGTTCCGAGCACGTCGTTCAGGCACAGTCCGACCCGCTCGACCGGGGCCGAGATGTAGGTGAAGTTGAGGTCGGCGTCCTGTTCCCAGACCCAGTCGGACGACAGCGAGACCAAGCTCTCCAGGCGCGCCCGACTGGCACTGAGATCGGCATTGAGCTGCGCCATTTCGCGGTTGCAGACGTCCTGGCTGTGTTGCAGCAGATAGCTTTCACGATCGTGATCGGCATAGCTGCGGCTGATTCGTTCGAGCAGATCGCGAACAGGCTTGGGCAGGGCGTCGATCGCGGCGGCATCCAGTCCGACCCGACGCAGTTGCCGGCCAAGCAGCGGGTGGATGGCAGCAGACACGCCGTCAGCGCTCCTGGAGAAAGGCGATCGACATGGTCTGGTTCTGCACTTCGATGCCGGTGCCAGGGGCGCGCACGGCGATCTCACCATAGCCGTAGAAGCCGATGTGGACATCGTCGGCGGTCAGCGCTTCGACGATGGTCTCGGCCTCTTCTTCGGCGCGCTCGCCCAAGGCCATCCGTCGGCCGAAACAGGCGATCGAGAGAACCAGACCCGGCCGATCCAGATCGTCGCGTTGGCACAGCGCTTCGCTGACCGCGATGGCGGTTCCAGCCAGCAGGTGTTCGTCGCTGGAGCGCGCCAGTCGGGCCACGTAACCGGTCGGAATCTCGGCCGCGAAGCGCATGCTGCCGTCGGTCGGATCGATGCCGAGCACGGTCCGCAATTGCGGCCGCTCCGGGCGCAGCGGATGCCGGATCGAGATCGGGAACAGCATCGCCGAGGCCGGCAGACCGGCCGCGAACTTGCCGAGATATGCCTTGTACAGGGTCAATGCCGGACGGCCGTCGAGTTCATACAGACGGTTGCCCTCGGCGCGGGTAATCCGTCGTTCCGGACCGAACTCGGTCCAGCCACTCTCCGAGTCCAGACCCACCAGCAGATCGTCGCCGTACATTCCGATCGCCACCGCCTGGCCGGACCTGGGGTGATCATCGACCAGCACCCAGGTCGAATGAAACCGACCACCATCGCCGGCGAGTCCGCCGAACACCGGCACCCCCGTCGGCAGGTTGGCACACAGGGCCTGCACCAGCCGACTGCCGTTGCCGTGCAGTCCGTCGCACAGCACCAGAACGCCCGCCAGTCGAGCCAGCGGATCGCACAGTTGCGTGGCCAGTCGGTGGCCGGCTTCGGTCGAATCGTCCGGAGCCTCCGGAGCAGCGATCGGGGTGCGCGCCAGGCGCAGCCGGGTGTGCTCGAACCTGGCCACTACCAGGACGATGCTGTCGTCGCCGACCCGGTCAGCGAGGCATTCTCCGGCCGTGGAACAGCCGAGCCGCCGTCCGCGCGGGAAGGCGCGGGCGAGATCGGCCCAGGGTGCCGGGCGATCGCGGTATTCGGCCGCCGCGAAGGCCAGCACCAGGGTGTCCTCGCTGTCGAGTTCGGTCGGCAGGGCGGCCGACCAGCCGCTGCCGGGGCGGTAGGTCGCGGTCGCCAGTTTCATGGCCGACCCGCCCTGGCAGGGCCGGTGCCGGTCGATCGGCCGGCGCGTCGGCAGTCGTCGGTGGTCGGCAGTGCCTGGGCATGGCCGGTGGGGAAGTCCATTCCGCAGCTATCGACCCGGCCGGAGAAAACTTGAGCGGAACCGGTACGACGGGCAGGGGCAGGCAACCAGATCGCGCACGGGCGGCTATGCTGGCAGTCCGTCACCCTCGCGAGATCCATCATGTCGTCGCTCGCATTCGCCGATCGCATCTGCCCGCTGCCGACCCTTCTGCTGGCCGTCGCCCTGACCGCCTGCGCACCGCGCGAAATCGCGCCGCCGAGCACCGTGGCGCCGGTCGATCCGACAGCGACGCAACCCACGCACCGGCCGGAACCTTATGTCCGGTTCGACCATCCGGACTGGGCGCGCACCGCCGTGCTGTACCAGATCAACACCCGTCAGTTCACGCCCGAAGGCACCCTGATCGCCGCCCGTGCGCAGTTGCCGCGCCTGAAGGCGCTTGGCGCGGACATCCTGTGGCTCATGCCGATCCATCCGATCGGCGAGCAGAACCGCAAGGGCAGCCTGGGCAGTCCGTACTCGGTACGCGACTACTATGGTGTCAATCCGGAATTCGGCACGCTGGACGATCTCAAGGCATTCGTCGCCGAGGCGCACCGGCTGGGCATGCGGGTGATTCTCGACTGGGTGGCCAACCACACCGCCTGGGACAATCCGCTGGTCGAGGCGCATCCGGACTGGTACGAGCGTGACTGGGGCGGCGACTTCCGCCCGACTCCATGGTGGGATTGGTCGGACATCATCGATCTCGATTACCGCAATCCGGAACTGCGCCGCTACATGGCCGAGGCCATGAAGTTCTGGGTCAGCGAGGTCGGCATCGACGGGTTTCGCTGCGATGTCGCCGGTTATGTGCCGCTCGACTTCTGGGAGACCATCCGGACCGAACTGGATGCCATCAAGCCGGTCTTCATGCTCGCCGAATACGAGGGCCGCGATGTCCACCGGCGCGCCTTCGACGCCAGCTACGCCTGGAGTTGGAACAACGCCCTCCATCGGATCGCCATCGGCGAGGCCGATGTATCCGCGCTCTACGGCTATTACTCCGAGAACGAGAGCGCCTGGCCGCAGGATGCCTACCGAATGACCTATCTGAGCAACCACGATCAGAACGCCTGGGAGGCAACCCAGTTCGAGCGGTTCGGCCCGGCACTCGAAGCCGGCATCGTGCTGTCGGTGCTGAGCGAGGGCATTCCGTTGATCTACAACGGCCAGGAGGCCGGCAATCGGAAGCGACTGGCGTTCTTCGAGAAGGATCCGATCGTCTGGCAGGCGCATCCGATCGGTGATCTGTACCGGGACTTGATCGCATTGAAGAAAGGCATCCGCGCGCTCGGCAATGGCGCAGCCGGAGCGCGCATGGTGCCGGTGGTCCACTCGGCGCCGCGCGAGGTGTTCGCCTTCGTGCGTGACGATGGCGAACACGGGGTGCTGGTTCTGCTCAACCTGTCCGCCGATGCACGCAGCGTGGCCCTGCTGGATGGCCCCTTTCGTGGCCGCTATCGGGAATGGCCGGAGGGCGATCCGATCGAACTGACCGAGGGCGCCGAGCTGACGCTG
>DIHI01000015.1:0-8136 GCA_002420085.1 Lysobacterales bacterium UBA5700 | reverse complement strand
CCAACGTTCGACCCATGCGCGAACGCGGCAATTTCGGTACAACCAGCGGATCGACAGCCACAACGAGAACCCGATCATGCTCCTGCGCACCTTGATTCAACGGACTCCAGCACCGCTCATCCTGGTTCAGTGCGCCCTGGCCGCCGCCCTGCTGATCGCGCCGGATACCGCCCGCAGTGCCTGCCAGGCGGCTGAACATCGGCAATTCGATTTCTGGATCGGCGACTGGGACGTGTTCGGACCTGATGGCACGGTGGTTGGTCGCAACCGGATCGAGGCCGATTACGACGGCTGTGTCCTGCGCGAGCACTACGACACCGGTCGCGGCTATCGCGGCGGAAGTCTGAACGCCTATGATGCCGGCCGCCAGGTCTGGCATCAGACCTGGATCGACAGCACCGGCACCCTGCTGCGCCTGGAGGGTGGTTTGCGCGATGGCGTCATGACCCTGGAAGGGGAAACCATCGGCGCCGATGGTGGCCGCACCGCGCATCGGATCGAATGGCGCCGGCAGGACGACGGCAGCGTCCGGCAGACCTGGCAGCAACGCACCGGCGAGCACACCGGCGAGCAGGACTGGCGGATCGCCTTTGACGGTGTCTATCGGCGGCATGCCTTACCCTGAGCCAGTACCGGTCCGGACGCCGTTTCGATGACGCCGTTCGGCCGCTGCAAAGACAACGGTTCAACCCGTGAAGCCCCCGAATACCCCCACCCTACGGACCGACCATGAATACCCGAGGCTTTCTCGATCACCTGCTGCAAACCGCCCAGAGCGGCCTGAAGACCACCGGATTGGCCACTGACCGACCGCAGGGCGGCATCGGCCTCAGTGAGTTCGGCAAGGGCTCGTTGGCGGGCGGCGCGCTCGGGCTGCTGCTCGGCAGCAACCGGACCACCCGCAAGCTGGCCAAGTACGGTGGCCTAGCCGCGCTCGGCATGATGGCCTACAAAGCCTATGGCAGTTGGCAGGCCGAGCGTGGCCAGGGTGGTGGTGGCCACGCGGGCAGCGCTGGCACGACTGCCGCACCGGCGCAACCGGCCCTGGCTGCACCCCCGGCGCTGACCGCCCCGAGTGAGGCCGACAGCCGCGTCCTGCTGCGTGCCCTGATTGCCGCTGCCAAGGCCGATGGTCACATCGACGATGCCGAACGCAGCCTGATCGATCGAGCGATCAGCCAATCCGGTGCCGATGCCGAACTCGGTCAATGGCTGGTCGCCGAGATTGCGCGGCCGCTGGATCCGGCCGAGATCGCCAGGGGCATCGACAACCCGGCTCTGGCCGCCGAGGTCTACCTGATCAGTGCCGCCACGGTTGCCGAACGCTCCTACATGGAGCAGGCCTACCTCGACGGTCTGGCTGGTGCGCTGCGGCTGGCGCCGGACCTGCGGGCCAGACTGGACAGCCAGATTGCCGAGGCGTGAATGAGTCCGGCCGTCGCCCGGTCCGATACCGAAAGATAGCCGGTCGCCGTTGCCGATCGGCTCATTCGCGGTACTGGATGGACAGCACGGTGTAGCCGCGTCGGCCGATCGGTAGATCGACCTCGACATCGGCGCCCACGCGCCGGCCGAGCAGCGCCCGCGCCAGCGGCGCATCGATGCTGATCCATCCGTTGCCGGCATCGGTCTCGTCCGGGCCGACGATCCGGTAGTTCAGAAGGTCACCCGAAGTGTGGCATTCCAGTTCGATCCAGGCGCCGAAGCGGACCGCGCCCGGATCGGTCGGGGTCGATTCGATCACCTTCAGCGCCGGAACCCGTTTGCTGAGGTAGCGTACCCGGCGATCGATCTCGGCGAGTTGCTTCTTGCGATAGAGGTATTCGGCGTTTTCCGAGCGATCGCCTTCGGCGGCAGCCGCCGCGAGTGCGGCGACCACCTCCGGTCGCCGCTGGCGCCAGAGTTCGTCCAGTTCGGCCTTGAGGTGCTCGAAGCCGGTCCGGGTGATCAGGGCGGTCGAGCTGGGTGGCGGCGGTCGCCAGCGCGACATCGGACTCAGCCGGGCGTCGCTGTCGGCGGCAGGCTGGCCAGGGCCGCCTCGATTTCACCGCGCAACGGGCCATCCTCGCACTCGGTCAGGCTCTGTTGCAGCAGGTTCCGGGCCTCCGCGTCCTGGCCCAGCCGCTGGCTGCGGATGCCGGCTTCCAGCAGTGCCCAGCGGTGCCGTTCCGGTTCGCGTCGGTGGCAGCGTCGGTGCGCGGCCAGGATGTCGGTGGCCAGCCGGAACTGGCCCAGGGCTTCAGCCTGGCTGGCCAGCAGCGGCCCGTGCTCGGGCAGGCTGGCCGCGAAATCCGCATCCAGATCCAGGCATTCCCGCGCCAGGCCAAGGGCGCGTCGCGCCTGACCCTCGGTCAGCAGCCGGTGGAGCCAGCGTCGGCCATGGTCGAGTCGCTCGTCGGCCCGTCCGTGCTCGCGCAGCAGGCGGCGCAGCAGTTCGTGGGCCGGATGGTCGATCGCCCGCTCGCGATCCTCGGCCCGCAGCCGGGCCAGGGCATCGAGCGGGCGGCCGTCGGCGATTTCCGCCTCGGCCTCGGCCAGCAGTCGCTGGTCGCGGCTTTCCGGACGCATCCGGGCGTGGACGTGGCGTTGCGGCTCGAAGCCGAGTGCTTCGTGGTGCTGGTAGAGCACATAACCCATCAGATGGAACAGCGCGAACAGGCCCCACGCGAAGAACGCCTGTGAAACGATTTCGGCCGCCAGGCTGCCGCCGAGCGCAGCGGCGAGCCAGAGATCGGCCGCATGAAAGCCGAACAGCAGGATCCCCAGCAGCGGATAGGTCAGCCCGATCCGCGACCACAGCCCGATCCAGGTCATCGGGTTGAGCGCAGTGGCCAGGTTGTCGTCCATGGCCAGGGTGATCGCGATGGCCGGCATGACCAGGGTGAAACCGACCAGCGGCCAGAGCGCGGTCTGTGGACTGACCAATACCGCAGTAATTGAAGTCACTCCGATTGCCAGCAGCATGACGGCGAGAAAGCCGAGGATCACCGTGTCCGGGACATCCAGCGCGCCTCCCGGTGGTTCCAGTCGGCCATTGGCGGTTTCGCGCAGGATGGTGAAGGCGTACTTGTAGGCGATCGCCAGCAGCAACAGGCCGATGATCCCGCCCAGCACCGGCAGTTCGGTCAGGATCCGGGCGGCACTGAGTGCGATCAGCAGGATCAGGGCCTCGCCCTGGAACGGGTAGCGGACGAAGCGCAGCGGATCGCGCCAGAACGGCTCGATCCGGGGGTCGGTGGGGTCTCGGGTCATGGACAGGGCCTGATGGATGGGACTCGGAGCGCGGACGGCACGACGATCAGCGGCCGGCGGCGGTAGGCACGTAGTCGAGCGGAGCGCCCGGCCCGATCGGCAGATCGAAGCCCAGCCAGATCGAGAACAGCAACGACCAGCCGATCAGGAAGGCAATCGAGTAGGGCAGCATCACCGCCACCACCGTGCCGATGCCGGCCTTGGGCTCGTAGCGCTGGAAGAAGGCGATGATCAGTGCGAAATAGCTCATCATCGGCGAGATGATGTTGGTCGAACTGTCGCCGATCCGATAGGCCATCTGGGTGATCTCCGGTGAGTAGCCGAGCAGCATGAACATCGGCACGAACACCGGCGCCATCAGCGCCCATTTGGCCGAAGCCGAGCCCATGAACAGATTGGCCAGTGCGGTCAGCAGGATGAAGCCGATGAACAGCGGCACTGGCGCCAGATTCAGCGCCTTGAGGAAACCGGCGCCCTCGACCGCGAAGATCAGCCCGAGCTGTGTCCAGTTGAAGAACGAGACGAACTGCGCAGCGAAGAACACCAGCACCAGATAGCCGGACAGGGTACCCATGCTCCGGCTCATGCCATTGATCACATCGCTGTCGTTGCGGATGGTGCCGGCCCCGATGCCGTAGGCGATGCCGACCACCACGCCGTAGACGAAGATCAGGGCGACGATGCCGCTCAGAAACGGCGAATTCAACAGGCTGCCGTCCGGTCCGCGCAGAAAACCGTTTTCCGGCACGATGCCGAACAGGATCAGCGCGGTCAGCCCCAGGCCCGCGATCAGAGCGAACATCAGGCCGCGACCCTCCTCTGCCGTCATCTCCTGAATGTCTTCCTCGTGGCGTTGGCTGGCCGTATCTGGGAAGCGCTTGGCGACGATCAACTCGGTCACCAGGGTGCCGATCACCGAGATGACGAAGGTCGAGACGAACATGAAGTACCAGTTGGCGGCCGGACTGACCGTGTAGTCGGTGTCGATGATCTGCGCGGCTTCCTGGGACAGCCCGGCCAGCAGCGGATCGATGGTGCCGAGCAGCAGGTTGGCCGAGTAGCCGCCGGAGACGCCGGCAAAACCTGCCGCCATGCCCAGGATCGGATGCCGGCCGACGGTCTGGAAGATCAGCCCCGCCAGTGGCACCAGCAGGACATAGCCGATTTCGCTGGCCATGTTCGACATCACCCCGGCGAACACCACCACCAGGGTCAGCAGTTGCCGGGGCGCCGACAGCACGATCAGGCGCAGTGCCGCACCGATCAGCCCGGAGTGCTCGGCGACCCCGATGCCGATCAGGGCCACCAGCACCGTACCGAGCGGCGCGAACGAGGTGAAGTTGGTGACCAGACCGGTGAGTATGCGGTGCAGGCCCTCGACCGACAGTAGATTGACCGGCCGGATTTCGGCACCCGTCACCGGGTGCGCCACCATCAGCTCGAACTGCGCCGCGATCCCCGACAGCAGCACGACCAGCAGGGCCAGCAGGGCGAACAGGGTCGCCGGATGGGGCAGGGCATTGCCACCCTTCTCGACGATCGTGAGGAATCGGTTCAGCGCCGACGGGCGCACAGGTTCGACGGGCTCGGTCATGATGTGGATTCTCCGGGACGCAGTCGCGGACTATACCGAAGCCGGCCGCCGGGTGTCGGCAGTGGAAAGACCCCCGGCACGTGCGAGGGCAGGCCGCCAGGGCGATCAGCGACGCGAGCCGGAGCCGCCCAGACTGCCGAGCAGGCCGCGCAGCAGTTGTCGGCCGAGTTGGTTGCCGACCGTGCGCATGGCCGACTTGGCGGTGGCCTCCAGCATGCCCTGTCGCCGGCCGGTGCCGAACACGATGTCCTTGAGCCAGTTGCCCTCGGCAGCGGCCGGCCGGTCGGCGCTGCGGCCGCCGGTCGAGCGCGGGCTCGGTGCGGGTTCAGCGCGGGACGGTGGTTGCGATGGCTCGGCCTGCGGAGCCTGTTCGGCACGCCGGGCGAGAATCTCGTAGGCCGATTCGCGGTTGATCGACGGGTCGTATTTGCTGCCGACCGGGCTGCGCGAGCGCACGGTGGCCCGCTCGTCCGGGCTGATGCTGCCCATCCGGCAGCGGGGGGCGGTCATGGTGACCCGTTCGACCGGCATCGGCACGCCCGAACCCTGAAGCGTGGAGACCAGGGCCTCGCCGACCGCCAGTTGAGTAATGACCTGCTCGACTGCGAAGGCCGGATTGGCGACGAAGGTTTCGGCGGCACTGCGCACGGCTTTCTGGTCGCGGGCGGTGAAGGCACGCAAGGCATGCTGGATGCGGTTGCCGAGTTGGCCGAGGATCTCGTCGGGCACATCGTCGGGCTGTTGCGAGCAGAAGTAGACGCCGACGCCCTTGGAGCGGATCAGCCGGACCACCTGCTCGACCCGCTTGCGCAGGGCATCCGGGCAGTCGTCGAACAGCAGATGGGCCTCGTCGAAGATGAACACCAGTTTCGGTCGGTCGAGGTCGCCCACCTCCGGCAGATTCTCGAACAGTTCCGAAAGCAGCCAGAGCAGGAAACTGGAATACAGCCGGGGATTGTGGATCAGGGTCTCGGCGGCCAGTATGTTGATCACCCCGCGTCCGGACATGTCCTGGCGCATCAGGTCTTCGAGTTGCAGTGCCGGCTCACCGAAGAACTGCTTGGCACCGGCCTGTTCGAGTCGCAGCAGGGCGCGCTGGATGGCCGAGAGTGAGGCGCTGGAGACCAACCCGTAGCGCTTGGAAATCTCCTTGGCGTGTTCCTGGGTCAGGCCGAGCAGGGCGCGCAGATCATCGAGATCGAGCAGCAGCAGTCCCTGTTCGTCGGCCACCCGGAACACCACTTCCAGAACGCCGGTCTGGGTGTCGTTCAACTCCAGCACGCGGGCCAGCAGGATCGGACCCATCTCGGAAATCGTGGTCCGGATCGGATGGCCGGATTTTCCGTACAGATCCCAGAAGATCACCGGATTGGCTTCGGCGCGCCAGTCCTGCACGCCGAGCCGAGCCAGTCGGCTGCGCAGCCTGTCGCTGTCGCTGCCAGCGACCGCGAGGCCGGCGATGTCGCCCTTGACATCGGCCATGAACACCGGCGTGCCGATCCGCGAGAAGGCTTCCGCCAGCACCATCAGCGAGACCGATTTGCCGGTCCCGGTGGCGCCGGCAATCAGGCCGTGGCGATTGCCGAAGCGCGGCAGCAGGTTGACGGCGGATTCGCTGCCGCCCGGTTCGCTGCATCCAAGAAACAGAGGGTCGCTCATGGGGGTCGATCGGTTGGGCCGGGGTGTGGTCATGGTAGCGTGTCCCGATGACCCCAGGCTCGGCCGGCGGCAGTGCCGGTATGCTGGGGATTGCCCAGGCTGGCCGGCCGGGCTAGTCTGCCGGCAGTCAGTCGTGAACGGTGGACCGATGCGTGGGTTGCGAGTGTGGATGGCGATGGTGCCGGTGCTGGCGGCACTGCTGGGTTGTGCCAGTCAGGGGCCGACCCGGCAGGCGGGTGCGGGTCAGACTGGTGACCTGACCGAAACCGACGCCCTCCATGATCGGCTGGATGTCGCGGCTGAACGCTATCGCGCGGGCCAGGCACGGTTGGCATCGGGCGATGTCGAAGGCGGGCGCGAGGCGGTTCGGCTGGCCTCGTCCGAATTGCTGGAGATCGCCGGCCATTGCCGCCGGATCAGCGCCTGCGACCTCGATCGGGTGTTCGCGACCTTCGATGCCCTGCTCGCCCAACCGGCCGGTGTTCCTGGCGAGGACTTGGTGGCCAGCAACGACCCCGATGCCAGCGGTGAAGGCTCGCCGGTGCTGACCGACCTGCCTGACGCTGGACGCAGCGTCAACCTGCTGAATGGCCAGGATCTGGCCGGCATCATCGCCCTCAACGGTCCGGTCAAGGCGGCCCTGGTCGAATGGCTGACCTGGATGCGGCCGAACCTGGTCACGGCCTGGGAGCAGTACCAGTACATGCGCTACCTGATGTGGCCGGAATATGCCGAGGCCGGCCTGCCGGAAGCCCTGCTGTTCGGCATTCTGGCCAAGGAGTCGGGCGGCCGGGTCCATGCCGTCTCGCGGGCCGGCGCGGCCGGACCCTTGCAGTTCATGCCGGCGACCGGGTTGCGCTACGGCCTGGGCCGGGTCGATGGTTTCGACACCCGGTTCGACCCCAGGCTGGCGACCCGCGCCAATGTGCTGTACCTCAACGATCGGTTCGCCGAGTTCAACCACAATCTCGAACTGGCCCTGGCCGCCTACAACGGCGGTGAGGGTCGGGTCGGTCGCCTGTATGCCGCCAGCGGCGAGCGCTCGTTCTGGAGCCGCGACGTGTTCGGCCGGCTGCCACCCGAGACCCGCGACTATGTACCGATGGTGCTGGCGGCGGCCTGGCTGTTCCTGCATCCGGAAGACTACGGACTGGAGTTTCCGAGCGTCGATGCCAGCCCGGCGACCGTGGTCTTGGATCGGGCCGCCTCGATCAACGAGTTGGCCATCTGCATCGGCAATGCCGGCAGCCGCGATGGCTGGTTCCGGGTGTTGCGCAACCTCAATCCGCGCTACGAAGCGCACACGGTGATCGCCGCCGGGACCGAATTGCAGGTTCCGGCCCGCCTGATCGAGGTCTATCGGCAGCAGTGCCTGGACGCCGGCCGGGCCACGCTCGCGGCTGACCTGGCGGCCGCCCGCAAACCCTCGGAAACCGCCCTCGCCGCCACAGCCGGCAGCTACACGGTCAAGCGCGGCGACACCCTCGCCTCGATCGCCCGTCGCCATCGCTGTCAAAGCCCCCAGCAACTGGCCCGCAGCAATGGCATCCGCGCCCCGCAGTACCTGATCAAACCCGGCCAGAAACTGCGACTGAGCGGCTGTCGGGGGTAGGGATGGGAGCCGGGATTCG
>DIHI01000116.1:54994-55327 GCA_002420085.1 Lysobacterales bacterium UBA5700 | reverse complement strand
GGGCCATGCATGGCGCGGCGTATACTGATCGATTCGATCCGCTGCGGGCCGTGCCCAGGACCAACCCATGCTGTACAAGAACGTCTCCATCGCCAGTGTCGCGCATGTCGATGCCCCGATCCGGCTGAGTTCGGCCGAGATCATGAGCCGATTGCAACCGACCCTGGATCGGCTCGGCATTCGCGACAACCTGCTGGAGGATGTCGCCGGCATCCACGAGCGGCGCGTCTGGGATGGCCTGACCCAGCCCTCCGATGCCGCCACCCTGGCCGCCCAGAAAGCGCTGGCTGCGTCCGGTGTCGCTCATGAGCACATCGGCATCCTGATCAACAC
>DIHI01000116.1:31462-54851 GCA_002420085.1 Lysobacterales bacterium UBA5700 | reverse complement strand
CTGGCCGATACCTGCCAGAACTTCGATGTCGGCAATGCCTGCCTGGCCTTCCTCAATGGCATGGACATCGCCGCCCGGATGATCGAGCGGGGCGACATCGAGTACGGACTGATCGTCGATGGCGAAGTCTCCAACGTCATCACCGAGCGCACCATCCAACGCCTCATCCAGCCCGATGTCGGCCCCGAGCAGTTCCGTGACGAGTTTGCCTCGCTCACGCTCGGCTCGGGCGCTGCCGCCATGGTGCTCGGCCGCAGCGAACTGCTGCCCGACGGCCATCGCTTCAAAGGCAGCGTCACCCGCGCCGCCACCGAGTTCTCGCATCTGTGCCGGGGCAACATGGACCGCATGGTCACCGATACCCGCACCCTGCTGGTCGAGGGCCTTAAACTGGCCGCCAAGACCTTCCAGGCGGCCCGTGCCGCGCTCGGCTGGGCCAGCGACGAACTTGATGAATTCGTGGTTCATCAGATCAGCAAGGTCCACACCGCTGCCTTCACCGAACTGCTTGGCATCGACCCGAGCAAGGTGCTGACCGTGTTCCCCGAGCATGGCAACATCGGTCCGGCCTCGGTGCCGGTGGCATTGAGCAAGCTGAACGAACTCGGTCGCCTGACCAAGGGCAAGCGGATCGCCCTGCTCGGGATCGGTTCGGGCCTGAACTGCTCGATGGCTGAGGTGGAGTGGTGAGCGCCGCGATCTGAAGCCCGCCCCGCGCGGATCACGCAGCGGCTGCGATCGATCGCGGTCGGATGCGTGGCAGCGCTGACTGTGCCAGCATGGCCCTGGTCTGGCCGATTCCGACGTGTGTCGCGCGGTCGGCCGGGCAATGATCTTCACTGGCGGCAGGGGGTATGCCATGGCGGGTGTGCGGGCTATGCGGGCAGGCGCGGTCCTTGCCCGGCGTTCGATTCTGTGGGTTTCGGTCGTGCTGTGGCCGACGCTGTCGATGGCGGCGACCACCTGGACCTTCGTCGATGCCTATCAACCGGACTGGCCGGTCACGGTGGGCTGCCCCGATGGCTCGACGCCGAGCATCGACTCGGCGACTCCCGCCGTGCAGTGCCAGATCGACGGCGCCAGCACGGTGAGCTTCACCAGCGGCGGCAGTCTGGCCTGTACGGCGGCGTTCGATCAGGATGGCGGGTTCCTGCCGGCGACCAGCACCTGCCAGCCCGATGCCACCGTCAGCAACACCCTGACCTTTTCCGCGACCCAGGGCGTGCGACCGCCGGCCGATCCGGCGACAGTCCTGGCGATCGCCTTTGGCGGCGGCGGTCTGACCGTGGCCTGCGCCAGCGGTGCCTGTGGTACGGTCAGCGACAGTCAGGTGCTGTTGCCAGCGGCGATGGCCAGCAATGGTGCGATGACCCTGGCGGTTTCGACCGGCACCGGCAGCAGCCAGGTGTCCTGTCAGGTCGCCTTCGTCGACAATTTCATCGATGACCGCAACACCACCTGCCAGAATGTCGCCCTGGTGGCGACCACCGGCGGACCCGCTGCCCAGCAACTGACCTTTCCGTCGCAGACGGTCGGCACGGTGACGGAGGGCGTTCTTCTGGTCTATCCCGAGGTTGCGCCGTCGGCCACTGGCACCCGGGTCGGCACGCGCAGCCTGACCTTCGTCAACCAGTGTTCGGCACCGGTCTGGTTCAGCCTGGTGTCGGGAACGGTCGGGTCGCCGATCGGCGGTGCCAGCAGCACCACGGCGGGTGCCACGCCATGTGCCGATGGCACGCCGCAGGGCAATCAGACCTGTCCGGCCGGAACCACCTGTCGCTACGTCAGTGCCAGTGAGGCGTTCTGCTTCTACGATCCGGCCGACCCGGCAGCACCGAGCGATGGCAATGCGCTGGACCAGTTCATGCTGGCCGGTCACAGCAAAGGTGGCGTGCCGGCCAGTCAGTCGATCAGCATCCCGATCTACCAGGAGAATGCGGTGATCTTCAGCGGTGGCGCCTCGGCCCGGATCGGCTGCCAGAATGCCGCAGGCGAGTATGTGGCCTGCACTGCCGGCAACTGCAATGCCAGCAACAGCGCCCTGGGCTGCGGCTATACCAGCGGCACCGACAATGGCGCCACCATTGCCGAATTCACCTTGCAGGCGAAGGCGATGGACTTCTACGACATCAGCATCATCAATGGTGCCCATGTGCCGATGATGATGGCGCCGAGCAGTGGCCAGGATCCGATCAGCCAGCCGAGCAGTGTGATCGGCTACTACTGGTGCGGTGAACCGGGTGCGACCGCGCCGGCCACGGGCGGGCAGCCCGTGTGCGACTGGAATCTGGCGAGCCATCTGGCGGCCGCCACGGCCATTCCGAGTGATCGCAAGAACCACTATGTCGCGGTGACCGCTCCGCCGGTCAGCGCGCCGATCGAGGTCGATGCGTTGAACTACTGCACCCGCGACAGCGACTGTTCGAGTGGTGAGGTCTGCGGTCTGTCGCTTGGCCTGCTGGCCCTGTTGCCGGACAGTTCAAGGGCCAGTCTGTTCACCGCCACTGGCAGCAATGGCGCGTCCGGTCCGTACACCTGCGGCACGGCGATCGGCTACAACACGCCGGTCGATATCTGTGCCCTGCTCACCTCTGGCAGCGACGGCTTTCTCGACTGCAACACGGCGCTCAGTCAGACCTCGCCGGCACCGGGCGGTGCCGCTGTCGCGCTCAGTTACGGCAACCTGTATGCCTGCAACGGGCCGACCGACAACTGCGTGAAGGCGGCCAGCGACTACGCGGGCACGGTCTGCTGCGGCTGCACCACCTGGGCCGAAGGCGATCCGATCGCGGTCGCGGGGGTGGTTTCGGGCATGTCCACGGCCTGCACCTTCAACGGCAGTGGAACCAACAGCAATCCCGCCTGGCTGGGACAATCGGCGGGCACGCCACCGGTGGTGACCGCGCCCGATGTCCTGGGCAGGATCGGTTTCCTGAAACAGGGCTGTCCGACCGCCTATGCCTACCAGTTCGATGATGCGACCTCGACCTTCAATTGCCAGGTCGATGGCACAGGCAGCACCGCCGGTTACAACACGACCGACTACACCCTCACCTTCTGTCCGGGTGGCGTCGAAGTGCAGTGAGTCCGACCGCAGCGCCCCCGCACGCGACTGATCGCCTGCCGGAGGGGCGGTGGCACTGATCGAGCTCTGATCGAGCGAGGAGTGGCGGGGTTCGGGCGGCTGTTGGCAGCCGCCCCGGTCCTCTGCTGATTTCCGTTTCGGCACAGGATTTGCTTCTCTTGTCATGGAGTGTCCACATGTGCAGGAGGGGGTTCCATGGCAGAACAGGGGATTCAGCAGGGGACGGCGGTGGAGTTGCTGGTCGGCCTGCTGGGCGAGGGCGAGGCGCGAGTCGGTTGCGCGCTTGGGGAAGAGGTGCAGAGTTATCTGGTGTTCGCTCTGCTGCGTCACCTGCGTGATCCGCAGTTGCTCGGTCGGGTGCTGGCGCTGGAGTGGCTGCACGCGCACGAGCAGGTCGGTTCGCATCGGGTCGATGTGCTGCGTGATGTCGGCGATCGCTGCCTGTTGATCGCTGGGCTGTTTCCGGACCAGGCACGGCGGCGGCGGGTCGATGCCGGCTATTTCATCGCACTGGGGCGTTCGGCCTATGGTTCGGTGGCCGAGTGTGTCGGTGTCACGACGCCTGCCTACGCGGCCCTGTTCGCGCGTCTGGTCGAATCGTATCGGACGATGGTGCATGTTCTGGCAGCACTCGATCGGGTGCCATCGCCTGCGCTGGTCGGTGGCACAATGGCAGGCGCGGCGGCACCGATTCCGGCACCGATTCCGGCACCGGGACGGTCGCGCCTGCATTGAGGTCCGGTCTGTCGCGGGCGAGAGGCCGGGGCGCAGCGTTCCGGGAGAAGGCCATGCGAGTCTGTGTCTATGCGGCATCGAGTGATCATTGTCCGCCGCGCTTCCATGAGGAAGCCTATGCCCTGGGTCGGCACCTCGCCGAGGCCGGTTGCACGGTGGTCTACGGCGGCGGTTCGACCGGCTCGATGGGGGCGGTCGCCAACGGCGCACTGGCGGCCGGGGGCGAGGTGGTCGGTGTGCTGCCACGATTCATGGCCGATCTGGAATGGGGCCATCCGGGCATCACGCGACTGGAACTGGTCGAGGACATGCGCGAACGCAAGCACCGGTTGCTGACGGGTTCCGATGCAGTGGTTGCCCTGCCGGGCGGCTGTGGCACGCTGGAGGAACTGTTCGAGGCGATCACCCTCAAGCGGCTCGGGCTGTACTTCAATCCGATCATCCTGCTCGACACCAATGGCTATTGGCGGCCACTGGAGACCTTCATGCTGGAGCAGGTGGTCGGCCAGCGATTCATGAATCCCGAGCACGCCACGATGTGGACACGGGTCGGCAGTCCCGACGATGTCCTGCCGGCCATCCGCCGAACTCCGGCCTGGTACGAGAACGCTCGCGAGTTCGCGGCGGTGCGACCGAGCTGAGTGTCCCGGCCGGGTCGCCGTGCCGCTCAGTCGTCGTCCGATTCCGGGTACGGGTTGGTGTCGGGCATGAAATCGTCGCCCGCGATATAGGTCACCGGGTTGATCCGCTGGGCTTCGACGTTGCGGGCGGTCGGCGGCAGGCCGGCGCAGGCGGCGTCGGCGGCGATGACCAGTTCGCTGCGGCGCTCAGGGGTGATTTCCTGCCAATGCTGGTTGCACAGCGCGCCTTCGAGGGCGTACAGCAGGTTGAGGCTGGGCCGGAAGCCGGCACGGCGGATCCGAACATAGGCTTCCACCGGCCCGAGTTCGGCCAGGGTGGCCTGATCGTGGATGCCGACCTGCCGCAGCCAGGCCGCCGACTTCGGGCCGATGTTGTGCAATTTGCGGGTCATGCGATTGCGTCCAGGTAGGCATTGGCGATGGCTTCGATGCCGGCCTGGTCGTCGGCATCGAAACGTGCCGGCTGCGGGCTGTCGATGTCGAGCACGCCGAGTAGCCGGCCGGCCAGGAACAGCGGTACGACCAGTTCCGAGCGTGAGGCACTGTCGCAGGCGATGTGGCCGGGGAAAGCATCGACGTCATCGATCCGCTGGCTGGTCGCGGTGGCGGCGGCCGTGCCGCACACCCCCTTGCCGAGCGGGATGCGGACACAGGCCGGCAGGCCCTGGAACGGCCCGACCACCAACTCGCTGCCATCGAAGAAGTAGAAGCCGACCCAATTGAGGTCGGCCAGTGCATGGAACAGCAGTGCCGAGAGATTGGCCGCATTGGCGATGCGGTCGCGTTCGCCCTGCATCAGGGCGCGGGCCTGAGCCAGAAGGTGCTGGTATTGCTCGGACTTGTTGCCGCGTGGAGTTTCGACGGTGAACATGGTGGCGGAATAAAAAATCGTGACGGGCGGCACAAAGTGTACGCGGTTCGGGGCCAATGCCCAAGTCCCCCCAAGGCTGCGGGTCAGCACCCTGCCGACGGCGACGGCGGGGGACACTGCACCGTCTACGGTAACGCTGCGTTGTCGCTCGTCGTGGCGATCGACACATGGCAGGCCCTGCCCAAGGCTCTACACTACAGCGTTGAATGACTCCGCCCCCCTCTCAGGTTCGATCGGTGCCAGGCACTGACATCGAACGTTCGGCAGTGAATACCGCTCATGAAGACACGAATGCTGGTCATGCTGTTGCTCACCGCGCTGGTGTTCGGCGCGATCTTCGGTTTCAAGGCATTCGGCCGACACATGATGAACAGCCATTTCGAGGCGCCGCCGCCGCCGGTGGCGATCGCCACGGCTGAGGTTCGGGCCTATCGCTGGCCCAGGGTGCTGAACTCGGTCGGGACATTCCGGGCACGCGATGGTGCGCGTCTGGCGGCCGAGGTCGATGGGGTGGTCGCCGCGATTCGATTCGAGTCCGGGCAGTCGGTGGCGGCCGGCCAGGTCCTGTTGGAGTTGGAGGCCGGTGTCGAGCAGGGGCGGGTGGCGGCACTCGCGGCCGAGCTGAAACTGGCCCGGCTCGATCGTGAACGGTACCGTGAACTGGCCAGCCGTCGGCTGGTGCCGCAGTCGGAAGCGGATCTGCGCGACAGTGCCTACGAGCGCCTCGCTGCACAACTCGCCGCCGAGCGCGCCCTGCTGGCACGCAAGCACGTTCGAGCACCGTTTGCCGGTCGGCTCGGCATCCGGCAGATCAGCCTCGGTGACTACCTCAAGGCCGGCGACCCGGTCGTCTCCCTGCAATCGGTCGATCCGATCCATCTCGATTTCAGTCTGCCCGAGCGGGTGCAGGGGCAGGTCGCGGTCGGAATGCGGGTCGAGGCCGAACTGGATGCCTGGCCCGGCCAGCGGTTTTCCGGCGCCATTGCCGCCATCGAACCGGAGATCGATGCCGGCACCCGGAATTTTCGGCTGCGTGCCGAGTTCGCCAATGCCGATGGTCGGTTGATGCCGGGGGCATTCGCACGGGTCCGGGTTCAGGCCGGCGCGGCGCATGAGGTGCTGGCGGTGCCGATGACCGCCGTCCGACACGAACCGTTCGGTGACTCGGTGTTCGTCCTGAATGCCACCGACGGCGGTCTGGTAGTGCGCCAGCGCTTCGTCGACACCGGGGTTGCCCAGGGCGACCTGATCGCCATCGAACGCGGCCTCGAAGCCGGTGAGACGATCGCCGCCGCCGGCCTGCTCAAACTGCGCAACGAAGCCCTGGTGGTGGTCAACAACGACATCCTGCCCAGTGCCGAAGCCGATCCCGAGCCGGACAACCGGTGACCCGACGATGAAATTCACCGATATCTTCATCGCTCGGCCGGTACTGGCCAGCGTCGTCAGCCTGTTCATCCTGTTTCTCGGTCTGCGTGCTGCCGATGAGCTGAACGTTCGCCAGTATCCCGAACTGCGCAACGCGGTGATCAACGTCAGCACGGCCTACGTCGGTGCCGATGCCGATCTGATCCAGGGATTCATCACCACGCCGCTTGAGCGCGAGATCGCCAGTGCCACCGGCATCGATTACCTGGTGTCGAGCAGTTCGCCGAGCCGCAGTCGGGTCAGTGCCTTCCTGCGGCTCGATGCCGACCCCAATGCCGCGCTCACCGAGATCGCTGCCAAGGTCAACAAGCTGCGTGGCGAACTGCCGGTCGAGGCCGAGGATCCGGTGGTCGAACTGAGCCAGGGCGACGCCACGGCGGCGATGTACATGTCGTTCTATTCGTCGGTGCTGAGCGACAGCCAGATCACCGACTATCTGGTGCGGGTGGTCGAACCCAAGCTGTCCACTCTGCCGGGCGTGCAGCGCGCACAGATTCTCGGTGATCGGACTTTTGCGATCCGGGTCTGGCTTGATCCGGAGCGGATGGCCGCGCGCGGCCTGACTGCCAGCGATGTGGTCGCCGCGCTGCGCAGCAACAACGTGCTGTCGGCGGTCGGTGCCAGCAAGGGCCAGATGGTTGCGGTCGATCTCACCGCCAGCACCGATCTGCGCGATCCCGCCGCCTTCGCGGATCTGGTGCTGCGTGGCGAGGGTGATTCGATCGTCCGTCTCGCCGACGTCGCCGAGGTCGAACTGGGTTCGGAAAACTACGCCAGTTCGGTGGTCTTCAACGGCGAGAATGCCACCTTCATCGGCGTGTTCGTGGCGCCCGACGCCAACGCTCTGGACGTGATCGCTGCCGTGCGCACGGTCTGGGATCGGGACATCCTGCCCGCTCTGCCGGAGGGGCTGGATGCCCGAATCCCCTACGACAGCACGGTCTACATCCGGGATGCCATCGACGAAGTAGTCTGGACCATCGTCGAAGCGGTGGTGATCGTGATCGTGGTGATCTTCCTGTTTCTCGGCTCGCTGCGCAGCGTGATCGTGCCGGCGGTGGCGGTGCCGCTGTCCCTGGTCGGCGGTCTGTTCCTGATGTGGACGTTCGGCTTCTCGATCAATCTGATGACCCTGCTGGCAATGGTGCTGGCGATCGGCATCGTGGTCGATGATGCCATCATCGTGCTGGAGAATATCCACCGACACATCGAGGACGGCATGGCACCGCGCGAGGCGGCCCTGGTCGGTGCCCGTGAGCTGGCCTGGCCGGTGGTGGCGATGACCACCACCCTGATCGCGGTGTATCTGCCGATCGGTTTTCTCGGTGGCCTGAGCGGAACCCTGTTCGTCGAGTTCGCCTTCACCCTGGCCGGTGCGGTGCTGATTTCCGGCGTGGTCGCGCTGACCCTGTCGCCGATGATGTGTGCCCATCTGTTGCAACCGCGCGAGCAGGCGCGTGGACGGCTGGAGACCTGGCTCGATGCCCGTTTCGAGTCCTTGCGCATGGTCTACATGCGGATGCTGCACTCGACCCTGGAGACCCGTTCCGTGGCCCTGGTGTTCGGTGGCCTGCTGCTGGTCGCGACCTGGTTGTTGTTCGTCTCCTCGCAGTCGGAACTGGCGCCGCAGGAGGACCAGGGTTTCATCCTGACCATCGCCGACTCCGACCCCTACACGACACTCGATTACCTCGAACGCTACACCACGCGCATCGCAGAGATCGCCGCCGAGGTTCCCGAGGTCGGCAATCTGTTCCTGATCAACGGGTTCGAGGGGGCTGCCGGTGCCGCCTCGACCTCCAATGCAATTGCCGGTTTCGTGCTCGATCCGTGGAGCGAGCGCAGCCGAAGCACCGAGCAGGTCTTGCAGGCGTCGGTGCAACCGGAAATCGACCGGATTGCCGGCATCCAGGTCGCGGTTCTGATTCCACCGCCGTTGCCGACCCCGGGTGGCGGTGGCTTTCCGGTCGAGTTCGTGATTGGCTCGACGATGCCGGTGGCAGCATTGCAGGAAGTCGCCGATCAGATCATCGCCAAGGGCTTCGAGAGCCGCCGGTTCATCTTCCTCAACTCCGATCTCAAGATCGACAAACCGCGCACCCAATTGCGGATCGACCGTGACAAGGCGGCAGCACTGGGCATCGACATGCGCCAGATCGCTGCCGATCTGTCGGCGATGCTGTCGGGTGCCTACAGCAACCGGTTCTCGTTGGAGAACCGTTCCTACAAGGTCATCCCGCAGGTGCGGCGCAGCGACCGGCTGACGCCCGAACAACTGGCGGGCTACTACACCCGGGCCGGCGACGGCCGCCTGGTGCCATTGGCGGCCGTGGTTGATTTGCAGGACGAGGTGCAGCCGCGCGCGCTCAATCGCTTTCAGCAACTCAACAGCGTGACGATCTCGGCCGTGCCTCGTCCTGGGGTGGCACTCGGCGATGCCCTGGCGGTGCTGGAGGAGGCCGCCGCAGCGATCCTGCCGAGCGGTTACACGGTCGATTACGCCGGCCAGTCGCGTCAGTTCAAGGTGGAGGGTGATGCCATGGCGATGACCTTCCTGTTCGCCCTGCTGGCGATCTATCTGGTGCTGGCGGCGCAGTTCGAGAGTTTTCGCGATCCGCTGATCATGCTGGTCACCGTGCCGATGGCGATCTGTGGCGCGATGATCTTCGTCTCGCTCGGGCTGACCACCCTGAACATCTACACCCAGGTCGGCCTGGTCACCCTGAT
The DNA here is from genome assembly GCA_002420085.1 of Lysobacterales bacterium UBA5700. GTDB lineage: Bacteria > Pseudomonadota > Gammaproteobacteria > Xanthomonadales > Xanthomonadaceae > UBA11164. The sequence continues at coordinate 45,364 of DIHI01000116.1, read as the reverse complement.
CGGGGTGATTTCCAAGCACGGCATCCTGATCGTCGAGTTTGCCAACACCCTGTTGGCGCGCGGACTGTCCAAGCGCGAGGCGATCGAGCAGGCCGCCTCGATCCGCCTGCGGCCCGTGCTGATGACCACGGCCTCGCTGGTGCTGGCGGTGGTGCCGCTGTTGATCGCCTCCGGGCCGGGCTCGGCGGCCCGCTTCGCGATCGGCCTGGTGATTGCCGCTGGAATGACCCTTGGGACGGTGTTCACCCTGTTCGTGTTGCCGGCGTTCTACCTGCTGCTCGGGCGTGATCGAGTCGCCGTCAGCGCGGCCTGACCACCGGCCGGACCTGCCGTCGTGCAAAAAGAAAACCCGGCGGATGTGATCCGCCGGGCTTCAGCGCTGGTGCCCCAATGGGAGGGAGGGAGTGAGCGGGGGAGCGCCGATCCACTGTCGTGGACGGGAACTTCTCGGAGATTACTTGGCGACGGCGGCCGGCTTGCGCGCGGTCTTGGCAGCCGGGCTGGCCTTGGCGAACTCTTCGTTGACCGCCTCGAACTGTCCCTTGACCAGTTCGGCCAGCGCTTCCTGGGTCTTCAGCGTCTGCGCGAAGATCTCCTGGGAGGCATGGTAGACAGTCTCGGCGTGGTCCTTGGCGAGTTGGGCGCTCTTCGGCAGGAACGCCTTGAGGGCTTCCGGATCGCGCACGTCGCCGGCTTCACTGAGGAAGGCCAGGGTGGCGGCGAAACGGTCCTCGAAGGTCTTGACCTGGAGGTTGACGATCTGTTCCAGGCTGTTGAGGGTCAGCGCGTTGGCCTTGAGGGCGGCATCGGCGAACTGACGGGTCTGGTTGGCGAACGGGGTGGCGAGTTGGTCGAACATGGTCGGTCTCCTGGCAGGTGGAGCGGCGGGTACTGGAACCAGCCTAGCGCGAATCATGTTGCAGCGCAACAATAAACCCGCTATTTATCCTGAATGTTTGTTCATCTTTTTGATTTCATTGAAGTGTGTTGCCTGGTGCGGTGCATGATTTCGATGAAATTCCAGGCGCGGCGGGCGGTCAGGCTCGATCCTGCGGATCGCCGCGATAGCGGGCGCCTGCGGTGCAGGTCTCGTGGACGATCACCTCGGACAGGCCGGGCAGGGCCGGTTGCAGGCGCTGCCAGAGCCAGCGGGCGATGATTTCCGAGGTCGGATTTTCCAGGCCGGGAATGTCGTTGAGGTAGTGGTGGTCGAGTTGCTCGAACAGCGGCCGGAAGGCGGCCTTGATGTCGGCGAAGTCCATCACCCAGCCGGTATGCGGGTCGGGCGTGCCGGTCACTCGGATCTCGACCCGCAGGCTGTGTCCGTGCAGGCGGGCGCACTTGTGCCCATCGGGAACATTGGGCAGGCGGTGGGCGATTTCGAGGGTGAAGATCTTGAAGATGTCCATGCGGAAGGTCGGACGCTGGGCTGGGGCCACTGTGGATGCGCAGCGGCGGTCGATGGCGGCGGGCGGGCCGGCCGGTCATTATCGACGATGGCTGTCGGCAACGGGCTATTCTCATGCCCTGCGATCGGATCGATGCAGACTGGCGCCGTGTCTGGATCCATCCGGACCCTCTTTCGATGACAGGAACCCGCAGTGCCAGACGATAGCAACACCGGTCTGATCGTTTACCGCGCCAGTCGGCTGGAGGCGCTGCTGGAGCCGCTCGACACCCTGTTGCGGGCGACTGCGCCGGACGATCCGCTGGCACCACAGACGGTGGTCGCCGCGCATCCGGGCATGCGTCACTGGCTGCTCGGGGCATTGGCGCGCAGTCGCGGCAACGATGGCATCGTCGCCAATCTCGATGTCGTACTGCCGGGCACCTGGTTCGACGATCTTGCACGTCGTCTGCTCGGGATCGAAGCCGAGGCGGCCGCGTCGTATCGCCGCGACTGTCTGCGCTGGCGCATCCACGCGGCACTGGACCGGCTGCCGTCGCCGCGTCTGGCGCGGTATTTCGATGTCGGGTCCAGCGAGTCTGCCCGCCGCCGATTTCGGCTGGCCGACCGCTTGGCCGGGGTCTACAGCCGCTATCTGGCCTACCGGCCGGACTGGCTGGCAGCCTGGGCGCGTGATGCGGCGGCCGAGCCACACGATGACGTGCTCGGCCCTCTCTGGCATCTGCTCAGGCGAGAAATCGGCATCGCCCATCGCGGCGAGCGGGTCACAGCGCTGCTGACGGCGCTGGCCGATGATGCCGGCGAGGCAGTGGTCGAACCGGTCCATCTGTTCGGCATCGCCCACCTGCCGCCACCGGAACTGGCGGTGCTGCGAGCGCTGGCACGGCACCGCACGGTGGTCCTGTACCTGCCTGATCCCTGCCGGGAATATTGGGGGGGATTGCTCGATCCGCGCCGGGCCTTGCGCGAGCAGGCGTTGCGTGAGCCATTCTCGCCGGACGCGGAAGCCTGGTACTTCGAGCAGGAGCGATCGCACCCACTGCTGGCGCGCTGGGGCCGGCTCGGCCAGCATTTCTTCATGGCCCTGCATGACGATGAGGGTCCGGCAATCGATGTCCGCCACGCGGCTGATCACAGCGAGTCCGATGCGATGCCGACCGATCGCCTGGCGCGGGTGCAGGAGAGCATCCGACGGCTCGATCCGAGTCTGCTCGGATGTCCGTCGGATCAGCGCAGCGATGCCTCGTTGCGGGTCCATGTCTGTCGCACCCGGCTGCGCGAACTGGAGGTGCTGCGTGATCAACTGCTGCGGGCGCTGGCCGACGATCCCGGACTCATGCCGTCCGACATCGTGGTGATGGCGCCCGACATCGCTGCCTACCTGCCCCTGCTGCCGGCGGTGTTCGACCTGCCGGGCAGTGCAGGTGGCTTCGCCGGTCGTCTGCCCTATCACCTGGCCGATGTGCCGTTGCGGACCCTGCATCCGCTGTTTCTGGCCTTCGAGAGCCTGTTGGCCCTGCCGCAGTCGCGGGTGACCGCCCCCGAACTGCTCGATCTGGCCGGACAACCGGCGGTCCGTCGTCGGTTCCGTTTCGACGAGGATGATCTGGCCGAGATCGCCGACTGGCTGGTCGAGGTTCGCGCCGCTTGGGCGCTGGATGCCGAGCATCGCAGCCGGTTCGAGGTGCCGGCTCTGGCCGAGCACAGCCTGGCCTGGGCGATGGATCGCTTGTTGGCGAGCCATGCGGTCGGTGCGCTCGGCGATGAACGGGTCGATCTGCTCAGTCTTCCGGATGCCGCCGTGCTGGCGACGATTCCCGGCATCGATGGCCCGCGTGCCGATCTGCTCGGCCGCTTCGAGCTTCTGCTGCGTGAGGTGTCGGCCGTGGTCGAGGGCAGCCGCATGGCCCGCCCGGCATCGCACTGGGTGTCCCTGTGGTTGGCCCATCTGGATGCGTTGTTTGCCATCGATCCGCACGATTCGGTGGCGGTCGATGCCTGGCGGGTGCTGCGGTCGGCGCTGGCGGCACTGGCCGATGAGACCGCCAGTCAAGGGCTGGATCCGGTGCTGGAATTCTCGGTGGTGCGTGATGTCTGGCTGGAGCGGCTGGCCAGTGTGCCCGATCGCCAGCACTTCCTGCTGGGTGCCATCACCGTGTGCGGGATGGTGCCGCAGCGGGCGATTCCGTTTCGCATGATCGCCGTGCTCGGGCTGAACGATGGCGAGTACCCGCGACCCGGTGGTGAAGTCGCGCTCGATCCGATGCAGCGTCTGCGTCGGATCGGTGATCGCGATACCCGCAGCGACGATCGCTATCTGTTTCTCGAAACGGTGATGGCGGCGCGCTGGCGTCTGCACCTGAGTTACCTCGGCGAGGGCGTGCATGACGATCGGCCGCGCAATCCAGCGGCACCGCTGGCGGAATTGCTGGCCGCACTCGATACCGCCGCCGGTATCGCGCCCGATGCCGATGCGGACGTGCGACCCTGGCTGGTCTACCACCCATTGCAGCCGTTCGATCGCCGCTATTTCCGGGCTTCCGGGGGCGTCGCTGGCGATGACGAGAGCGGCGTTCGGTCGTCCCCTGCCAGCGATCCGGCGCTGTTTTCCTTCATGCAGGCCGACTATCGGCTGGCCTGCCCGGAGTCGATCCAGCCAGCCCCGACCGGAGCAGCGCATGCCCAGGTCTTCTATCGGCCATCGACAGTGGCCGAAGCGGACATCGGGGTCGCATCGGGAACGACCATCGAGGTCGCCCTGCGCGACCTGCTGGCCTATTACCGCGATCCGGCCCGGCACGTGTTGCGTGACTGCCTGCGGATTCGCCTCAATGCGCTGGAACCGGATCGGCTGGCCGAGCGCGAGCCGCTGGCCGAACGCTTCGAGCGGATCGATCGGGTCGGTGTGCGGGTGTTCCAGCATGCCGCCGAGCAGGGATTACCGACCGCCCCGGCCGAACCGCCGATCTGGCTGGCTGCCTGCGGTCTGCTGCCGCCGGGTCGGCCCGGTCAGCAGGCGTGGCAGGCCGAACGGCAGCGGGTTGACGCCCTGCTGGCCAGCGCTGGCCAGCATCCGGTTTTCGAGGAGGGTCGGCTGCCGCCGGCGCACCCGGTCCGTCATGCCATCGAGATCGGACCGTGGATGGTGATCGGCGAGTCCGGACGGGTCCGGCGCAGCAGCGGTGCCGAGTGGCTGTTCGATGCCTTTCCGGGCAAGCGATCGGAATCGGAACTCAGCTTCCGCGAACGCATTCCGGCCTTCATCGAATGGGCCTTGCTGCGCCTGTCGATGCCGTTCGAGCGCCCGGTCCGGATGGCGCTGTTGACCGAACAGTCGGATGCCCCCTGGCAACAGGCGATCGCCGCCTGGGACGCACGGCAGGTTCGATCCGCCGAGCGTGATGACCGTCCGGCGGTCGCGCAGGCTCGTGCCGAACTGGTCGAACGCCTCGCGGCACTGATCGAGTTCCGGCAGCAGGCGATCGTTCGGCCGCATTGGTATTTCCCCCGGACCAGTTGGCGAGCAGCGGTCGGTGATCGCGCGCGGGTGTCGGCGGACTTCATCGGCGATGCCGGTTCGGGTGGCGATCGGACGTTCGGAACCCGCGCACTAGGCGAGCGCGACTACCCGCCCGGCTATGCCCATCTGCTGGCCGGCGCGATCGACTTTGCCCTCGGAACCGAGGCCCGTGCGGAACTGGACAGGGTGGCCGCCGATCTGTGGCGCTGGATCGATCTGGCCGATACGGAGGATGCGGCATGAGCCCGGACCTCGCCGTCAGACACGCGCGATCCTGGCGGGAACTCGATCTGGCCGCGCCCGGCCGATGCCTGATCGAAGCCAGTGCCGGCACCGGCAAGACCTGGACGATCACCGTGCTGTACCTGCGTCTGTTGCTGGAGCAGACCTTGCCGCCGAGTGCGATCGCGGTGGCCACCTTCACCGAAGCGGCGGCGGAGGAACTGCGCGAGCGCATCCGTGCCCGGCTGCTCTGGGCACTGGGTCGGACCGATCCGGCGGACGTCGCGGATGAGACGGGCATGTCCTCGCCGGCAGCGGCCGACGATGCCGGCTGGTTGGCCGGCCGTTGGTCGTCGGATGATCAGCGCTGGCGCGATCGCATCCGCCTGCAACTGGCCCTGGCCGATCTCGATCTGGCCCCGATCGGCACCTTGCACCGCCTGTGTGGGCGCATCCTGCGTGATCATCCGATCGAGTGCGGGGTCGCCTTCGGGCTGGGTGAAAGCGGCGCCCTGGACGACCTCGACGAGACCCTGATCGACGATCTCTGGCGCGGTCTGGCGCAGTCGCCTGGCGAATTGGAAGCCGGCGAGCGGGTCTGGTACGAAGCCGGGCGGGCGACGTTCGGACACGCCTTGCGACGGGTCGCGCGTGCCGATGTCGAGGTCTACCCGGTCGCCGGGATGCGTCTGGCCGAGGCGATCGCCCCGGAAAACGCACAGACGATCCGCGCCCGGATCGATGCCGTCACCTTCGCTCGCGCCAATTCCGCCCTGCGCACCAGCCTGCTGAAGCTCGCCGAGCACATCGACGCCGGCGACACGACGGTAGCGTTCGGCGGCAAAGAGATCGAAAAGACCCTCGCCAGCCTGCGCGAACCGGACGAAAAACAGTTCAAAAACGCTGACGGTAGCGGCTATTTCGCCGACGGCTTCCCGGCCTGGGTTGCCGATCTGGCGGCGGTTCTGGCCCGGCCCGAGGCCGAGGCCAAGGCCGCCGCTCTGAGCCGGTTTCGCGCGGCGTTGCGCACGCGACGCGACCGGATCGCCGCCGAGCAGGGGCGGATCGGCTTCGACGGCCTGATCGAGCGGGTCGCCGATGCCCTGCATGGCGAGCGGGGCCGATCGCTGGCCGACCGGCTGTTCGAGCAGTGGCCGGTCATCCTGGTCGATGAGTTCCAGGACACCGATGGCCTTCAGTACGGCATCCTCGATGCCATCCATCGTGACGACGACGGCCAGGCGCGCGGCCTGTTGGCGATGATCGGCGATCCCAAGCAGGCGATCTACGGCTTTCGCGGTGGTGACATCGAGGTCTATCGACGTGCTCGGACGAGTGCCGACCGGCATCTGCGCCTGGGGGTCAACTTTCGATCCAGCACCGCCCTGATCGGCGCCCTCAACGCCCTGTTCGAGGCCGGCGGTCGTACCCTGAGCCGCTACCGGGACGACATCGCCTACCTGCCGGTGCAGCCCGGCCCGGATGCCGATCGTGATCCCCTGTCGATCGAGGGTCAGCCGTGTCGGCGACCGCTGGTCTGCCACTACCGCAGCGATCCCGAGCCGAACCAGCCTGATCGGCGGCGACGGGCACTGGCCGACTGCGCCGAGGCGATCGCCGATCTGCTCGCTGGTGATGTCCGGATCGGCTCGCGCCGGGTCGGACCGGGCGATGTCGCTGTCCTGCTGCCCCGCAACGATGACATCGCCGCCCTGCACGAGGAACTGCGTCAGCGTGGTGTCCACTGCGTGGGGGTTGGCCGACGCAGTGTGTTCGAGGTCAGTCTGGCGCGCGATCTGCACGTGTTGCTGTCCGGCATCCACCACCTCGAAGACGAGGGCCGGGTGCGGGCGGCACTGACCACCGACCTGTACGGCCTCGATTTTGCTGCGATGGTGGAACTCGATGCACAACCCGAAGGCTGGCGTGAGCACGCCGGCCGCCTGCATGTGTGGCGCCAACGCTGGCGCGAGGCCGGCGTCCTGGCTGTGGTGCTGGCCGTGGCCGGTCATGCGGCCGAGGCCGGTCGCGGGTTCGGCGAGGATCGGCGCGAGCGTGGCCTGACCGATCTGCGCCACCTGGGAGAACTGCTGCAAGCTCAGTCGGCCCGTGTGTCCGGTCCGGAGGAACTGCTGGCCTGGTTCGATCGTCAGCGTGGTGGACCCGATGATGATGCGGCGGCCGAGGAGGCCCGATTGCGGCTGGAGTCGGATGCCGATCGGGTGCGCCTGCTGACCCTGCACATGAGCAAGGGGCTGGAGTTCCCGGTCGTGTTCCTGCCCTTGATGTGGATGCACCGTGGTCGGCGCGATGACCTGCCACTGATCCACGCGGACGGTCGGCGCTGGCTCGATGTCGGTGGCCCGGACTGGCTGCGGACCCGAGCACTGGCGGCCCAGGCCGACCAGGATGAGCGATTCCGGGTGCTGTACGTCGCCCTGACCCGCGCCCGCCACGCCTGCCACCTGTTCTGCCTGCCGCCGGAGCGCAGCCAGGACGGTGCAAAGAAGTCGCCCGCACGCGACCCCGAACGCTCGCCGCTCGATGCCATTCTGGCGCACGCCTTCCAGACGCTGGGGCAGCCCTCGCTGGCTGGCCTGGATGGCATCGACTGGCGAGTACACGGCGAGCGGCCGGTTGATTCAGCCCGGCCGCTGCCGGTCGAACCTTGGATCGACTGTCGGCCGCCGCCGCCATTGCCATCGCCGCGACCGATCAGCCATCGCTACAGTTTTTCGGCCCTGTGGCGGCGCGCCGAGACCGTGGCCGTGACCGACGAAGCGCGCGCCGCCGACGATGAGGCCGGTGGCGATCTCGATCCCGGTCTGGCTGGCACGGATCCGGCGGCGCCGACCTCGCTGGGTGAGCCCGGTTCGGTGGCGCATCCGGCACTGCTCGCCCTGGCCGGCGTGCGCGGCATCGGTTTCGGCAATGCCGTGCATGCCATCCTCGAACGGCGCCGACCGGACCGACCGCTGCGCGAACAGATCGAACTGATCGAACGCAGCCTGGACGAATTCGACGTCTGCGAGCCGAACCCGCCGGCAGAGTCGCTGGCCGAGCGGGTCGCCGAGCGGCTCGACCACACACTGGCGGTCGAGTTGCGGCCTGGTCTGCGCCTGGACCGGCTTTCGGCGACCGACCAGCGAGTCGAGATGGCCTTCCATTTTCCGCTGGTCGGGGTCGATGTCGATCGACTCCGGCGTGCCTGTCGCGAGCATGGCGAACCGGACCCGCTGTCCGGCAGCGGACGGTACACCCTGGATGGCCTGATGAGCGGCAAGATCGACCTCTGTTTCCGCCACGAGGGGCGATTCCATGTGCTCGACTACAAGGGCAATTGGCTGGGAGCGCGTCTGGACGATTACCGCGATGCCGCCCTGGATCGGGCCATGGCCGGGCATGGCTATCGGTTCCAGGCCCTGCTGTACACGGTCGCGCTCGATCGCCACTTGCGCAGCCGGCTGCCCGACTATCGCCGCGACCGGCAACTCGGCGAATGCCTGTATCTGTTCCTGCGTGCGACCGGACTGGCACCATCGGTCGGCATCTGGAGCCAGCGGTTCAGCCCGGAACTGATCGCCGCCGTCGATCGCGTCCTGGCGGGTGTGATGGTCACGGAGACACCGACATGAGTGGCTATCGCTTCCAGGCCATGCCCGAACTGCGGCCGCCGTCGGCCTGGCGTGCCATCGATCTGGCCCTGGCGCGCTGGACCTTGGCTCATGGTGGCGATCTGCTGCTCGCCCACGCCGCTGGCTGGGCCGCCCATGCCGATGGCCTGGGCTTGACCGCCCTGCCGCTGTCGGGTGCGGTTGCCGCCGAGGCCGGCCTGCCCGAGTGGTCGCCCGCCGAGATCGCTGCCGTGCGCAGCAGCGCTCTGGTCGCCGAGATCGGCAGCGAGGACGAGGACGGCAGCGATGGCACGAGCAGTTCGACCCCGTTCGTCCATCGCGAAGGACTGTTCTACCTGCGCCGCAACTACCGGCAGGAAACCGAACTGGTCCGACGGGTGTGTCGGCGCCTCGCCGACGCCGAACCGCAGCCGCTGGACGAGGCGGTGCTGGACGATCTGTTCCACGGCGACCATGATCCGCGTCTGTCGATGCAGCGTCAGGCGGTCCGGGAAGCGCCCGGCCGCGCCCTGTTCGTCCTGACTGGCGGCCCCGGCACCGGCAAGACCACCACCGTGCTGCGCATGCTGCTCGGCATGCTGCATGGCGCGGAGGCCGGCACCACGGTTCGGCTGGCTGCACCGACCGGCAAGGCCGCTCAACGGCTGGCGCAGGCGATCCGGCAGGGCAAGCAGGCACTGATCGCGCATCCGACCCGACCGCTCTCGTCTGACTGGTGGCCGCTGCTCGATCGGATTCCCGACGACGCCCCCTCGACCCTGCACCGTCTGCTCGGAGCGAGTGCGCGCGGCAACCGCTTCCGTCATCGCGCCAGCGCTCCGCTGGCTGCCGACATCGTGGTGGTCGATGAAGCCTCGATGCTCGACGTTGGCCTGCTGGCCGGCCTGTTGGATGCCCTGCCGGACGCGGCGCGGCTGATCCTGGTCGGCGATCCCGACCAGTTGACCCCGGTCGGCGGCGGTTCGGCCCTGATCGATCTGGTTGCTGCCCTCGGCCGTCGCCAGAGCGGCGATCGGGTCGAACTCCGGCATGGCTTTCGGGCCGACGATGCCTTGCAACCGCTGCTGGCGGCGGTTCGCGATGGCGATGGCGCGGCCTTCGCCGCCGCCTGGACGGCGGCCGGCGATCGCCTGGGTCTGCATGCACTGGAGGATGCCCGCAGCCTGGCGGTCAGCCTGGATCGCTGGGCCGATGCCCTGCATGGCCACTGGCGTTCGGTCGGCCTGCTCGCCCCGCTCGACCGCAGCGATCCGGCTGGTGCTGCGGTCGAGCGGCTGGCGATGGCCCGCGAACGGCAATTGCTGTGTGTTCTGCGCGAGGGTGAGTTCGGCGCCCCGGCCTGTCACGCCCGGATCGAGGCCCGATTGCTGGCCCGGATCGGGCGCCGTGAGGGTTCCCCGTGGTTCCCCGGCCGCCAGGTGATGATCAGCCGCAACGACTACGGCGTCGGCCTGTTCAATGGCGATGTCGGCCTGTGTCTGGCCGATGCCGAGGGCCGGCTCGGCGTCTGGTTCGAGGGTTCCGGTACGGCCCCGGCGCGCTGTTTTCCGCCGGATCTGCTGCCCAGCCACGAGGGCGCCTTCGCCACCACCGTTCACAAGAGTCAGGGCTCGGAATACCGCCATGTCGGACTGGTGCTGCCCTCCGGCGAGGCGGGGCCGGCGCTGTCCCGGCAGATGCTCTACACCGCCTTCTCGCGGGCGCGGCGGAGCATTGATGTGTTCGGCACGCCCGAGCACCTGCACACGGCGCTGGCTCGGACCCTGCCGGGTCATGGCGCCCTGGCGCGCCGGATCGTCGCGCGGCTCGCGGGTTGATCGTGCGCCTGCGATCCGGCAGGCACCGAGCCTGGGCCATGGTGCTCAGTCGGTCGTCGGTCCGCGTGCCGGAAGCGGAAGCATCAACTCGAACGTGGCGCCCGCGCCGATCGCGCCGATCGCGCTGATCCGACCGCCGTGGCGCTCGACGATCCTTCGGGCGATCGCCAGGCCGATGCCGGCGCCCGGCCGATCACTGCGGCCATGCAGGCGGGTGAACGGCTCGAAGATGCGTTCGGCATGACGGGGGTCGAAACCGATCCCGTTGTCACGGATGTACAACCGACAACTTGCGTCATCCGGCCCCGGCTCGACCTCGATCCGGACCTTGGGCCGCCGTTGCGGTGCTGCGTACTTGATCGCGTTGGCCAGCAGGTTCTGGAACAGTTGCCGCAGCAGCGACGGATCGCCCTTGATGCGCGGCAGCGGTTCGATCTGGATTTCCGCTCCGCTGCGCTCGATCGACTCGGACAGGTCGGCGAGGGTGTCGGCCAGGATGGCATCGAGATCGACCTCGACCGAGACGATTTCACCCCCATCGGCAACCGCGTAGCGCAGCAGATTGTCGATCAGGCCCTGCATGCGGGTGACCGTGGTCGTGATCCGATCGAGATCATTGCGACTGTCGGCATCGAGCGTGCTGCCGAGGCGATGGTCCAACCGTTCCACGAATGCCCGGATGCGACGCAGCGGTTCGCGCAGATCGTGCGAGGCGATGTAGGCGAAGGCAGCCAGTTCGCGGTTGCGTTCGCGCGCCCGTGCCAGCGCCCGATCACGCTCGCGAAGCTGTCGGCGTGGACCGACATCGAGCATCGACACCACGGTGAGCGGACGGCCGTCGATCGCAATCTGACCGAGGCCGATCTCGACCATCAGTTCGATGCCGTCCCGACGCAGTGCCTGCAACTGGCGACCCCCCGCCATCCGCCGCGCGCTGCCGCTGCTGGCGCTGGCGAGATAGGCCGCACGCAGGCCGGCGTGCCGCTCGCGGCAGGCCGACGGCAGCAGCAATTCGACCGCCAGTCCCTGCAACTCGCCCGGCGGATAACCGAGCAAGTCGTGGCAGACCCGATTGGCGAGCAGCACCAGACCATCGCCATCGACCAGCAGCTTGGCGATCGGCTCGGCCTCGAACAGATCGAGAAAGCGGTCCGGCACGGATTCAGCCCTCGCCCGTGGTCCGACCGATCGCCGCCGTCCGGGCAGTGCGGTCGGTCTGCCCGGTCGGTTCGGTCCACAGCCGATCGAGGTGTGTACTCATCCGCAGGCCATGCGCGCGGGGTTTCCTTCGGCCACCAGGGCCTGCCACTCGGGCAGGCGATCGGTCATCGCGACCGAGGCCAGGTAGCGTTCGTCCACCGGCCGTTGCGAGGCCAGCGCCCGTGCGACATGGACCGCCCCGGTCACCCAGAACCCGCCATGGCCGCTGCGGCCCGGACGGTGCTGATTGGCGACCGCCTCGACGATCGGCAAGGGCAGTCCCCACAGGCCGAGCAGGTAGGCGCCGACATCGGCATAGCCCGGCTCGATCGCCGAGAGGGCATCGGCATCCTCGGGTTCCGAGCGATCGACGCCGGGCAGCAGCTTGCCGACCTCGGCCAGCAGACAGGCGGTCGCCGCCAGATCGGCACTGGCATCCGACAGCAGATTCAGGGCGATCCGCGAGCTTTCCAGAGCCCGATGCTGGAGTGCCTCGCGCTCGCTGGCCGGCAACGTACCGGCATGGGCGAACACCTCGCTGGCCAGAACCAGGCGGCCGAGATGACCGGCGCCGAGCCGGATCACTGCCGAACGCAGGTCCGTGATCGTCCGGCCACCCGAGAAATACGCTGAATTGCACAGGCGCAGCACCCGTGCCGCCAGTGCCGGATCCTTCGACACTAGGGTGATCAGCCGGGCGGTGGTGCATTCGGGATCGCGCAGCGCCTGGGTCAGTTCGAGATAGATCGACGGTGCCGGCGGCAGATCGGTGATCCGCCCGACGAAACCTTTCAGCCGTGGCGAATCCAGCAGTTCCCGCAGTTCGAGCACCCCGTAGACGGTTTCGACCAGTTCTTCGGCACACAATGGATGGCTCAGGATGCGATGGGCGATTTCCATCATGGCGGCATCCGGCGGCTCACCCTGGTCGCCGAGCATCAGCAGCCGCACCGCCTCGGGGTGGTGCCGACGGAACTCGTCGAGCAGGCCGACCGCGCGCCGGCCGATCGCCCGCGCATCGGCGACCACGATATCGATCGCATCGCCGGTCACGGCTGCCAGCGCGGCATCGGCGTCCTCGACTCGGCGGACCTGCCAGTCCAGCCCCTGTTCGTTCAGCGCGGCCTGCAAACCGCGTTCGCTCTCGTTGGCGCGGCCGATGATGAGGACCGAGGTCGGCGCGGTGCCGTCTTCGAGTTGGATCATGGTGTTCTCCGGTTCTGGGAAATGCCGTGGCGGTCGCGGTGCCGATGGCAGCGGAATGCGCGACCCCGCCAACACGCCCTATCGGCCGGGTTTTCGTACTCTTTAGCCGATCCCGAGTCGGGCTGATGCCGTGCCGGCGTGATCGGTCGGCCATCGGCTCGAACCCGCGCCCGACCCACGATCTGCACGTGCCGCATCCGGCCTGCCGTACCATGGGTGACGCCGGACCACCGCAGGCACGGCCTGGACCGGGTCTGCCGCCGGCCAGTTCCGTCCGACCACCCCCGCATCCGAGCCCAGGCCCATGAAGCCATCCGACAATCTGCGCCCGTTGGAACGGGAAATCGCCACCGACCTGCGCGACCGCCTCAGTTACGGCGGCTATCTGCATCTCGATGCCCTGCTGTCGGCCCAGGTGCCACTGAGCGACCCGCCCTGCCACGATGAAATGCTGTTCATCGTCCAGCATCAGGTCGCCGAACTCTGGCTGAAGCTGGTGATCCACGAACTGCGGGCGGCGATGGCCTGCCTGCGTGTCGACACGCTGGGTGCCGTCCAGAAGCATCTGGCGCGGATCAAGCAGATCCAGCGACAACTGATCGAGCAGTGGGCCGTGCTCGACACCCTGACCCCGAGCGAATACCTGAGCTTCCGACCCGCGCTCGGCCAGGCATCGGGGTTCCAGTCGCTCCAGTATCGGGTGGTCGAGTTCATGCTCGGCAACAAGAACGCCGACATGCTCGCCGTGTTCGATCACGATCCCGCCGCCAGCGCCACACTTGCCGAGGCGCTGGCGGCGCCCAGTCTGTACGATGAGTTCCTGCTGCACCTGGCGCGCACCGGCCATGCTGTACCGAATGGCTGCACCGCGCGCGACTGGCGACGGCCGCACGT
>DIHI01000116.1:4433-31361 GCA_002420085.1 Lysobacterales bacterium UBA5700 | reverse complement strand
TGCGAGTTGCTGGTCGATGTCGAGAACGGCTTCCAGTTCTGGCGATTCCGGCACATGAAGACGGTCGAGCGGATCATCGGCTACCGGCGCGGCACCGGTGGTTCGTCCGGCGTCGGCTTCCTGAAACAGGCGCTGGAACTGAGTTTCTTTCCGGAACTGTACGAAGTGCGCAGCGTGCTCGATCAGCCGGCCAGCACGCCCGCCGACGCCTGATTGGCTATCATCAGCCGCTGTCCGCTGCGAAACCGCCCCCTGATGAATGCGAAAAATGCCCCGACCGCCCGTGGCGGCATCGTCCGTGTACTCGATCTGATCGAACGGGTCGGCAACCGACTGCCGGACCCGGCGGTGTTGTTCCTGGTCTTTCTCGGCCTGGTGTGGCTGGCGTCCTGGGCGCTGTCCGACATCGGCTTCAGCGAGATCGACCCACGCACCGGCGAGGCGATCCGGATCCACAACCTGCTAGATGGTGCCGCCCTGACTGGCTTCATGGCGCGCATGGTGCAGACCTTCGTCGGCTTTCACCCGCTCGGCGTGGTGCTGGTCGCCATGCTCGGCCTCGGCGTCGCCGAGCACACCGGCTTCATCAAGGCCGGGCTGCGGGCGATGCTTGGCGCCACTCCGCGTGCGTTCCTGACCCCGATGGTGATCCTGGTCGGGATCGTCTCGCATACCGCCGTCGATGCCGGCTACGTGCTGGTGATCCCGCTCGGTGCGGTGATCTTCCATGCCGCCGGACGGCATCCGCTGGCAGGCATCGCGGCGGCCTTCGCCGGGGTTTCCGGGGGCTTTTCGGCCAATTTCGTGCCGTCCAGTCTCGATCCGATGCTGGCCGGCATCACCCAGGTCGCCGCCGGGGTGATCGATCCGGGCGTGGTGATCAATCCGCTCAACAACTACTTCTTCACGACCGCCTCGTCCTTGCTGATCATCGCGCTCGGCTGGCTGCTGACCGACCGGGTGATCGAACCCCGCCTGGCCTCGACACCGGTCGATGGCGACACCGCTGCCGATGGCGCACCGGGCATGGAGGCACTCACCCGACACGAGCGGCGCGGTCTATGGCTGGCCCTGGCCGCCATGCTGGTCGCCGCTCTGATGCTGGTGCTCAGTGCCTGGCCGGCACAGTCGCCCTGGCGTGCGGCCAGCGGTGAACTGGCATTGGCAAGCGCACCGCTGATGCAGTCGATAGTGTCGTTGATCTTCGTGTTCTTCCTCATTCCTGGGATCGTCTACGGCTATGTCGCCGGCACCGTGGCCAGTCATCGCGACATCGTCGCCGGCATGAGCAAGGCGATGAGTGGCATGGGCTATTACATCGTCATGGCGTTCTTCGCCGCCCAGTTCATTGCCGCGTTCGGCGAGTCCAACCTCGGTGCCTTGATCGCAGTCAAGGGTGCCAACTGGCTCCAGGCGATGGCCTTCCCGATGGGACCGACGCTGATCGGCATCATCCTGCTGACCGGCTTCATCAACCTGCTGGTCGGATCGGCCAGTGCCAAGTGGGCACTGATCGGACCGATCCTGGTGCCGATGCTGATGCAACTCGGGCTGTCGCCGGACCTGACCCAGGCCGCCTATCGAGTCGGTGACTCCACCACCAACATCATCACCCCGCTGATGCCGTACTTCCCGCTGATCGTGGTGTTCTGTCAGCGTTATGTGAAATCGAGCGGGATCGGCACCCTGGTGGCGATGATGCTGCCATACAGTCTGACGTTCCTGATCGCCTGGACCCTGTTCCTGCTGGGGTTCTGGGCACTCGGCCTGCCGCTCGGACTGGGTGCTTCCTATCACTACCCGGCCGGTTGAGTGCGACGCGCAGCCGGCAAACGTGCAGAAAATCGTTGACGACGTGCAGGCTGGGGGGTAAAGCTTCCGGCGGCGCCGGTGCTTCGGCGGCCGATCGAGACACCATAACGACACCATAACCGGCCCGATCCGCGATCCGGCCAGCACAGGGAGCCCACCATGAAGCCAACGCCAGCGCCTGCCGGGTCCACGCCCGGATCGCAGGATGCCTCGAACGCCGATCACGACGGATTCCGACCACCACCGTCGGGCGAATTCCTCGGCCATCCGCGCGGACTGTGGATGCTGTTCGGGTCGGAGTTCTGGGAACGATTCATGTACTACGGCATGCGCGCCATCCTCGCGCCGTATGTCGCCGCCGCCTTCTTCGCCCACCTTGGCGAGGGCGCCGAGGAACAGGCCAGCCTGACCTATGGCGGCTACACCGCCATGGTCTACATGACCGGCATCGCCGGTGGCTATGTCGCCGATCGGGTGCTTGGCTACCAGCGTTCGATCATGCTCGGTGGTGCCCTGATGTCGGTCGGCATGGTCATGCTGCTGGCGCCCGACCTGACCACCTTCCTGCTCGGGCTTGGTCTGGTAGTGGTCGGCAACGGCCTGTTCAAACCGAACATCTCGGCGATGGTCGGCAAGCTGTACGCTCCGGGCGATGTCCGGCGTGATTCCGGCTTCACGATCTTCTACATGGGCATCAATGCCGGTGCCTTCCTGGCGCCGATCATCTGCGGCACGATCATCGGCGCGTTGTATGGATTCAAATGGGGCTTTCTCGCCGCCGCCATCGGCATGGTGCTCGGCCTGATCGTGTTCCAGGCGTTGAAGGGCTGGATCGGTCATGTCGGGGCCGCGCCGGAGGGCAAGACCGGCTACGGACCGCTGGCCCAGGTGCTGGTCGGTGCCGGCATCCTGCTGATCCCGATCTATTTCCTGCTCAGCCGCAGCGACATCCTCGGCATCCTGCTGCTGGTGCTGATGGCCGGCCTGGCGATCTATTTCGTCTACAGCGGTTTCGCCAGCAAGGACAAAGTGCAACTGCATCGCTACATCGCGATGCTGATTCTGTTTGCCGCCAACGCCCTGTTCTGGTCGTTGTTCGAGCAGGCCGGCTCGTCGCTGAACTTCTTCGCCCGCGACTATGTGGACATGCCGTTCGGCCTGAACTTCACCATCTTCCAGTCGGCCAATCCGATCTTCATCATCCTGCTGGCCCCGGTGTTCGCCTGGATGTGGCCACGGCTGGACCAGCGCGGCATCAATCCGTCGATCCCGCGCAAGTTCTCGCTCGGCCTGATCGGCGTGGCGCTCGGTTTTTACGCACTGGTGTTCTCCATCCAGTTCATGCAGGGCGCTGATGGCCGTGTGCCGGCGCTGATGCTGACCCTGTGCTATCTGCTGCACACCATGGGCGAACTGTGCCTGAGTCCGATCGGACTGTCGATGGTGACCAAGCTGGCCCGTCCGAAGGAAGTGGGCCTGGCAATGGGTGGCTGGTTCCTGTCGGTGGCGATGGGCAACTACGTCGCCGGCCTGTTCGCGGCGATCGCGGCCAGTGGCGGTCACGGTGCCAGTGCCGGCTCGATCGAGGGCTATGCCAGCGTGTTCGGCCAGTTGTTCTGGCTGGGCCTGGGCGTGGGTGCCTTCTTCCTGCTGGTGGCGCCGCTGATCAATCGCCTGATGCATGGCGTCAAGTGATGCCGATGGGATGGATCGGGTTTCGGCCCGATCCATCCTCATCGCCGGACCCGGCGCTACAGCAGGTGGCGCAGGTTCGGCAGGTATTTTTCCAGCGAGCCGGTATTGACCACGACCACGCGCTCGCCTGGCCGCAGCAGGCGGCGATCCAGCAATTGTGGCAGCGCTGCCAGACAGGCTGCGCCTTCCGGGCTGATCCACCAGCGCTTCTCACGCCAGACCCGCGCCAATTCCGTGGCGATTTCGGCTTCGGTCACCGCCAGTGCCGCGCCGCCGCTGGCGCGCAGGATTTCCAGCACCCGGAAATGACCGACCCCGCCAGGGACGTTCAGACCGGTCGCCAGGGTTGGCCCGAGTGGCTCGGTCAGTTCAGTATCGAGCGCCGCGCAGGCGTAGGCATGAACCAGGGGCGCCGTGGTCTCGCTCTGCACGCAGTACAGGCGGGGTCGGCGGCCGTCGATCAGACCGAGCCGCTCCAACTCGGCCCAGGCTTTCCACATGCCCAGCACCCCGGTGCCGCCACCGGTCGGGTAGATCACCGCATCCGGCAGTGACCAGCGGGTCTGGCCGGGTGCCGGCTCGGCGATTTCCAGGCCCAGGGTCTTCTTGCCCTCGATCCGCCAGCCGGGTTCCTGGAATGTCGCCACCGTGAACCAGCCGTGCGGGAGGTATTTTTCCCGCAGCAGCGCACCGGCCTCGCGGATGGTCGGTCCCCGCAGTTCCAGCTTCACCCGGTCCGGGTGCCGGTGGGCCGCCGCAGCAACACTGCCCAGGATCGGTAGCGGGGTGTCGTCCGGCATCGCGACCACGACCTCCAGGCCGCCAGCCAGGGCATAGCGGGTCAACGAATCCCCGGCATTGCCCTGGGTCGGCACCGCCAGACGGGTCAGCCCCAGCCGACGCGCCTGGGCCACCACCATCGCCATGCCGCGATCCTTGAAGCTCTGGGTCGGATTGGCACCGAAGCCCGGATATGCCTTGCCCTCCTCCTTGACCAGGAGTTCCAGTCCGGCCCTGGCCGCCAGCGGATGGTCAGAGTAGGGCAGCAGTGGGGTGTGGCCCTCGCCGAGGGCAACGATGTGGCGGGCATCGTCCGGGTTGTTGATGTCCAGGGCCAGCAGCGCACCGAACCGCCACATGTCCTTGCGCGCCGGTCGATACCAGCCGGCATCGGGATGATCGAACCGCAGTCGGTCGAGGTCGAGGACCATTTCGACCGGACGACCATCGATCGGATCGAGGTTCATGGCGACATCGGCCGGGTATTCGCGACCGGAAGCAATACCGCGCAGGCAGTACACGTAGGACATGGCAGACTCCGAAGCAGGGGGAATGGGGTGGCGGTCCGGTCGAGCCGGCCCGGATGTGCTCACAACACGTCGGCGGCCATCGACTGACTGTCGCTCAGCAGGTCGAGCAGGTCGGACAGCACCTGCCGTTGTTCGGGATCGAGTCGGCTCAGCAGCGCCCGTTCGTAGCTCAGGGCCAACGGGGCCACCTCATCGTAGATGGCGTAGCCGGCCTCGGACAGGCGCAGCACCGAGCGACGGCGGTCTTCACCGTGGGTGTCGCGTTCCAGCCGGCCCTCGGCCAGCAGGGCATTCACCGCCCGGCTGACCGCGACCTTGTCCATCGCGGTGCGCTCGGCGACCGCGTTTGCCGACAGATCGGGATAACGGCCCAGCACCGCCATCACCCGCCATTGCGTGATGCTCAGTCCGAACCGCTCGCCATAGGCTTTGGCGATGGTCTGGCTGATCCGGTTCGACAGCACGCTCAGCCGGTAAGGCAGGAAACTGTCCAGGTCCAGCAGGGTGTGGTTGGCCATGCTGCGCTGCGCCTTGATAGTAGTTACAATTGAAACCAATACTGTCCGGCCGCCGTATCGCGCCGAATCCCGCATTCTAGGAGGTCTGCCATGAGCGCCCAACCCAGCATCGTCCATGCCCCGAATCCCGGCACCCCGAATCCCGGAATGGAGCCGGTCCGGTTCGAGAACCCGATGGCGATCGACGGTTTCGAGTTCGTCGAGTTCACCGCGCCCGATCCGTCGATCCTGCATGACCTGTTTCGCCGGATGGGCTTCACCGCCGTGCTGCGCCATCGCCAGCGGCCGATCACCGTCTACCGACAGGGGGGCGTGAATTTCCTGGTCAATGAAGACCCGGACAGCTTCGCGGCCGATTTCGCCAGCCTCCACGGACCGAGCGCCTGCGGCTTCGCGGTCCGGTTCGGCAAGCCGGCCGAGTGGGTTCAGCAGCAGGTGCTGGCACGCGGCGGCGAGCGGATCGCCCGCGAGGCCACCCGCGCCGTGCAGCGCCCGGTGGTGGCCGGCATCGGCGGCGCCATGCTGTATCTGGTCGATCGCTATGGCGAGTCCGGCGACGTCTATGCCGACTTCGAGCCGATCCCAGGTGCCGACTTGAACCCGATCGGTTTCGGTCTGACCTTCATCGACCACCTCACCCACAACCTCTACTTCGGCAACATGGAGACGTGGGCCGGCTACTACGAGCGCCTGTTCAATTTCCGCGAGATTCGCTACTTCGACATCAAGGGTGCCAAGACCGGCCTGATTTCCAAGGCGATGACCGCCCCGGATGGCATCGTCCGCATCCCGCTCAACGAATCGAGCGACCCGAAGTCGCAGATCAACGAATACCTCGACGAGTACAAGGGCGAGGGCATCCAGCACATCGCCTGCTTCACCGACGACATCTACGCCACCGTCGAAGCCATGCGCAGCCAGGGCATCGCCTTCCTCGACACCCCCGACACCTACTACGAAGTGATCGACCAGCGCATTCCTGGGCACGGTGAGGATGTGCCGCGTCTGCGTGGCAACCGCATCCTGATCGATGCCGACCCCGACACCGGCAAGAAGCTGCTGTTGCAGATATTCACCCAGAACTGCATCGGCCCGATCTTCTTCGAGATCATCCAGCGCAAAGGCAACGAAGGGTTCGGTGAAGGCAACTTCCAGGCCCTGTTCGAGTCGATCGAGCGCGACCAGATGCGGCGCGGCGTGCTGTGATGCCGATCGGTGCCGGTGCCGGAGTCGGTGCCGGCATCGGAGACCACCGGCACCGACCATTCCGGCCATGACTGCACCGTCCGACCGCCCCGTGATGGCCTGTTCGCCCGCCCGCCAGGGCGGAGCGCCCGACCGCGCCGCGCGTCGCCACACCCTCGATCCGCTTCCGACCTGACCGGGATTCAGGACATGACCTTGCTCGAACGTGTACCCAGCGGCTACCAATCCGGCTTCGGCAACGAATTTGCCAGCGAAGCCCTGCCACGCGCCCTGCCGATCGGCCAGAACTCGCCGCAGCGCTGCGCCTACGGCCTGTACGCCGAACAGATTTCCGGCACCGCCTTTACCGCACCTCGGCACAGCAACCGGCGTACCTGGCTGTATCGCATCCGACCCTCGGCCGTCCACGGCCGGTTCGAGTTGCGGTCCCATCCGGCCTTCGACAGCGCGAACGACACCCGACCGACCACGCCCGAGCGCCTGCGCTGGAGCCCACCGCCCGCCCCGCCCAGCGAGACCGACTTCATCGATGGCCTGTTCGCCATGGCTGGCAACGGTGGCCCAGAGGCCGGAACCGGCGTCGCCATCTACCTGTACACCGCCAATCGCGACATGATCGGCCGCTATTTCTATGATGCCGATGGCGAACTGCTGATCGTGCCCCAGCAGGGCCGGCTGCGGATCGCCACCGAAATGGGCGTGCTGGAGATCGAACCGCAGGAAATAGCGGTCATCCCACGCGGTGTGCGGTTTGCCGTCTCGTTGCCGGACGGCAGCGCCAGCGGCTATGTCTGCGAGAACTACGGCGCCGCACTGAAACTGCCCGACCTCGGCCCGATCGGCAGCAATGGCCTGGCCAATCCGCGCGATTTTCTCGCCCCGCGCGCCGCCTTCGAGGACAGCGAGGGCGATTTTCGCCTGCTCGGCAAGTTCCAGGGCCACCTGTGGTCGGCACCGATCGGCCATTCCCCGCTCGACGTGGTCGCCTGGCACGGCAACCTCTACCCGTACAAGTACGACCTGCGCCGCTTCAACACGATCGGCTCGATCAGCTTCGACCACCCCGACCCGAGCATCTTCCTGGTGCTGCATTCGCCAAGCGACACCCCCGGCACCAGCAACATGGACTTCGTGATCTTCCCGCCGCGCTGGCTGGTTGCCCAGCACAGCTTTCGGCCGCCCTGGTTCCATCGCAACATCGCCAGCGAATTCATGGGCCTGATCCACGGCGTCTACGACGCCAAGGCCGAGGGCTTCGTCCCGGGTGGAAGCTCGCTGCACAACTGCATGAGCGGCCATGGCCCGGACGCCGCCACCTTCGCGAAGGCCAGCCACGCCGACCTGAGCAAACCGGACATCATCACCGGCACCATGGCCTTCATGTTCGAGACCCGCGCCGTCCTGCGCCCGAGCGCCGCCGCCCTGGCCGCCCCCTGGCGCCAACTCGACTACCCCGATTGCTGGTCCGGACTGCAACGACACTTCCAGTTTCCGGGCGAATGACCGACCAGCCGAACTGACCACTCGGCTGGATTCGGTGCATTGTCCTCGGTGCATGAGACAGCAGCCGCGCATCGAACCTCGTCACGAAACCTGGGAACGCATCAGCCCAGCCCGAACACGCGGAAAAGCGGCTGATCGGCTTGGCCCGGCGTGCGCGACCCGACGGCCGCTCACCGGAATCGAACGGTCGGCCTACGCGGCCCTGACTCGACCCGGGTAACAGATTGCGCGGCCGGCATTCGCCCACGAAGCCGTCCGCACCCCCGCGCTGTCAGATGCGTGTCGCTGGCAGGAATGCAGTACCGAATCCAGCCCACGCAGACCTCCACGGTGCGTGTGGCGAGGCCAAACCGCCGCATGCACATCCGAACCAGGCCATATGGGTGATCGTCCTTCCACAACGCTTGACATCACCCCCGCACAGTGCGACGGTGCCCGCATGTTGATTGCCACGTACCTGAAAGACTGCGCGCAAAGGCTGTGGGGCAGGCGGCACCCTCGTGATGAGTCGATGCTTCGGCCGGATTTTTCCTGTCACTGGCACCCTGAGGCCGGCCTAGCCTGCGGGCTTGCACGGCGATTTGTCGTCAAATAGCAGTCAGACCGCACAACATGTTTCAGACGATCGGATTGTTTATCCTTGCTGTCGTAGCCGCGATCTGTTCGGCGGCCCCTGTTCCGCCATTTTCTGAGACGACTGAGATCGCGTCTGTAGCACTCGCACTATTGCTCTATTCGACACTGCTGCTGCCACGCTTCCGCAGCCTGCACCGCCTCATTATCGGCGCACTCGTTGGCATCATTCTTTCTCGGCTTGTGGAAGAGGCCACATGGGACATCGCCCCCAACATCCTTTCGGGTTGGTTCTTTCCACTCTCACGCACCATCGGTGCAAGCGGAGAAGGCGCGTACAACGCCGACGCCGATCAGGTGTTTCTGCTCCTCGCTGCTGTCAGCATCACGGTAACTGTCTCAATTTCAATCCCCACACAAACTAGCGAATGAAGCCAATGTCAAAGCAATTGAAACTCTGCCTGTCCGCTTTTGTAGCCCAAGCCGTCCTTCTTCTCGTTCCGCTGGTCAGTCATGCGGGATCACCCGTTTCAGAAGCAACGATCAGCCTTGCTGCATTCAAGGCGGCCCAACTCGGTGCAGATGACAAGGGCAGTGTTCCGGCGCTGCGGGTTTACAATCACAGCGGTATTTGCGTCGGGGTGTTCGGGGCTGAAATCGCCGGCGCGCTGGGCCGCAGCATCGCTGATGCACTGGTTGCCAGCAACACGGCCTGCCCCCATGTCGTGACGGAGAATCTGGGTGATCTTGAATCTGGCGTCGAGATCAAACACGACTCGCCGACCGTGCAGTTGGTCGTGTTCGATGTCGATTTTTGTGAGGCATGCAGCACGTTGCGCCGCGAACTCGACGAGTGGGCCGCGCAGTCGGATGGCTACTTGATCCAGGTTGTCAAGGTCAGCTTCGATCGGTCCTTCAGTCCGAAGTAAAGCTCGGCGCGTGCGCTCGATGCGCCCATCGTCGGATCATCGCGGCACCCGCATCGATATCGGGTTCGGCTTGGCGGCCATGCTGGCCATGGCCCTGATGGCGCGCATATCCGTCGTCGCTCATCAGTTCGAGACACTGAGTCAAGGCGATCCGAGAACGCACGTCCTCACACGTTACCTGATCATCCCGCGAGACGGGTCGCAGGCTTTGCAGCGGGTCGGATGGCCTGAAGCGACGATCCGGGACGTGGCAGCACGGTTGGGCAAGTCGGCAAGCGTGATCCCCATCCGGGATCACCAGACCGTAGCCAATGCCGAGGATCGGGCCGTTTCCGTCACGATAGCGGATGTGGCACCTGAGGCGTGGTCGCAAATGCTGGTGGACGTGGCGCCCGAATGCGACCCGTCGGTGGTTCTGGCCGATCACAGTATCCACCGGAAGTTTGGCGAGCGGCTCGATATCGGCGGGGTGGGGTATGCGCTGAGCCCGGCGAATCTCGATCGCTTGAAGATCCTCCTGGATTCGACCGGCGCTGTCGTGGTGATGCGGTGCATGCCCGCTGCCGATTCGGACGCCAGCGTCTTGCTGGTTCGCGGCGAGGGGATTTCACCCGCACGACTCGACGCGCTCAGTGATGACAAGGAGTTGTTTCGTCCGGATTTATTCGGCAGCCGGATGCTCCATGCGCCCCTCTCATCGGAGATCGCTCGCGCTATCGAGAGCGAGTGGCGCTGGCTGCAACCGTTGTCCATCGCAACAGCGGTGATCGGTTTGCTGTTGGTGGCCTCATGGGGCGTGGTACGCGGGACAGGCGAGCGCGGGGCGATGCATGTGCGGCGGGCGCTTGGCGCCAGACGGCGAGATCTGCTTGCGATGATGGCCCGGCGCACGGCGATGACAGTGACCGCCCCAGCCCTGTTCGGAGCGGTCGCCGTCTGGCTCACACAGTGTTGGCTTGGAAGTGATGTCGAGGACATCACGCCCTGGCCTGTTCTGCTCACCGGGCTGGTGATGTCAGTGGTCGCCGCCCTGGCGTACACGACCGCCGCGCTACGCAGGCTCGACCTGCCTGGCTTCGCGAATGGCAGTGCTCGCAGCACCCTTCCAGTACGACCCTATCTGGCTATCTGGACCAGTGCCTTTGCGTTGATCGTGCTGGTCCTTGCGACAGCCGTAAGCACTGGAAATCACCTGCTCGGCTTGCAATCGCGCGACCTTGGCTACCGACCGGAGGGTCTTCGAACGTATGCAATGGCGATTCCGCTGGATGTCTCGCCGGCTTCGCGTGATGAGATACAGTTGGGTATCTACGATCGAACGGCTGCAATGCTCGGTGCATCGCGCGTCACGTTGGCCTGCAACGCGCCATGGCAGTTCAGAAAGCATCTTGGTTTTTCCGAGGGCGCAGACGACAACATCGGTATCGGTATCGGGGCCGGTCCTGGCTTCTTCGGTGTAATAGGGACCAGCGGTATTCAAGGCCGGGATTTCACCCGTTCCGACATGGGAACGGGGGTCAGCGTTTTTCAGGGGTCGGATCGCGGTGCGGAGCTGTTCACCCAGGGGACCAGTCTGATCGGAAGAACCCGAGGCATCCTGTCAGGTGTGCTGCGTCCGCAAGATCGCGTACTGGTCGCCAGGCCGATCGGCGCTGACGAGAGTTGCAGACATTTCGAGTTGGTAGTCCGTGCGACGGTCGAGGAGGCGCGGCGCGTGGATGCATTGGTATCCACGTTGCGCGCTCACTACCGCAGCGTCGCCATCGATGATGGCGAGTGGATGACAGAATACATCGCACGTGAACGCTTGCCGATCACGCGGCTGTTTACCGCATTGGCAGCGACGTCCATGCTGGTGATAGCACTTATGATGGCGGTCATCCAGTCGCTGATCGTCGCGTTTTCGTCGGCCAATGGCCGCGAATTGGCCATTCGCATGGCACTCGGACAGCGGTCGGTCGCGGCTGCGGGTACGTTCACTCGGCGGGTAGCCGTCTGGACGAGTTTTGGCTTGCTTGCCGGGGTTGCGTTGGCGTCGAGTGGACAACTCGTGTTGGAGTCGACATTGCTGGGTTACCAAAGAATCGGTTTGAGTGGCATGTCGGGTATTGCGGTAGTTCTTGCGGGTCTCGCTCTGTTGTAGGTGTTCATCATGGCCCATTCTCGACTGCGCGGGCCGTTTTTGTATCGACAGATCGCGTCCGAGTGAGGAAACACCGGAGCAGGTGCAACGTGTAAGACGACCAAGGGTGGATCATGCGCAACCATGATCCGTGCCGGGTGCTGCTGGCCCAGCCGGGTCTTCGGTGCCAGCGGTGCGTTGTACATGCACATTCTGGGTGGGCGGGGATTCGGCGGCTGGTTTGCCACTGAGGGATGGGACGCGGGCGGCGTGCTAGCGGGGCAGGCAGATGCTCCGCGCCACGGCAGCCAGCTTGCTGCGACGATCGTTGCGGCTGATCCGGCATCATCGACAGAAAACGTGCGGGCGGCTACAATGACCGCCCGCAACGCATGTGGCTGGTAAGAATGATCCTGCAACTCCTGCAATTCGGCATCGGTCTGGCCCTGCTGGTGTACGGCGCTGATGCCTTCGTGCGCGGTGCTGGCACCATCGCCCTGCGCATGGGTGTCAGCCGCCTGGTGGTCGGCATGACCTTGGTGGGCTTCGGTACTTCGTTGCCGGAACTGTCGATCAACCTCACTGCCGCGATCAATGGTCGGCTCGACATCGCGGTCGGCAACGTGGTCGGCAGCAATATCGCCAACGTCGGCCTGATTCTTGGTGTATCGGCGCTGCTGACCCCATTGATCATCCACGTTCGATTGCTCAGGCTGGAGATCCCGCTGCTGTTGCTGACCTCGCTGGCGCTCTGGCTGCTCGGTATGGATGGGCGCCTGAACCCGGTGGAAGGCGGCCTGCTGATGCTCGGTTTCGTCGGGCTGATGATGGTGATCGGCTTCGGCAGCCGCACCGAGCCGCAGATCGTCGAGGCGGAACTGGAGCATACCGACAGCGCACCGCATGCGCTCTGGAAGGATATCGCGCGGATCGGCCTGGGCTTCGTGCTGCTGCTGGTCGCTTCGCAGATGATGGTCGGCGCAGCGGTCGAACTGGCCCGGATGTGGGGCATGAGCGAACTGACCATCGGCCTGACCATCGTCGCCATCGGCACCTCACTGCCGGAACTAGCGGCATCCAGCGTTGCGGCCTGGCGTGGCGACAGCGATATCGCGGTCGGCAATGTGCTCGGCTCGAACCTGTTCAACATCCTGCTGGTGCTTGGCGCCACCGCCGTGATCGCACCGATTCCGGTCAGCCCGAGCCTGATCCGCTACGAAATCCCCCTGATGTTCCTGTTTGCCGCCGCGCTCTATCCATTGGCGTTTGGCGACAACCGCATCTACCGCAAGGGTGGCGCCCTGCTGCTGATCGCCTTCGTGGGCTTCATCGCGTGGCAGGTGATGCAGCCGCAAGGGGTCTGACCACTCGCGGTGCCCAACGTGTCCGGCATCGTTTTCATGCATGGCGTTGGGCGACTGCCTGCCAGGATCGTCTGAACTGACCCCAGGGCAGGCGGTTGCTTGCTTGCCACGCCATGCGCGGCAATGATGCGCGAGTCGATCGAGGGTCAGAGACGGCGGTCGCTGCAACGCTCTGGCATCTGGATCCGACTTGCCGAGGCCATGGGTCGATGACGCCGCGAGATCACGGCGGGTGTCAGGCGGCCTGCTTCAATCGCCGCGCTCGGACTCGGGCGGTGGTGCGCTGGGAGCGTGGCTTTCCGGGTCGCTGGCGATTGCGGCGCGGGCCATCAGGTGGGCGCTGACCGGGGCGGTGAGGAACAGGAAGACGGTGATCAGCAGTTCGCGCAGGCCGAGGCCGTCGCCGGCCAGACTGTGCTGGAGGATCGAGGCCAGCAGAATGCCGCCGACGCCAAGCGTGGTGGCCTTGGTCGGGCCGTGCAGGCGCTTGAGAAAGTTGGACAGCCGGGCCAGGCCGATCGAACCGACCAGCGAGAAGAAGCCGCCGACCGCGAGCAGGGCGACGATCAGGATCTGCCAGTGCAGGGCGAGTTCGGTGCTCATTCGATGATGTCCCGACGCATGACGTACTTGGACAGAGCCACGGTGCCGACGAAGCCGAGCATGGCGATGATCAGGGCCGCCTCGAAGTAGATCACCGTGCCCAGGCGCATGCCGAACAGGATCAGCAGGGCGACGGTGTTGATGTAGAGGGTATCGAGGGCGAGGATGCGATCGACCAGGGTTGGTCCGCGCAGCAGGCGATAGACGTTCAGCAGCATGGCCAGGCCGAGCATGGCCATGGTGAGGGCGATGCCGGTTTCGAGGATCGGCGGCAGGGCGAGCGGCGCTGTGGTCAGAGGCGTGGTCACGAGAAGATCTCCCGCAGCGGGCGCTCGTAGCGCTGCTTGATCTGGTCGATCTGGGCCGGCCCGTCATCGAGGTGGAAGCAATGCACCAGCAGGTGGCGGTTGTCCGGGCTGAGGTCGGCCGACAGGGTGCCGGGGGTCATGGTGATGATGCCGGCCAGGGCGGCGATGCCGTAGGGGTTTTCGATGTCGAGCGGAATCCAGATGTAGTCGGGCCGGATCGCCTTTTCCGAGCCGAGAATGCGGCGGGCGACCTCGATGTTGGAGAGCACGATGTCCCACAGCACGATCAGGCTCAGGCGGACGATCACGGCCGGTCGCCGCAGGCCGGCCTGCGAGTGCCGCAGTCGCTGTGCTGCGTGTGGCAGCAGCCAGGCCAGGACCAGGGCGAACAGCATGTGCGCGGTCGCCAGCGAGCCGACCAGCAGCAGCCAGGCGAGCGCCACCGTGAGGCTGAGTGCCGGCGAGGGGAACAGGCGGCGGACCGGGGCGGTCATGGGTGGTGTTCTCCGGGTGCGGGTGCGTGGCCGGGTGAGGCGATCGGTGTGGCGCTGCGCACGGCGTGGCGGTAGTTGCCGGGATGGGCGAGTTGATGGCCGGTTTCGTAGGTGTAGCGCAGCAAGGGGCCGGCACCGATGGTGAGTGCGATGCCCAGTGCCAGCAGCAGGGCGGTGGCGGCCAGTTCCCGTCGCGACAGTCGGGTCGGGGCAGGGCGTTCGTCGCTGACGGTTTCGGTGGCCTGCGAAGCCGGTGCCAGTGTGTCCGGCACCTGCCAGAACAGCCGACTGCCGGCGCGGGCCAGGGCCAGTACGATCAGCAGACTGCTGACCAGGATGGCGGTCCACAGCGTCGCTTCCAGGCCATCCGGCACGGCGGCCATCAGGCTGAACTTGCCGATGAAGCCGGACAGGGGCGGCAGTCCTGCCGCGCTGACGGCGGCCAGCAGGAACAGGCTGCCGAGCAGGCCGGTGTGGCGGATGGTGTCGATGCGATGGAAGCCGTCGCCGGCCAGTGTCCGCTGGCCGCGAACCAGGTCGGCGATCAGGAACAGGGCGCCGCCGATCAGGGTCGAGTGCAGCAGGTAGTACAGTCCCGAACCGATTGCCGCCGGGCTGGCCAGGGCCACTGCGATGAACAGGGTGGCGGCCGAGCCGACCACCAGGTAGGCGGCCAATCGGCGTAGCGAATCGGCCGCCAGTGCGCCGAGCGCAGACAGCATCAGGCCGAGGGTGGCGGCTGGCAGCAACCATGACCAGGCCAGCCCGCTGGCGCCACCGCTGTCAGCGCCGAACACCTGGGTGTAGACCCGCAATACGGCATACACGCCAAGTTTGGTCATCACCGCGAACAGAGCGGCGATCGGCGCGCTGGCGCGGCTGTAGGTGCCGGGCAGCCAGAAGTTCAGGGGCAGCAGGGCGGCCTTGGCGCAGAACACGATCAGCAGCAGCAGACCGCCGGCCTTGACCAGGCCGAGATCGGCCGGCGCCAGGGTGGCGATGCGATGGCCCATTTCCGCCATGTTGAGGGTGCCGGTGATGCCGTACAGCAGGCCGACCGCTACCAGGTACAGGGTCGAGGCGGTGATGTTGAACGCCACGTAGTGCAGGCCGGCGGCCATACGCGCGCCCCGGCCACCGCTGAGCAGCAGGCCATAGGAGGCGATCAGCAGCACCTCGAAGAACACGAACAGGTTGAACAGATCAGCGGTGAGAAAGGCGCCGTTGAGGCCGGCCAGTTGCAGTTGGAACAATGCGTGGAAGTGCGGGGCGTCCTCGTCCCAGCCGCTGCTGGCATAGAGCAGCACGGCGACTGACAGAACGCCGGTGACGGCCAGCATCAACACCGTCAGTCGGTCCACGGCGAGTGCGATGCCGAGGTGGGCCGGCCAGTTGCCGACCAGGTAGACGGCGATTTCGCCGCGCGCAGCCGGTGCCAGCAGCAGACCGATCGCGACCAGGGTGGCACCCAAGCCGAGGAAACCGAGCCAGCGCTGACTGCGGATGCCCAGTCGCTCGGTCAGCAACAGCAGGACGGCAAAGGCCAGCGGAACGACGATCGGCAGGATCGGGTAGTGACTGCTCATGACCGATCTCCGGGGCGCGTGTCGTCATCGGGTTCGGCGCTGTCGACATGGTCGCTGTTGTGATCGGCACGGCTGCGGATCGACACCACCAGCAGCACGGCGGTCATCGCGAAGGCAATCACGATGGCGGTCAGTACCAGTGCCTGGGGCAGCGGATCGACGTGGTTTTCGAGGGTGGCGGCCAGGCCCTTGGTCAGCACCGGCGGTTTGCCGACCACCAGCCGGCCCATCGAGAAGATCAACAGGTTGACGGCATAGGACAGCAGGGTCAGGCCGAGGATGACATCGAAGCTCCGGGCGCGCAGCAGCAGATAGATGCCGCAGGCGACCAGCACGCCGACACCGCTGGCGAGGGCGAGTTCCATCATGGTCGGGCTCCTTCGGTGGCATCGACGGCTCGGGCATGGCCGAGCATGGCCAGCATCAGCAGGGTGCTGCCGGCCACCACCAGGTAGACCCCGGTGTCGAAGGCCATCGCGCTGGCCAGCGGGATTTCACCCAGCACCGGCAGGATCGGATGGCCGTAGCTGCTGGTCATGAACGGATAACCGAGCACCAAGCTGCCGAGGCCGGTCAGCAGGGCGGCGCCAACGCCAAGGCCGATCAGGGCGGTGTAATCGAGCCCCAGGCGTTGCTCGACATGGGCGCTGCCCGAGACCAGGTATTGCAGCAGCACCGGCACCGCCAGCACCAGGCCGGCGATGAAGCCGCCGCCAGGCAGGTTGTGGCCACGCACGAACAGGTACAGCGAGACCGCCAGCGCCAGCGGCAGCAGCAATTGGGCGACCAGGGTCGGGATGGTCATGCGCGGTGGCGGGCCGGGCATGCGCTCGTCCGGGCGCAGGCGGGTGCGGCGCAGCAGGGCATGGACGATCAGGCCGGCGATGCCGAACACCACGATCTCGCCAAGGGTGTCGAAGCCGCGAAAATCGACCAGGATGACGTTGACCACATTGGTGCCGCCGCCCTCGGGCAGTGAGCGCACCAGTAGTTCGTCGGCGACGGTCCGCGTGGGTCGGGTGATGGTGGCGTAGATCAGGGCCGCGATGCCGGTGCCGGAGAGGATGGCGATGATCGCGTCGCGCAGCTTACGTGCCGGGGGTTCGTCGGCGCCCTGCTGGGGCAGGTAGTTGAGCGCCAGCAGCATCAGGGCGATGGTTGCCATCTCGACCAGAAGTTGAGTGAGCGCCAGATCGGGCGCCGACAGCAGCACGAAGGTCAGGCTGACCGCCAGGCCGACCGCGCCCATCACGATCAGGGCGATCAGCCGTTGACGTCGGTAGTGGACGGTGGCCAGGGTGGCGGCGATGCCGATCGTCCAGACCAGTGCGCCGAGCAGGGGTAGGGACTGGCCGCTGCCATCGAGGCCAAGGCGCAGGCCAGACAGGAAGGGCGCGACCGCAACCGTCAGCACGGCCAGCATCATCAGCAGCAGATAGCGTTGCAGGCTGCCGTTGTCGAGTCGGTCGCCGATGGTCGCCGCCAGGTCCAGCAGGCGACGCAGATTC
The DNA here is from genome assembly GCA_002420085.1 of Lysobacterales bacterium UBA5700. Taxonomy (GTDB): domain Bacteria; phylum Pseudomonadota; class Gammaproteobacteria; order Xanthomonadales; family Xanthomonadaceae; genus UBA11164. The sequence goes on along the minus strand of DIHI01000116.1, from coordinate 13,830 downwards.
CAGCGGAACAGCCGGCGGCCGAGCGAGGCGACGACCACGCCGTGCAGATCCAGCAGACGGCGCAGGCCGAAGTACAGACCAATGCCGCCGATCACCCCCGCGAAGCTCATCGCCAGCGGCCAATTCAGGCCATGCCAGACCGCGAGGCTGTAGTCGGGCACCTGCCCGCCGAGCACACCGGACGCCGCGATCGCCAGCACCGGTCCGATGGTCAGGGCCGGAACGATGCCCACCGCCAGGCACAGCAGCACCAGTATCTCGATCGGCAGCCGCATCCAGCGCGGTGGTTGATGCGGCTCATGTTCCAGCGCGCGCGGGCCACGCCCGAAGAAGGTGTCGTGGACGAAGCGCAGGCTGTAGGCGACACCGAGGATGCCAGCCAACAGCGCGGTGCCGGTGATGAACAGTGCGAATGCCGGATGGCCCTGGATTTCCAGTGCTTCGGCGAAGAACATTTCCTTCGACAGGAAGCCGTTGAGCAATGGGATGCCGGCCATCGCCAACGCGGCCACGATCGCCAGCACGGCGGTGTAGGGCATCAATCCGAACAGGCCGCCGAGCCGGCGCATGTCGCGGGTTCCGGTCTCGTGGTCGATCACCCCGGCCGCCATGAACAGCGACGCCTTGAAGGTGGCATGGTTGAGGATGTGGAACAGGCCGGCGACCACTGCCATCGGCGTCGAGAGGCCGAACAGCAGGGTGATCAAGCCGAGATGGGAAATGGTCGAATAGGCCAGCAGACCCTTGAGATCGTGCTGGAAGATCGCGTGCCACGCACCGACCAGCAGGGTGGCAGCACCGATCCCCGAGACCGTGTAGAAGAACAGATCGCTGCCGGCCAGGGCCGGGTGCAGGCGGGCCAGCAGGAACACCCCGGCCTTGACCATCGTCGCCGAGTGCAGGTAGGCCGACACCGGCGTCGGCGCTGCCATCGCGTGCGGCAGCCAGAAGTGGAACGGGAACTGGGCGCTCTTGGTGAACACCGCCAGCAGCACCAATCCCAGGGCCGCCGGATAATACGGGCTGGCCAGGATGGTCGGCCCGGAGGTCAGCACGACATCGAGTTCGTAGCTGCCGACGATCCGGCCGAGCAGGATCACGCCGCCGAGCAGAGCCAGGCCGCCGGCCCCGGTGATGACCAGGGCCATCTTGGCGCCCTCGCGTGCATCCTCCCGGCCGAACCAGTAGCCGATCAGCAGGAACGAGCTCAGGCTGGTCAGCTCCCAGAACACCGCCAGCAGGATCAGGTTGCCGGCCACCACCATGCCGAGCATGGCCCCCATGAACAGCAGCAGGTAGGTGAAGAAGCGTGGCGCACTGTCGGCGCGGTCGAGGTAGTAGTGGGCGTAGAGCACGATCAGGCCACCGATCGCCAGCACCAGCCCGGCGAACATCCAGGCCAGGCCATCGACCCGCAGGCTGAGGGCGAGGCCAATCTCGGGCACCCACTCCTGGCTCGACCGAACCACCCCGTCGGACAGCACGCCAGGCGTGACCATCGCCAGCAGCAGCAGGCCGATGATCGGCGCCAAGCCGGCGATGAGGGCGGAGGTCCGGCGGGAACGACCGCTGGCCAGTGCGACCGCAAGTGCGGCGATGAATGGCGTTGCCAGAAGCGCTTCTAGCATGAGTGTCCTGACGGGGGCGCTGACGGGGGTTGAAGCGAGATCGGGTCCGAGCCGGGCCGGGCGACGCGCGGCATTCGGGCGACATCGACCGGCGGCATCTTAGCGTATCGACGTGAATGCGCCATGTCGAACCGACCCGGCAGGATCATCAGCGCAGGAACCAGAAGGCAATCAGGGTCACCACCACCACCCCGATCAGATTGAGCACCGCGCCGTGGCGGAGCATATCGATGGCGCCGACCCGTCCACTGGCGAACGCGATGGCATTGGGTGCGGTAGCGACCGGCAGCATGAAGCTGCAACTTGCCGACAGCACCGCCGGCACCATCAGCAGGGCCGGGTCGATGCCGAGCGCAGTGCCGGCCGCAGCCAGAATCGGCATCAGCAGGACGGCGGTCGCGGTATTGCTGGCGATCTCCGACATCAGACTGACGGCGGCCGCGATCAGCGCGATCCGCACCAGCAAGGGCAGATCGAACAGCCCCTGCATGTGCGCGGCTGCCAGTTCCGATAGACCGGAGGTCTGGAACGCGGTGGCGATGGCGATGCCGCCGCCGAACAGGATCAGTGCGCCCCATGGAATGCGTTCAGCGGTCTGCCAGTCCAGCAGTCGGCCGCCGCGTCCGTCCGGTACCAGGGCCATCGCCACCACTCCGAGCAGGGCGATGCTGGCATCGTTGGTGCCGGGCAGGTCGAGCCAGGCGCTCCAGCCGCCGAATGGCTCACTGCGGGTCATCCAGGCCAGTGCGACCAGGGCGAATACGGTCAGCACCCTGCGCTCACCGCTGTGCCACGGCCCGAGGTCGGGCAGGGTGGCTGCCGGTGTCGCCGACAGTCCGCGCGCCAGCCAGAGCGCCGCAGCCGGCAGGAACAGTGCCACCGTCGGGATGCCGAAACTCATCCAGTCGATGAAGCCGAGCGCTGCCCCGGTGCTCTGTTCGTACACCTGCATGAACACCAGATTGGGTGGCGAGCCGATCGGCGTGCCGAGGCCGCCGATGCTGGCCGAATAGGCGATCGCCAGGATCAAGGGGGCCGCCAGGCGCGGATCGGGATAGCGCTCCAGCACCGCCATCGCTACCGGAAGCATCATCAGGGTGGTCGCGGTATTGGAGATCCACATGCTGGTCAGCCCGGTCGCCAGGGCAAAGCCCCAGATCAGTCGCCGACCGCTGCCGCCGCCGACCAAGCGAACCATGGCCAGTGCCATTCGGCGATGGGCGCCGTTGCGCTCCAGTGCCGCAGCCAGCATGAAGCCACCGGCCAGCAGCAGGATCAGCGGATTGCCGTAGGCATTGGCGACCTGCTCGGGTTCCAGCACGCCGAGCACCGGAAACAGCGCCAGTGGCAGCAGGGCAGTGATCGCATGCGGAACTGCTTCGAGCAGCCACCACAGCGCACACCAGGTGGTGATGGCGAGGGTGATGCCGATGGCCGGGGCAAGGCCGTCGTGATGCGCCCAGACTGCGATGGCGAACGCAGCCAGCGGGCCGGACAGACGTCGCCAGAACCCACGGCTGGCGATCGGTGTGGTGGTTTCGGACATGTCGGCAAGGGTCGGGGAAGTGCGATCGGGATGCAAGCGCTGCGCTGCCGACGCGACAGTGCCGACGCGGGCCTCTATGCTCTGACCACCATGCTCACGATCATGCCCACTGCCAGCGCCGCGCGAATCGAGCCGTCCGACGCACACGATCTGATCGTGTTCGGCGCCACCGGTGCCGTCGGTCGAGCCGTGCTTGCCCGCCTGATCGCGGCCGGTCGGCGGCCGCTGTGCCCAGGGCGAACCGGGCGGGATCGTCTGCCGACGGGCAGCGACTGGCAGGCGTTCGACCTGTACGCGGAGCAGCCACTGGAATTGCCGGCGGCCAGCGAGATCGTCAGTGCGGGTCCACTCGATGGCTTGGCCCATTGGCTGCGTCGCTGTCCACCGCAGCGGCCGGTGCGGATCGCGGCGCTGTCCTCGACCAGCGCGCAGACCAAGCTGGCCTCGAATGACCCGAGCGAGCGACGCCTGGCCCAGCGTCTGCTCGACGCCGAGCAGATGGTCATCGCCCAGGCACGTCGCAGTGGCGGTAGCGCGACCCTGCTCAGGGCGACCCTGATCTATGGCAACGGCCCGGATCGCAATCTCTCCCATTGGACCCGGCTGGCGCAGAAACTGGGTCGTGTGCCGATGCCGGTCTGGGCGCGCGGACGACGACAGCCGGTTCATGCCGATGATCTGGCTGCGGCCTTGCTGACCAGCCTGGACCGCACCGCCGTGGCCCATCGCATCCTGACTTTGCCGGGTGGCGAAACCCTCGATTACCGCAGCATGGTGGCCCGCCACCTGGCGGTTTCCGTCCCCGGTGCCGGTCTGCTCGACCTTGTCCGGCCGCTGGCCGCCGCAGCGGTCGCCACCCTGGCGCTGGGACCGGCGCATTGGCGCGCGCGTGCCGCGCAACTGCGCCGAACCGGGCAGGATCTGTGCTTCGACGATGGCGACTGGCGTCTGCTCGATCTGGCGCCGCGACCGTTCCGGCCCGAACCGCCCGACCCCGACTCAACCCGCTGAACCTGCACCACGGCTTGCGCTGCGGCGATTTCGGTGGAGTTCTCGGCGAATTGTGACAGCGGCGCTTGCTGCCATGCAGCATGACGAACATCGAAGTCCATACCGGAAAGTATTGCCTTTCCGTTAAGCGGCTACCTAAGATAGAGTGGCAACTCTAAACCCAACCTCGTGGGGGAGATCGTAAATGAAGGCCCGGAATCATCTGGTCGCGGCCGCGACTGCTGTGCTGCTCGCCGCCTGTGGCGGCTCATCCAATACCGACCTGGCCGTGCCCGCACCGCCAGCCCAGAATCCCGGCGGCGGACCGGTGACCAACGTCATCACTGCACGCTTCGATCCCGCCAACGCGGTCGTCCCGTTCCCGAGCAACCTGTTCTTCAGCGGCACCACCGACCTCACGATCAATGTGCCGGTCGCCAACCCGAACAACATCGGCGACCCGGCGGTGGCGCTCAATGCCCTTGACGGCTTCAGCACGGTGGCGCCCTGGTCGATGACCTTCTCGCGTCCGCCGGCTGCCAGCACCATCGTGCCCGGCCAGAGCGTGCGCCTGTTCGAGGTGACCCTCACCGGTCCGGGTGGTGGCGTCACCGGCATCGTCCGTGAACTGGGTGCCGGCACCGAGTTCGTGACAGCCCTGTCGCCGACCGACACCACCCAGCGAACCCTGGCAATCGTCTTCACCCGGCCGTTGAAGCAGATCACCTCCTACATGGCGGTCATCACCAATGGCGTCGCCGATGCTCAGGGCAACATCGCCACGCCCGATTCCACCTACTTCCTGACCAAGCGCACCAGCCCGCTGATCGCCAATGGCGTCAGCACCGATCCGCTGCTCAGCAACGCCCAGGCCCAGGCGCTGGAACCGCTGCGGCAACTGGTCAATTCTCAGGAAGCCGCCGCCGCCGCTGCCGGCATCGCCCGCGACAACATCGTGCTGAGCTGGGTGGCGACCACCCAGAGCATCAGCCCGACCCTGCAAACGGTGCGGGCCACCACCCAGCCCGGCACTGTCGTGCTGCGGCCAACCGGACTGACCATCCAGGCGGCGATTCCGCAACTGCCGCCGATCGCCGATATCTTCCTCGGCACGATCGAACTGCCGTACTTCCTCACGGCACCCACGGCACAGAACCCGACCGCGCCGCTCAACACGTTCTGGCGGGGCGCGCCGTGCGGCCAGGTGCCGTCCTGCGGCCAGTTGCTCGGGCCGAACAATCCCTCGACCAACCTGACCTTCCTCAACCCGCGCCCGGTCGCCACCGGTACGGTCACCGCGCCGCTGCTGGTTACCGTGCCCAATGCCGCCTCCGGTCGGACCAGGCCGGCCAATGGCTGGCCGGTGGTGATCTACTACCACGGCATCACCCGCAACCGCACCGATGCCCTGGCGATCTCCGCCACGCTCGCCTCGCAGGGCTTCGCGGTGATCTCGATGGACCAGCCGCTGCATGGCATCACCGATACCACCAATCCGTTCTACGCGCGTGGTCCGCTGGCCCAGGCGATCGGAGCGGTCGCCAGTGAGCGCACCTTCGATGTCGATTTCGTCAACAACCAGACTGGCGCGCCAGGTCCGGACGGCAGCATCGACGCCTCGGGTGCCCACTTCATCAATCTCGCCTCGCTGCTCACTTCGCGCGACAACAACCGGCAGGCGATCGTCGATCCGTTCACGCTCAAGGCGAGCATTCCGGCGTTGGCCTTCCCGCCGCTCAACGTCACTTTCGACGCCAATGCGGTCAGCTTCGTCGGCCAGTCGCTGGGCGCCATCAACGGTGGCAGTTTCGTGACCTTCGAGCCGACCATTGGTCGTGCCGTGCTGTCGGTTCCTGGTGGTGGCATCGCGCAGATGCTGAACGGCTCGCCGACCTTCGGCCCGGCCATCCGCGCCGGCCTCGCTGCCGCCGCTGGCCTGCAACCCGGCACCCCGCAGTTCGATCAGTTCTTCCTGATCGCCCAGACCGTCATCGATTCCGCCGACCCGGTCAACATCGCCGCCTTCGCCGGCAGCAAGGCGATCCTGCTGCACGAAGTGGTCGGTGGTGGTGCCCTGACCGGCGGCGGCACCTCGCAGCCCGATCAGGTCATCCCGAACACCGTGCCGGGTGCTCCGCTGTCGGGCACCGAGCCGCTGATCCGAGCCTATGGCCTGACCACCGTGACCGGTTCGACTGCCGGCAACCCGCTGCGTGGCGCGGTCCGCTTCATCCAGGGCGGTCATGGTTCGCTGCTGCAACCCAGCGCCGCAACGCCTGAAGGTCTGGCCGCCACGGTCGAAATGCAGACCCAGATGGTCAGCTTCCTGCTGAGTGGTGGTCAGGCGGTCCAGGTCGCCAACCCGTCCGTCATCCGTACCCAGTGAAGCCAGACCCGAGGACCATGACATGAATACCGAACACAGCATGCTTCGTCGGCGGGTGGCGCGCAGCCCGATCGCGGTGGCCATCGCCGCCGCCCTGTTGACTGCCCCAGCCGCGCAGGCGATCCAGTTCAGCAATGGCGAGTTGGAAGGCAGTTGGGACACCACGGTCAGCTACGGCCTGTCGCTGCGCACCCAGGACGCCGCCGACAGCGCGATCGCCAAGTCGCAGTTCGACCCGACCCTCGCGGTCCAGGTCGCCGCACTCACCGCCCAGGGCCGGTTCGCTGAAGCCCAGCAACTGCAATTGAACGCGCGCGGCACCTTCTCGGCCAATGGCGATGACGGCAATCTCAACTACCGGGATGCCGGCGACGTCATCTCCAATGCCGTCAAGATCACGTCCGAACTGTCGCTCAAGTGGCGCGACTGGGGTGCCTTCGTCCGTGGCACGGCGTTCCACGACTTCGAGAACAATGGCAAGGATGTCCTGAGCGACGAGGCCCGCGACAAGGTTGGTCAGGACGCCAAGGTTCTCGACTTCTTCCTGTTCCGCGACTTCACCTTCGGCGAGCAGGGCACCGGCACCCTCCGTCTCGGTCGGCAGGTGGTCAGTTGGGGCGAGAGCACCTTCATCCAGGGCGGCATCAATGTCATCAACCCGGTCGATGTCAACGCCCTGCGTGTGGCCGGTGCCGAGTTGAAGGAAGCCTTCCTGCCGATCGACATGGTCTACGGCTCGTTCAATTTCGACGAGAACTGGTCACTCGAAGCCCTGTACATGTTCGAGTTCGAGCAGATCGACGTCGATGCCCCCGGCACGTTCTTCTCGACCAACGACTTTGCCGGTGACGGCGGCCGTTTCGCCATGCTCGGTTTCGGCACCACGCCGCAGCCGGTCAACAACCCTGATCTGTTCAACAGCGTCTGTCGCAGTGGCCCGAGCGGCTTCGGTCAGAGCGATACCGGCCTGCCGGCCAATCTGGTCGCGCTCGGCTGCTCCTCGGCCCTGCCGCGCGGCCTGAACCGGACCGCCAAGGACAGCGGTCAGTTCGGCGCGGCGCTGAAGTATTTCTCGCCGGAACTGGGCGACACCGAGTTCGGCCTCTATTACCTGCGCTATCACAGCCGGCTGCCCCTGCTCTCGGGTATGGCGGTGACCAACAGCGCTGCCAGTTCGGGCCAGGTGATCGTCGAATACCCCGAGGACATCAACCTGTTCGGCTTCAGTTGGAACACCACCCTGCCGGGCGGCTGGGCGTTCCAGGGTGAATTGAGCTACCGCGACAACCTGCCCATCCAAGTCGATGACGTCGAACTGCTGTTTGCCGGCCTCTCGCCGTTGAATGCCGCCATCCCGCAGCCGTTCCTGCAATTCAAGAGTCAGTTGGGTCAGTTCGCGCCGGGTGAGTTCATCCGAGGCTATGACCGTCAGGAAGTCTCGCAGTTGCAGACCACCTTCACCAAGCTGTTCCAGCAGGTGCTGGGCGCCGATCAGCTTGCCCTGGTCGGTGAGGTCGGGTTCACCAACTTCTGGAATCTGCCTTCGCAGGATGTGCTGCGCTTCCAGGGCGATGGCACCAACACCGGCGGCGGCGCCGACCTGGTCAGCGGCGATGCCCGCAATCCGGTCACCCAGACCAATGGCTTCCCGACCTCGTTCTCGTGGGGCTACCGGATCGCCGCTCGCGGCGAGTACAACAGCCTGATCGGTTCCTGGACGGTGGCACCACGGCTGGCGTTCAACCACGATGTCAACGGCATCAGCCCAGGTCCGGGCGGCAACTTCATCGAGAAGCGCAAGTCGGTCACGCTCGGCACCGAGTTCATCTACCTCAATCAGTGGGTGGTCGACCTGTCCTACACCAACTTCTTCGGGGCCGGCAGCCTCAATTCGCTTCGCGATCGCGATTTCGCGTCCTTCAGCATCCGCTACTCGTTCTGAGGCCACCTGGGAGGCTCATTCATGAACAGCATCAGCAAAACCACCCTGGCCGTCGGCGTTTGCGCGGCCGTGTTCTTCGCCGGCGCCTCGGTGGCGGCGGTCAGCCCGGAACAGGCTGCCCGCCTCGGTCGTGACCTCACCCCGGTCGGTGCCGAAAAGGCCGGTAATGCCGAGGGCACCATCCCCGAATGGACCGGTGGCATCACCGCGCCGCCGGCGGGCTACCGGGTCGGCATGTTCCATCCGGACCCGTTCGGTGGTGACCAGATCCAGTTCACCATCACGGCCCAGAACTACAAGCAGTACGCCGACAAGTTGACGGTCGGTCAGAAGGCGATGTTCGAGAAGTATCCGAACACCTTCAAGATGCACATCTACCCGACCCGGCGTTCGGCATCGTTCCCGGAACGGGCCTACGAGTACACCAAGCGCAATGCCACCACCTGCACCCTGGTCGCCAATGGCGAAGGTGTCGAGAACTGTGCCGAGGGCATCCCGTTCCCGATCACCGACAACCCGCACGAAGTGATCTGGAACCACAAGCTCAAGTACAAGGGCACGGCCATCTCACGCTGGTCGAACCAGGCCCCGGTGACGGCCAACGGTTCCTACAACATGGTCGGCCTGAGAGAAGAACTGCTCGGCCTGTACTACAAGCCCGGCAATACCACCGAGAACATCAACAACATCCTGGTCTATTTCTATCAGGAAGTGACCTCGCCGGCGCGCCTGGCCGGTCAGGTGTTGTTGGTTCACGAAACCCTGAATCAGGCCAAGCAGGCACGTCAGGCGTGGGTCTACAATCCAGGCCAGCGGCGGGTTCGGCGAGCCCCGAACGTCGAGTTCGACAACCCCGGCACCGCAGCCGACGGCCTGCGCACCAATGACATGACCGACATGTTCAA
>DIHI01000116.1:0-4287 GCA_002420085.1 Lysobacterales bacterium UBA5700 | reverse complement strand
CATGGCAGTGACGTCAAGATTCGCGACATGATCAAGCCCGGCCATCTCGACCCCGATTACCTGCGCTACGAACTGCATCGGATGTGGGTGGTCGAGGCCACCCTCAAACCCGGCGCACGCCACATCAACCCCCGTCGGACCTTCTATGTGGACGAGGATAGCTGGGGCATCCTGATCCTCGATCACTACGACGGCCAGGGCAACCTGTGGCGCTATTCCGAAGCGCCGTCGGTCAACTACTACGAAGTGCCGACCTTCTGGGCCACGCTGGAAACCCATCACGACCTCAAGTCGGGCCGCTACATCAGCCTGCTGCTCGACAATGAGGACACGCCGCTGGATTTCAGCTTCCAGACCTCTCCGGAAAACTTCTCGCCGCAGAATCTCCGCAGTCGCGGAATCCGGTGAACCCCGCGCGCGCCGGGGGCTGGCTCCCCGGCGCGCGATTTCTCACGTTTTGAACTTGGGGACGTTGCATGGCGAATCCCGTCCGCCGCCCGCTCCACGCCCGCCTGCTGCTGGCCGGCAGTCTGTCGCTGGTGCTTGCCACCACGGCTTCCTCGCAGGAATCGACCGATCCCGCACTCGCCGATGCCGAGCGCATGCCGCGCGCGGTCAAGACCTTGCTGACCTCGGTCGCGCAGGTCGGCGATGGCCTGGTTGCGGTCGGTGAGCGCGGCCATGTCCTGCTGTCCGAGGATGGTCTGGCGTGGACCCAGCCCGAGGTCGTACCGACGCGCAGCGCCCTGACCGCAGTTGCCGTGCAGAACACATCGGTCTGGGCAGTCGGCCATGATGGCATCATTCTGCACTCGGCCGATGCCGGCCGGACCTGGGACCGCCAGCGTGCCGACCCACGGCCGCCCGACAGCTTCGATCCCGACCAGGGCCGACCACTGCTTGACGTGCTGTTCGTGGATGAGCAACGCGGTTGGGCGATCGGTGCCTACTCGCTGCTGCTGGAGACCGGCGATGCCGGCCAGACCTGGCGTCAGCGTGACCTGCTCGCGCTCGAATCGACCGACGAGGTCATTGCCGACCCGGCTGCCGCAGGTGGTGCCGCCGCTGGCCAGGACGACGGCGAGGGGGAGGTCAGCGATGGCTGGCTGTTCAACGAGGATGAACTCGAACTCGAAGCCGAGGAAAACCCGCACCTCAATGCCATCGCCCGCACGCCCGGCGGTCGCTTGCTGGTCGCGGGCGAGCGTGGTGCCGCGTTCCGCTCGCTCGATGACGGTGTCACCTGGGAGCGCCTGCAACTCCCCTACGAAGGCTCGATGTTCGGCGTGTTGACCTGGGGCGAAGAGCGCGCCCTGTTGTTCGGACTCCGCGGCAATGTGCTCGAAACCCATGATTTCGGGGCCACCTGGCAGACTGTGGACAGTGGCACCGAGGCCAGCCTGATGGGTGGTCATGCCCTGGCTGACGGTGGTGCCGTCCTGGTCGGCGCCGAGGGTCGGGTGGTGGTCCGCGTCAATGGTGATGCCGCCTTCGAGGTCACCACCTATGCCAACGAGGATGGCGAGACGCCGATCCTCGCGGATGTCCTGCCGCAAGCCGATGGCGGCTATCTGGTCGTCGGCGAACGCGGCGTAGGCCGCCACTCACCGAAGTGATGGAGCCAGCATGAGTCAGCAGCCAACCAGCGCCTTCCATCGCTTCTCGCTCGCCCTGGTGTTCGGGCAGCGCGCAGCCATGCTCGTGGCATTCGCCGCGATCACCGTGATGATGGCGTACTTCGCCAGCCAGCTTCGTGTCGATGCCGGATTCAAGAAGCAGATTCCGCTCGAACACGAGTACATGCAGACCTTCCTGGAGTACGAGAGCGAGTTCGGTGGCGCCAATCGCGTCCTGGTTGCCCTGGTGGCCAAGGATGGCGACATGTTCGATCAGGCGTTCTTTGCCACCCTGGAGAATGTCACCCAGGACGTGATGGCAATCGACGCTGTCGACGACGCTCGGGTCCGCTCCCTGTTCACGCCCAACGTCCGCTTCGTCGAAGTCGTCGAGGATGGCTTTGCCGGCGGCAACGTCATCCCCAACACCTTCACCCCGAATGTCGAGGGCTGGCAGGCCAGCGAAGCCGATTTCGAGACGGTGCGTGGCAATATCGTCAAGGCCAATATCGTCGGCCGACTGGTTGCCAAGGACTGGTCGGGCGCCATGGTCTGGGCCGAACTGGTGCCCGAGAACTCCGGCACCCGACTCGACTATCAGGAAGTCGCCGCGCAACTCGAAGCCATCCGTCAGCGCTACGAGAGCGAGGACAGCGCCTACACCGTCCATGTCATCGGTTTCGCCAAGATCGTCGGCGATATTTCCGATGGTGCCAAATCGGTGATCCTGTTCTTCGCGGTCACCGTACTGGTCACCCTGCTGCTGCTCGCCAAGTATGTCGGCTCGTTCCGCCTGGCCGTGGTCGGCGTGGTCGCCGCGATGATCGCCGTGGTCTGGACCCTGGGCAGCCTGCGCATGCTCGGGTTCGGCATCGACCCAATGAACATCCTGACGCCCTTCCTGGTGTTCGCGATCGGCGTCTCGCATGGCGTTCAGATGCTCACCGCCTGGGTCAACGAACGGCTGTTCAGTGGCGAGGTCGATCACGGTAGCAAGATCGGACCGATGTCTTCCCCGCTGGATGCCGCACGGAGCGCCCTGTGCAAGCTGCTGGTGCCGGGGACGGTGGCACTCGCGTCCGACGTCGCCGGCTTCGTCACCATCCTGCTGATCCCGATCCAGATCATCCAGGAATTGGCGATCACCGCATCGATCGGTGTCGCCGTGGTGATCCTGACCAACCTGATCCTGCTGCCGTTGCTGCTGTCGAAGATCGACTTCCGCAATGCCGAGGCGCGTCGCGAAGCGATCGCCTGTCGGCTTGGCCATGCCAGCCCGATCTGGCGTGTCCTGTCGCGCTTCAGTGAGCCCAAGCTGTCGGCGGTCGTCCTGGTCGTCACCATCGCGCTCGGCGTATTCGGCTACATTCACGGCCAGAAGATGCAGGTCGGCGACTCCGAGGCCGGCGTCCCCGAACTGCGTCCGGAAGCGCGCTTCAACCAGGACGCGCGCGAGATTTCGCAGCGCTTCTCGCTGGGTCTGGATTCGATCACCATCATCGCCGAGGCCCGCCCCGGTGCTTGCACCGAGAGCTTCGGTGCCATGGAACTGATCGACCGGTTTGCCTGGCATCTGTCGAATGTCGAGGGCGTGCAGCAGGTCATTTCTCTGCCACAGGCGACCAAGATCGTCTATTCCGGCTGGAATGATGGCGCCATCCGCTGGCGGGTGCTGCCGCGCGATGCCGACAACCTGCGCATGGCCACCCAGGGCTTCGAGACCGACACCGGCCTGCTCAATGGTGACTGCTCGGCCATCCCGATCACCGCCTTCCTGACCGATCACAAGGCGACCACCATCAATCGGGTGGTTGCCGCCGTCAAGGACTTTCGCGAGAACAATGGCGCCTGGTATCCGGGCGTGAACCTGCGGGTGCAATTGGCCGAGGCCCAGGCCCAGGCCGAACAGAATGCCGAAGAATGGCAGAGCGATGCCGTCAATCTGCGTCTGGCGACCGGTAATGTCGGGGTCATGGCCGCCACCAACGATCGGGTCACCGAAGCCCAGTATCCGATGCTGCTGCTGGTCTATGCAGCAGTGATCGTGCTGTGCGTGATGGCGTTCCGTTCGCTGCGCGCGACCATCGGGATCGTGATCCCCCTGGTGGTCGTTTCCCTGCTCGCCAATGCTCTGATGGCCGCCATGAACATCGGACTGAAGGTCAACACCCTGCCGGTGGCTGCCCTGGGTGTCGGCATCGGCGTCGATTACGCCATCTACATCTACAGCCGGATGAGCCATTATCTGAGCCAGGGCATGCGCATGAACGAGGCCTACTTCCGCGCGCTCGAACACACCGGCGCGGCCGTCCTGTTCACCGCCCTGACCCTGGCGGTGGGTGTCGGCACCTGGATCTTCTCGGAACTGAAATTCCAGGCCGACATGGGCATCCTGCTCAGCTTCTTCTTCCTGACCAACATGATCGGCGCGATCATCGTCCTGCCCGCCCTGCTGCGCTGGCTGGTCCGACCGCCGCGGACCGGAGGGCGCTGAGTAGGCGAGGCCGGGATTCGAGATTTAGGATTTGGGGGGCGCCGCCACACGGGTTCCCATTGCCTGGTGCCCCCCTCATCCGGCCCTTCGGGCCACCTTCTCCCGGGGGGAGAAGGGAAAGCTGGTCGGAAGCAGACTGAGAACCGCACATCGAACGCCGCCGTTCCCCCTCTCCCC
>DIHI01000142.1:13782-14285 GCA_002420085.1 Lysobacterales bacterium UBA5700 | reverse complement strand
AACCAGGTCTGCTCACTGGCACTGGTGCGCTTGTGGGCACGCTGACCCAGGGCGTTGATCTGGTAATTGGTCACGATGCCGTTCCTGGTGTGCTGCACCAGTCGATTGAAGCCATCGTACACATAGTCGTGCGTGCCGTTGCTGCCGCTCTCGCTGATCCGGTTGCCATTGGCGTCGAAACCATAGCTGCGACTGAGTCCACCACTGATCCCGGTCAGCCGATTATTGGCCGTAGCCGTGCTGTAGGTCCGGCTGATCCCGGCCACCGTCTGAGTCGTGCGATTGCCATTGTCGTCGTAACCGAAACTCTGATTCTCCACCGTGGCGGTCACCCCGGTCAGTCGGGACAGTTCGTCATAGCCGTAGGTCTGGCTCAGGCTGGCGTTGATCCCGTTGGTGATCGTGGTGATCAGGTCGTTGCTGTTGTAGGTGTAGGCCAGACTCTGCACCGTGCCGGCACCGGTCACGCCCAGACTCGTCAGCCGACGGTCGAGGTCGAAGCT
>DIHI01000142.1:0-13540 GCA_002420085.1 Lysobacterales bacterium UBA5700 | reverse complement strand
TTCACCAGCACGCCGGTCGCCAGCTTCACCTTCACCGAACTCAACTGGCCGAACCCATCATAGCCGTACTGGGTCTCGGTGTTGGCCACCACGTTGCGGGCGATCAGCACCCGGCCCAGAGCGTCGTAGGTGTAGGTGAAATGGGTTTCGCCGCCGGCAGTGTAGGTCTGGAAGCTGCTCGCCAGCCAGCCCTCGGGGGTGTAGGTGTAGCTCAGGCTGCCGCTGGGATCACTCACGCTGCACAGCCGACCCTTGCCGCCGACACAGGTGTCGTAGGTGAAGTTCTGTGTCTGGCCACCGGCAGTCACCGTCTTGACCCGGCCCAGGGTGTCATAACTGTACGTGGTCACGGTGCCGTCGGCGCGGGTCATGGAGGTGCGCTGGCCGACGGTGTTGTAGCCGTAGGTGGTGGTGCCGGTGTCGGGGCTGATCACCTGCCACAGCAGGCCCAGGCCGTCGTAGGTGTAGGTGGTGACCTTGCCGCGCGGGTCAGTCACGCTCCTGAGCCGATCACTGGCGTCGTAGCTGAATCTCGTCAGGCCAAGCTTGGCATCCCTGGACTCGATCACCCGGCCCAGGCCGTCGTAAGTGAGCGTGGTGATCCGACCCAGCGAGTCGGTAATGGTGCTCACCCGACCCTCGCCATCACGGGCAAAGCGGATGTTCTGGCCACCATTGCCACGCCGGGCACGCACCCGGCCGGCCTCGTCGTAATCGGTGAAGGCACGGTAACGCACCGTGGGAGTCGGGGTCTCGCGGGTGATCGTCAGTGCCGTGACATCCGATGCCAAGTCGTAGGCCAGGGTCTGCACCGCCGTGCCGGGGGCCTCCGGCTGGCGGGTGCTCAGCAGGCGCCGAGCGGCGTCGTAGGTGTAATCCTGACGGCTGCCGTCGGGGGCGGCCACGCTCGCCAGCAGGCCGGAGGCGAGGTAGGTGTAGACGGTGTCCCGGGCCACTCCGCCGGGGAAGGTGCGCAGGCGGGTGAGCCGGCCACGGTCGTCATAGGTGAATTCGGTAGCGCCGCCGTTGGCATCGACCACCCGGCCCGGCTGGCCGCGACCGTTGTACAGGCTGTAGGTGACGGTGTGGCCGAGGCTGTTGACGACACTGGTCAGGTTGCCGGCGGTGTCGTAATTGTAGGTCAGCGCATCGCCCGTGCCCGACAGCGGGCCATCGACGATCCGTTGCGAGACCATGCCGTTGCTGCGCTTGGTGTAGCTGTAGGTGGTGGTCAGGGTGCGGCCGAACACGCCACTGCTGGGGTTGATGTTCCTGACCGCCTCCGAGGTCAGGCGACCGTCGGTGTTGTAGGTGAACGTCGTTTCGCGGTCGCCGGTCACGGTCTCTTTGAGGAGACGGTTCTTGACGGTGTCCCAGACGAAGGTGGTGCTGCGCAGGGTGGTGGTCGTGCCACCGGCATTGACCTGCTTCTCGGTCCGGGTCAACAACTGGCCCTTGGGGTTGTAGTCGTAGTCGATCAGGCCGTTGGCAAAATCATGCACCACGTCGTCGAAGCCGTTGGCGTCGTAGGTGCGTGATTTGAAGGTGGCCGGACACCAGGTGCTGGCCGCCCCGCTCACGTCCGTGGGCTTGCCATCGACGAAGGTATGGGTGGTCCGCTTGCCGAGCGGGTTGGTGACCGTCGCCGTCAGGGTCTGCGAGGTGGTGCTGGTGCCGATGCTGGCGTCGGTTTCGAGGGTCGCCCCGCCCTCGGTCGATTCGGGCGGCGGGTCGATCACTTCGACATGACAGTCCAGGCACGGCGGTGGCGCGCAGCTTGTGCAGATCGTGCTGGTGCTGCCGGGGGCCGGTGGTGGCGGCAGGCTGCCGCTGGTGCTGCCACTGAGGGCGTAGCTGAAGGTCCAGCGCTCCACCCCGCCGGCGTGCTCGCTCGAAATCGCGCGCCCCGTGCTGTCGTAGGCAAAGGTGGAAAAACGCCCCCCGTTGTAGCTCTTGCCGGTCAAGGCACCGGTCCAGGTCGGGTTCTCGTAGTGATACTTCACCGTGGTCGCCGGCAGGCCCGGTGGCTTGGCCGTCTCCAGCAAATGCATGCCGATGCCGAAGCGGTTGGCGAGGTAGGTGTAGGTGTGGGTCTTGCCGGCCGGGTCGGTCACCGAGACCAGTTGGGTACCGCTCCAGGTGAAGGTCACCGTGCGCCCGGAGGTGTGGGTGACGCTCTGCAGGAAGTTGCTGGTGTTGTAGGCAAAGGTCCAGCCGATGCCCGCCTGATTCTTGATGCTCAGGATATGACCGCTGGGTTTGTAGACCTCGGTGGTGTTCTCCTCGCTGGTCAGCGTGTAGCTGCCGTCCGGGTTGCGCACGATACGGGCGATCGGGGTGGGTTTGTCCTCGGTCCAGACATCGGTGCCGGCGGCGACGAACTTGACCCGCCGCCCGTCCGGGCGCTGCGCCCAGAACAGGCTCACTCCGTCAACGGTGGCCGCTGCCAGCGAATAGTCGAAATTGCTCAGCCAGTGCTTGCCGAACAGCCCAAAGTGGGGCCAGTAATGGTTGTACGTCCGATTGAGAAACAGCGGCATCTCGCCGCCGTCGGTGACAAAGTCGGTTTCAGTCTCAACCTTGTTTCCCGTCGAAGGGACGATCGGGTTGCCGAGCCCGCAAACAGCATGGGGGTCTTTGTCCGTGGGCGAGGCGGGGTCGGTCGGAGATTCGACGAAATCGTTCTCATCGGGCGGGACGAAGGACTCGAAGAAGCCAAAACCACCGCCGCCACCGCCACCGCCGCCAATTCCACCGAATATGCGGCACTCGATCCTGCAACCTTGCGGTTGTCCTCGCTGATCACGCTCACAGATCGAAATGCACAATTGTCCGAAAGCATCACCTGGGAATACAGATGCCGCCCCGAACAACAGCAAGCCGATCACCGGCGCCAAACCCGACTTCTCCATCGCCGCTCTCCTTGAGGTCGTACTGTCCGTAACCAGGCACCACACCGAGATCAGGTCGCTGGCATCCAGTGATGCAGATCGAGGCGGCGCTTCGACAGCATCTATACTCCTGTCCCGACCACGGCATAGAGACGCCGATCAAGATTTTCATGTCACTGCCAGCAGCTCCCACATCCGCATGACACTACCGCCCGTCCTCGACCGCCAGGGCAGTCCCTTCAGTGCCAGTCCGCAATGGGTTGGGGATCTGTTCGACAGCATGTTGCAACCGGTCGTCTCTGCCGAACCTCCATCTCGACACTCCACCGCTTTCGAGTTGCTCAGCGTGCTGTACCGTCACGGCGTGCTGTCGCAGGGATTGCCAAGCACGGAATTGGACGCGGCTCTGGCCGGAACCTCGAAGCCGTCGCTACCGACGCTCGCGCGGGATTTCGCCCGAGCCGATACGACCGGACTGCTGGCCGCTGCCAGCAAATTGCTGGGCGTTCCGGTTCGGCTGCGCGGGAAGCATGTTCGACTCCGGGGTGAGAATGTATTCACCCGGCACTTTGTGCCCCCTGCGGCAAAGCAGGTTCCGGAGTGTCTCAACGGCCTGTGGCGAGCCCTGCGCCGTGCTGCTCACGCCTCGGCGGGTGGCGCTGCGTTCCAGCATGGCCTGATCGCTTACGCCGCCTTCTTCGCCGTGCTGACGATCCACCCGTTCGCTGATGGCAATGGCCGAACGGCGCGCATGTTCTATGCTTCGCTGTTGCGCTTGAACGCCAGCGACTGCCCGATCCTGGCATTGGCTTTGCCATTGAGCTTTGCCGAGGGCGGGCGCCGTTTTCATCAGGCGGCCTTGCTGGCGCGAAGTGGTCATTTCGGCGAACTCCGGGCCAACATGGTGGATTCGGTGCGTGAGGCACAGACACGTTTCGCACCGGATGTCGAGCGCTTGATTGCTGCCTTGGATGCTGGCGAGCGCGCGGCCGCTACCGTGGTTCTGCAAAGAATCCACGCCGATCTGTGCTGGGCGACGATGTCGCCCGGGGCGTGAACGGCACACGGGGCATCGGCTGCGCGCGATCCTGGCAATGGGCTTCGGCTGCAAAGGCTACACACCGCCGCGCCATGGGGCGATAATCGTCGGATGGAAACGCCTCGCTATGCCGATCCGCTGGTGATCGCTGGAAAAACCTACCATTCGCGCCTGCTGACCGGCACCGGCAAGTTTCGCGATCTCGAACAGACCCGCCAGGCGACCGAGGCGGCCGGTGCCGAGATCGTCACCGTCGCGATCCGCCGCAGCAACATCGGTCAGCATCCCGATCAGCCCAGCCTGCTTGATGTGCTGCCGCCCGATCGTTTCACCCTGCTGCCCAACACGGCCGGCTGCTACACGGTCGAGGACGCGCTGCGCACCTGTCGGCTGGCGCGTGAGCTGCTCGATGGCCACAACCTGGTCAAGCTTGAAGTGCTGGGCGACGAGAAGACGCTCTATCCCAATGTGATGGGGACGCTGAAGGCGGCCGAGCAATTGGTCGCCGAGGGCTTCGAGGTGATGGTCTACACCTCGGACGACCCGATCGTGGCCCGTCAACTTGAGGAAATCGGATGTGTGGCGGTAATGCCACTGGCGGCGCCGATCGGCTCGGGACTGGGCGTGCAGAACAAGTGGAGCCTACTGGAGATCGTCGATAACGCCAAGGTGCCGGTGCTGGTCGATGCCGGCGTGGGCACCGCATCCGATGCGGCGCTGGCGATGGAATTGGGCTGCGACGGCGTGCTGATGAACACCGCCATCGCCGGTGCCCGCGATCCGGTACGCATGGCGCTGGCCATGCGTCATGCGGTCGAGGCCGGTCGTCATGCCTTCCTGGCCGGCCGGATTCCGCGCAAGCGCTACGCCAGCGCGTCGTCGCCGAGCGATGGCCTGTTCTTCTGAGTCGGCGGACCGGTCATGACTGCCCAGGATCACCCTGACGACCGACCACCGGACGATCACCACCCACCGCTGGCCGATCCCGAACGGCATCGACCGGTCCGCAGTTTCGTGCTCCGCCAGGGCCGACTGACACCCGCGCAGGCACGCGCGTTCGATCAGCACTGGTCGCGCTACGGGATCGACTACCAGGGCCGGGTCTGCCCGTTCGATGCCGTGTTCGGGCGCCATGCCGACCGGGTGCTGGAGATCGGCTTCGGCAATGGTGAGGCTCTGCTGTTTGCTGCTGCCAACGATCCACTGCGCGATCACATCGGCATCGAAGTCCATCGTCCGGGCGTCGGTCGGCTGCTCAATGCACTCGCCGAGCAGAACCTGGACACGGTCCGGGTCTACAACCATGATGCGGTCGCGGTGCTCGATCACGAGATCGCGCCGGGCAGTCTGGCGGAGATCCGTATCTACTTCCCCGATCCGTGGCACAAGAAACGCCACAACAAGCGCCGTCTGATTCAGCCCGAGTTCGCCAAGCGACTGGTGCAATGCCTGAGGCCGGGCGGGCTGCTGCATCTGGCGACCGACTGGCAACCTTATGCCGAGCACATGCTGGCCGTGCTCGACGACACGCCGGGCCTGCGCAATCGGGCCGGTCCGGGTGGCTTCAGCCCCTGTCCGCCGTGGCGCCCGCAGACCCGCTTCGAGACACGCGGACTGCGCCTGGGCCACGGTGTCTGGGATCTGCTCTACGACCGCGTCGAACCTCCCACCCCAAGCCCGTGAACTGAATCCGCGCCGCGCGTGAACGCCTCGATCGCCCTGACCACCGACATGTTGCTCGTACTTGGGCTGGTCGGCTTCACCATGGCGATGTTCCTGCTCGACCGGGTTCGAGCCGACCTGGTCGCACTCGCGGTCCTGATCGCACTCGGGCTGCTCGGCCTGGTGCCGGCCAGCCAGGTGTTCGCCGGCTTCTCCGGCAATGCCGTCATCAGTGTCATCGCGACCATGATCCTCGGTGCCGGGCTGGATCGCACCGGCATGCTCGATCGTCTGGCGATGCTGCTGCTGCGCGCTTCACGTGGTCTGGAGGAGCGCCTGATCCTGTACACCTCGGCGGTCGCCGGGGCGATGTCGTCGGTGATGCAGAACCCTTCGGTGGCGACCCTGTTCCTGCCGGTGGCGTCGCGCCTGTCGGCGCGCACCGCCCTGCCGCTGTCGCGCATTCTGCTGCCGGTCGGCGCCGCGATCGTGATGGGCGGTGGCCTGACCATGGTCGGCAATTCGCCGCTGATCCTGCTCAACGATCTGCTGCTGGCCGCCAACCGCAACCTTCCGCCCGGCGCCTCGACCCTGCAACCCTTCACCATCTTTGCGCCACTGCCGATCGGCCTCGCCCTGCTGCTCGGCGGCCTGCTGTTCTTCCGGCTGTTCGGCCGGAAACTGCTCACCGAAGGCAGCGACAAGGGTGTGGTGCCGGCCCGCACGGAGCGTTACTTCGCCGAGACCTACGGCATCAAGGGTGAGGTGTTCGAGTTGACCGTCACCAGCGAGAGCCCGCTGGTCGGCATGTCGGTCGGCGAAGCCGAAACCCAGTACGGTGCGCCCTTGCTGCTGGCCATCAAGACCGGCAACGAGGCCCGGCTGGCACCGCCGGCCGACACCATGATCTGGGTCGGCACCGTGCTCGGTGCGATGGCCAGTCGCGATGAGATCAACGACTACGCCCAGAACAACCTGCTGCGGGTCTCGACCCGACTGCGTCACTTCGCCGATCTGTTCAACCCGAGTCGGGCCGGCATCTCGGAGGCGGTGGTGCCGCCCAACTCGCGCTTCATCGGCAAGGCGCAGGCCGACCTGCAACTGCGCAAGCGGTTCGGTATCAGCCTGCTGGCAATCAATCGCGATGGCCAGATCTGGCGCGAGGACATCCGCCGCATGACCATGAAGGCCGGCGACCTGCTGGTCTTCCATTCGATCTGGACCGATCTCGCCCAGGCCGCTGAGAAGCGCGATTTCGTGGTGGTCACCGACTTCCCCAAGGCCGAGCAGCGACCGCAGAAGCTCTGGCATGCGCTGGCGATGTTCGCCCTGGCCCTGGGTCTGGCCCTGCTGACCGGGATATCGGTGCCCTTGGCCCTGATGGCCGGCGCGGTCGGCATGCTGATGCTCGGGGTGCTGAACATGGACGAAGCCTATCAGGCGATCAACTGGAAGACGGTCTTCCTGATGGCCTGCCTGATTCCCCTCGGCTGGGCCATGGATGGCACCGGCACCGCCGCCTGGATCGCCCAGCAGACCCTGAGCCGACTGGGCTCCGACCTGCCGGTCTGGGCGCTGGAAGCGGCCGTCGGCCTGCTCACCATCGCCTTCGGTCTGGTAATCAGCCATGTCGGTGCGACCGTGGTGATGGTGCCGGTGGCAATCAGCTTCGCGCTCGCGGTGGGTGGCGATCCGGCGGTGTTCGCGCTGATCGTGGCACTGTCGGCATCGAACAACTTCCTCAGCAGTTCCAATCCGGTGCTGTCGGTGATCATGGGACCGGCCGGCTACCGACAGGCCGATCTCTACCGGGTCGGCCTGCCCCTGACGCTCGGCTACCTGATCGTGGTCCTGCTGGTGGTCAATCTCATGCTGTAACCGCCGGCGTGCTTCGGGCCAGACGTCAGGGCTCCAGCCAGACCTCGCCGTCGCGGACCTCGACCGGCAGCCGAGCCAGGGCGGCGCCGCGACATGGACCGGACAGGCAATGTCCATCAGCCAGACGGAACCGCGCGCCATGTGCTGCGCAGATCAGATCACCGGCATCGAACAGGAAGCGCCCCGGCGCCCAGTCCAGACGCCGGCCGGCATGCGGACAGACATTCAGGAAGGCCGATACCGACGCGCCGCTGCGCACCAGGATCACGCTGATCGGCCCGTGCGGAGGCGTGATCTCGATCGCAGTCGCGCTGCCATCAGGCAAATCTTCGAGTCGGCTTAACGAAGTTCTCACGAATTTGCTGTCACACGGTTGTAGGATTCGGTTTCGCCCCTGGGCTCCGTGTCGGCATTCTGCCACAGGCCCGAGGGACGACCCGCCTGGAGCCGAACGCACGTCCCATGTCGATCTTCCATACCCGCTGGACCCGCTTCGAACTTCGCAAACCCCGCAATCCATTCCTGCGTGCCGTGTGCGCCGTGGTCGGCCTGTTCCTGCTGGCTGGCCTGGTGGTACTCGGTCTGCTGGTCGGCACCCTGATGCTGGCCTTCACCCTGCTGCATCGGCTGCTGCGCAGCGGCCCGCGCACGGCGCAGGATGGCACGGTCATCAATGGCAGCTACTCGGTGATCCGGCAACGCTCGCGGGCACTGCCGCACTGAGTCGCAAACGACACGGCCGCTGCGATCGCTGACCAGTCGCAGCGGCCGTCATCAGTGCAACGACCGGCTGGAGCCGAACGACGATTCCGGCTAGGCTGGTCCGGCGCCTGACGGCGCAAGCTTCACACAGACATCGCGCCCGCCCCTGCCGCTGCCCGCCCCAGTCTCCGACCGGCTCGCCGATCGGTCCACGACATCGGCGGCCTTCGGCCACAAGCGGTTCGCGCGGCCTTCCATCCCTACCAGCGGAGTCGGTGCCATGAGTCTGATCAAGGAATTCAAGGATTTCGCGATGCGCGGCAATGTCATCGATCTCGCCGTCGGCGTGGTCATCGGCGCCGCGTTCGGCAAGATCGTCGGTGCATTGGTGGACAAGATCATCATGCCACCGATCGGCCTGCTGATCGGTGGCATCGATTTTTCGGAGTTCGTCATCGTCCTGCGCGAGGCCAGCGCCGACACCCCAGCCGTGGTGCTGGGCATCGGTGAATTCATCAATACCCTGATCCAGTTCGTGATCGTCGCCTTCGCGATCTTCATCGTGATCAAGGCGATCAATGCATCCCGCCGCAGGCAGGACGCCGAGCCAGCACCGACGCCGCCCGAGCCCAGCGAGGAAGTCCGGCTGCTCACCGAAATTCGCGACGCGCTCAAACAACGCTGACACCACCGTCCACCGCCATCGGCCACCGCTCGCCGTCCGCCCGATCGAATCGCTCGGGCGAATCGTCCAGCCCGGCCCACCACCCTGGAAGTCCCCGCATGACCCGTCTGATTGCCCATCTGGCCCCGGCACTGGCCCTGTTGTTTGCGTCGCCGATCCGTGCTGCCGATGGCATTCCGCCCTCGGTCTCGCCGACCTCGCAGGCGCGGGCGATCGCCCTGCGCGAACGGGCTGTCGCCGACAATGCCGCCTGGTCCCTGGTCGAATCGCTGACCACCGAGGTCGGCGCCCGACTGGCCGGCACCGAGGCCGATGCCCGGGCCGTGGCCTGGGCACGGGCACGCTTCGAGGCGCTCGGTTACGACCGAGTCTGGCTGGAGCCGGTCAAATTCCCGATCTGGCGACGCGGCCATGAGCGCGCCGAGGTGTTGCCGCCGTTCGCCCAGCCGCTGGCCATCACCACCCTGGGCGGCAGTGTCGGCACCGATCGGAAGGGCCTGGAAGCCGAGGTGGTCGCCTTTGCCGACCTGGCCGCCCTGGAAGCAGTGCCGGATGCCAGCCTGGACGGCAGAATCGCCTACATCGGCTACCGCATGACCCGATTCCGTGACGGCCGTGGCTATGGCCCAGCGGTGGCCGCACGCAGTCGCGGCGCCTCGGTGGCCTCGGCCAAGGGAGCATCGGCCCTGCTGATCCGCTCGATCGGCACCGACTCGCACCGCTTCCCGCACACCGGCATGATGAGCTACGCCGATGGCGTCCGACCGATTCCGGCGGCGGCGCTGGCCAACCCCGACGCCGACCAGATCGAACGCCTGCTGGCACGCGGGGTGCCCGTGCGCCTGCGGCTGGACCTCGACGTCGGCCTTGACGGCGAATACACCTCGCACAACGTCATCGGCGAAATCACCGGCCGCAGCCAGCCCGATGAAGTGGTAGTGATCGGCGGCCACCTCGACTCCTGGGATCTCGGCACCGGCGCGATCGACGACGGCGCCGGCGTCGCCATCACCATGGCCGCCGGAGCCCTGATCGGCCATCTGCCCGCCGCCGAACGACCGGCCCGCAGCGTCCGGGTGATCGCCTGGGCCAACGAGGAGCAGGGCCTGATCGGCGCCCGCGCCTACGCTGCGGCCCATGCCGATACCTTGTCGAAGCACATCATCGGCGCCGAAAGCGATTTCGGCGCCGGCCGCATCTACGCCCTGCGCGCTGGGGTCGATGAAGCTTCCTGGCCGCTGATCGAACAGATCGGCCATGTGCTGGCCCCGCTCGGCATCGAAACCCAGCGCAGCGGTGGCGGCCCCGGCCCGGACATCGTGCCGCTGGCCGAACGCGGCGTCGCCTGGGCACAACTGGCCCAGGACGGCACCGATTACTTCGACTACCACCACACCGCCGACGACACCCTCGACAAGATCGAACCGGCCGCACTCGACCAGCAGGTCGCTGCCTATGCCGCCTTCGCCTATCTGATGGCCGACGCCGAAGGTCGGCCGCAGGCCCGGCCGCGTCCGGCCCCGACCCGCTGAGCGAAGCCCTGCCGGCGGCTCAGTCCGCCGGCAGCACCGACAGGTCGAGTCCGCCGACCCGGATCGGACCATCCTCGCCCAGCAGCACGATGTCGAGCGGTCCGGTCAAGCTTGGATCGAAGCGCAGATAACCATCCAACCCACGCCGCCACCCCAGCACCCCACGCCAGCGCGGCTCGCCCGGACTGGCATGGGTGGGCATCACCAGGCCGCGCACCCCGCCATCGCCGTCGAGCACCACCAGATAGGCTTCGCGCCGCAGCGAACGTCGCGACCAGCCCTCCAGACGCAGCGCCTCGCGTCGCCCCGAGCCATCATCGACCCAGGCGGTGGCCTTGAGATCAACCGTTTCCGGCCCTACCGCGAACTGCGGCACCGCATCCGGCAAGGGCCGGCGGAAATAGATCACCTCGCGTTCGCGCATCAGTGCAATCGCGGTCTCGACCTGCTCGCGGCGGGCCGCATCGTTGTCGGGCAACACCAATGGATCGAAGATGCCCAGCCGCGCGGCCGGCTCCGAGCGTGCCACCCAGTGTTCCATCGACTGCCCCAACCCCATCCAGGCCAACTGGCTCGGCCAGACCAGCACCGCCAACAGCAAGGGTATGGTCAGGGCCAGTCGGCGGCGGATGCCGACCGACCCTTGTGCCTGGGCCAGACCGAACAGCAGCAGCCCTCCCCAGAACAGGCAGGGCCACAACAGGTAGCGATCGGCGAAGATCTGGTCGGGGAATACCTGGAAGTACTGCACCCGTCCGAGCGCGATCACCGCCCCGACACCGGCCGCGAACAGGGCCAGGCCAAGACCGATCCCGGCCGTGCGCGTGATTTGCTCGGGGCGTCGCCCGGCCGTCCACAGCGACCCGGCCAGCCACAGGTGGCCGAGCATACCGATCACCAGTGGCAAGGGTGATGCCAGCACACCGTTCGGCGCGACCCAACCCGCCGTGATCCGCAATAACGTCCCGATCGGCGGCCGTGCCGCGAATGCCTCGCCGAGCCAGTTCGGCATGTCCGGCTCGGCACTGCCCAGCCAGGCGTGGACCCAGGGCGAGGCTGACCAACGCAGCGCCACCACCAGGTTTTCCAACGGCACGAAATGCAGGTTGCCACGAACGCCTTCATCACCCGGCAACACGAACAGGTAGGCCCACAGCGTGACCGCCATGGCCACCACCGGCGCCAGCAAGCGCCAGCCACGCAGGCCGAGCAGCCAGGCGAGCAGGATGACCATCGGAAAAGCCGCAATCCCCGGCCCGAAACTGAAGGTGGCCGCCAACGCCGCCAGAATGGCCCAGGCCAGCCAGCGTCCACCGTGCGGTCCTCGTGCCGCCCGCCAGGTCGCCACTGACGCCAGCCCGACCGAAGCGATCACCAGATAGGCATGCACCGACTCGTGACCATGCAGCAACATCCGAGCATTCGCGAACCACAGCACCATCAGGGTCGCCAGCAGGACCGCCGCCAACCGAGCCGGGCGTGACCAGCCCGGCTCGCGCCAAGCCGAAATCGCCGGCACCGCCACCGCCAGCAACGCCAGCGCGGTGCCCAGGGTCAGTTGCAGGTACAGATTGCCGGCACAGCAGTACAACTCGAACACCCGCACCAGGGCCGGAATGATCGGACGATGACCATTCTCCAGTTGGATCAGGTTTTCCGGAAACGGCCGGCCGAGATAATCGACCAGCATGCGGAACTGATCCAGCGCCGGTTGCCGAAACCCTGAGGCCATGATGCCTGCCAGGGTCAGCCCGACGAACGCCGTGATCGCCAGCAGATAGGCTCCAGTCAGGGCCAGTGCGGGCCATCGCTGCCGCTCTGGCAGGCAGCCGCCAACCCTGATGCTCAGGCGCTGAACGAAGTTCATGGCGCATCCTTCAGGATCGTCGCCCGCAGCGTCTCGGATGGCGCACCGATCGCCGCCTCGGCCGCTGCCCGCAGATCTGCAAACCGTGGCTTGCCGACCTTCATCAGCGCCTGCACGACATCATCGAGACTCCGGTCATCGTCGGTGCGACGACGAATCTCGGTATCCAGATCGGCAAACAGCACCACCGCCCGCGCCGTCACCGGCCCATGCGAACGCGCGACATCCAGCGACTTCACCGAGCGGCCATGGTTGCGCATCCAGTCCAGCCCCCGCTGGAAGCGCGCTTCGCTGATCAGCCCGGAGCGATACAACAGACTCAGCGAGTAATACTCGGCGATGCCCTCGACGATCCAGTCGGCGTGACTGCCCTGCAAGCGGGTGATGACGTGAACCAACTCGTGGAACAGGGTACTGGTGCCGTTCTCGCTGATCAGCGGCCGCTCGCTGTGGAAATACAGCGAACGCGGCCCGGACAGCCCTCCACGCCACATCGGATCGCCCGCTCCGACGATCAGCAGCTTGGCCGGCAAGCGACCGAACGCCGCCTCCAACTCGGGATAGGCGACATGGACCATCGCCAGTACCTCGTTGCGCCGAAAGGCATCGCCGCGCGGCGCCGCGACACTGACCTGCCCGGTCAGACCGCGCATGAAATCGCGCCGGACACCGAGTTCACCGGCGATCATCCACCCGGTCGGGCGATCGAAGCGCCGCTCGGGATTGACCACCACATAGGCGGTCTTGGCCTTGTTCAACACCCAGGGCGTATCCACCGACCAGCCCTCCGGCAGATCGAAATACAGCCGGGTGCGGGAATCGGCACCGGCCGTGGTCCGCACCGTGGCCGGCGGCACCAGATGATCGCCACGCACGATCACCCAGGTGTCGGCCGCGTGGGCATCGTAGCCACCGCCGCGCCGTTGCTTGTCGATCCGATAGCGATAGCTCAGCCGACCACCGTCAACCGGCGGCGACCAGCGCAACCGCTCCGTCTCGGCAACGATCTCGCCATCGCCCGCGAAGCCGCGATAGCGACCGGGCACCAGGGTCAAATCGAGCGCGATCAGGCGGCCATCGCGCGGACGGGTCGCGATAGTGACCTCCGCCTCCCCCGATCCCGGCACGAACCGCACCCGATAATCGACCTCGTAGCTCGTCCGTGCAGCCGCCACGGACCCGAAGCCAGCCAAGCCGCAGCAGAGCGCGGCGAGCACCACACAACGAAAAAGAGTCATCCGCCTAGGATAGCAGTCGCTTTACGAGATTCGAGATTCGAGATTC
>DIHI01000073.1:858-10562 GCA_002420085.1 Lysobacterales bacterium UBA5700 | reverse complement strand
TCCTGATCGAAACGATCACGCTGCCAGGGGATTGGCGCCCGACTGAAATACAGGGCGCGGCCGAGGCGATCCTGAACCAGTTTGACCACGTTCGGGTCGAACAGGGCGCCGGCGTCATGCAGCGGTTCGGCCAGGGTCGCCATCTGGGCGCCGGGGGCGTTCAGTGCGGCGGCGACGGTGCGGATTCCGGATGCCGGTGCGAACGGTTCGTCGCCCTGGAGGTTGACGATCCGCAGTTCATCCGGCCAGGCCAGGGTGCGGGCGCATTCGGCCAGACGATCGGTGCCGGAGAGGTGGTCGCTGCGGGTCATGCAGAGGCGCGCGGGCTGGTCGGCGAGGACGGCGGCGATGCTCGGGTCATCGGTGGCGACCACCACCTCGCGGGCACCGGCCTGCAATGCCCGTTCGACGACATGCACGATCAATGGCCGGCCGGCGAGCAGACGCAGGGGCTTGCCAGGCAGGCGGGTGGCCCCGAGGCGAGCCGGAATGGCCACGATGAAGTCATCGGCTTGGGTCATCACGGGCTCCAGACAGGTGGCGATCGAGGGCGGCAAGGAATTCGGCCGGCAGGTCGGCTGCGATTTCAAGCCAGTGGGCTTCGGGCAGGTCGAAGTCGCGGCATTTGATCGCGTCCTTTTCGGTCATGACGATCGGTTCCGAGGTGGCGAAGTGCAGGTCGGCCGGGACGAACCGATGATGATCGGGAAACGGGTGTTCGATCGGGTCAGCGGCCAGTCGGCGCAGGGTCCGGAAGAACCGTTCGGGGTTGCCGATGCCGGCCACGGCATGAACCCGCCGGCCACGCAGGACGGTAAGCGCGGTGCGCCGATCATCGCGCAGGCCACGCAGGTGCAGCGGCCGCAGACGCATCGGCCAGGGCTGGGCCGGGTCGGTTGGCGCGGGGCTGGCAGGTTCGGTCTCGATGCCGGTCGATACCCGCAGTCCGGGGAAGTCCGGTGCCGGAGGTTCGCGCAAGGGACCGGCCGGCAGCAGCCGGCCATTACCGTAGCCGCGTGCGGCGTCGATGACTTCGATCTCGACCGTCCGGCCGAGGCGACGATGCTGCAAGCCATCATCGGCGATGATCAGATCGCAACCGGCAGCCACCAGGGTCCACGCGGCCTGTACCCGATCGCGATCGACGCAGACCGGTACGCGGGTCCGGCTGGCGATCAGGGCCGGTTCGTCGCCGGCCATCTCGACCGGGGTATCCGGTTCGACCCGGACCTGGCCGCGCGAACGCCGTCCGTAGCCGCGACTGACCACGCCGGGCCGGCGTCCCTGGGCGCGAAAATGTTCGACCAGGGCGAGCACCAGGGGGGTTTTGCCGGTGCCGCCGACCGTGCGATTGCCGACCACGATGACCGGCACCGGCAGTGGCTGCGGTCGGCGTGCGCCGAGGCGATCGAGCGCTCGGCGAACCGCCAGTACGCCGGCATGCACTCCGGCCAGGACGATCAGGATCGGGCCGAGCGGGCCAGGTCGCCGGCCCTCGTACCAGACCGCGTGCAGGTGGCGTTCCAGACGTATGCCGAGGTCGGTCACCCGAATTCCTGTTCGCGGAACTGCAAGCGGTACAGATGGGCGTACAGGCCACCCTGGGCCAGCAGTTCGCTGTGCCGACCGCACTCGACCAGGGCGCCGCGATCCAGCACCAGCACCTGATCGGCGTGTTCGACGGTGGCCAGGCGATGGGCGATCACCAGGGTGGTGCGATGCGGGATCAGGTGGTTGAGGGCATCCTGGACCAGTTGCTCGGATTCACTGTCGAGCGCGGCGGTGGCCTCGTCGAGGATCAGGATCGGGGCGTCCTTGAGGAAGGCGCGCGCCAGCGCCAGCCGCTGGCGCTGGCCGCCCGACAGCAGGGCGCCGTTCTCGCCGATCCGGGTGTCGAAGCCAGCCGGCAGGTGGCGGATGAATTCGCTGGCATGGGCCTGATCGGCGGCCGCTTCGATCGCGGCTCGCTCGGCACCGGCCATCGCGCCATAGGCAATGTTGGCGGCGACCGTGTCGTCGAACAGCACGGCACGCTGGCCGACCAGGGCGATCTGCCGGCGCAGGTCGCGCAGTCGGTAGTCGCCGAGCGGGACGCCGTCGAGGGTGATCCGCCCGGATTCGGGTTCGTAGAACCGGGGGATAGCGCGCACCAGGGTGGTCTTGCCGCTGCCGGAACGGCCGACGATGGCGGTGACGGTTCCCGGACGGGCGAGGAAATCGATGTTGCGCAGGGCGACATCTTCGGCGCCGTGATAGCGGATGCTGAGGTTCTCGAAGCGCAGTTCGCCGCGCGCTCGGACCAGGGCGACGCGACCGTCATCGGTCTCCTCCGGGGCATCGAGCAGGCCGAACAGCCGTTGGGCGGCAGCCACGCCCCGCTGGATCGAACTCTGGACATTGGTCAGACGCTTGATCGAGGGCAGCATGGCCATCATGGCGGTCATGATGGCGACGAACTGGCCCGGATCCATCCGCCCTTTCACGGCCTCGCGACCGGCGTAGTAGAGGATCATCGCGAGGGCGATCGCGGCCAGCAGTTGGACCACGGCCGAGGAGGTGGCACGGGTGCTCTCGACCTTGACGTTCAACCGCATGTTGCGTTCGATCAGGCCGGCATAGCGCCGTGCTTCGGCATCCTGGGCGTCGTAGATCTTGACCTCCTGGTGGCCGGCCAGGGCCTGTTCGGCGGTCGCGGTCATGTCGGCGACGCCGTCCTGGATGCCCTGGTTGATCCGGCGGTACCGGCGCGAGACCCGACCGACGATCAGGCCGATCAGCGGCACGATCACGATCACGGCGGCGGTCACCCGGTAGCTCTGATAGACCATCACCGCGAACAGCACGGCGATGGTCAGGGTGTCGGTGATCAGTATCTTGAGTGAATGGGTGCTGGCATGGGCCAGTTGCTCGGTGTCGTAACTGAGCCGGCTGACCATGGCCGGGACCGGCTCGGCATCGTAGCGTGTGCTCGGCATGCGCAGATATTTTTCCATCAGCGCGGCACGCAGATCCCTGACCACGGCGCGGCCGACCCGCGCCATGCCGTAGTCGGTGGTGAAGGTGGCGGCGCCCCGGACGATGAACAGGGCGATGATCGCCAATGGCAGGGACAGCCGCAGGTCATTGTTGCGGGCGACGATGGTCTCGTTGACCATCGGTTCCATCAGGCTGGCGAACACCCCGGCCGCGAGCGCTTCGATGACCATGCCGATGGTGGCTGCCAGCAGCAGCGGCCAGTAGACCCAGGCGACCGAGATCAACCGGCGATAGGCGCGCAAGGCAGATTGGCCGGGGTCGGTTGCGGCTGCACCGGCTGCGGTTGCGCCAGCGGCTCCGCTGGCATCGGCATCACTCACTGGCCGGTCTCGGGGGTGGTGGCGATCGAGATGCGAACGAAGCCGCGCCGGCCGAGGGCATCCAGTGCGGTCACCACCGCCTGGTGGCTGCTGCGGGCATCGGCACGCAGCACCACGGGGGTGGTCTCCGGTTCGCCGGGATGGGCGGTCAGTGCCTTCGACAGGGCATCGATGCCCTGCCCCAGCACTTCCTTGCCATCCAGGTAGTAGCGACCATCGGCATCGACCAGCAACTCCAACGGCGGCAACGGCTCGACCAGGGCCGGGGCACTGGCATTGGGCAGTTTCAGTTCGAGCGCGGCGCGTGGATCGAAGCGGGTGGTGACCACGAAGAAGATGATCAGGATGAACACCACGTCGATCAGCGAGGTCAGGCTGATTTCCGGTTCTTCGGTGCCACTGGTGCGTGCGAACTTCATTCGCTGCCCCGCGCCTCGCCGGCCGGCCGTTCACCGGGACGGCCGTTCTCGGCCGGTGCGGCGTGTTCGAGGGTGTCGAGCAGGGCGATCGCCTGTTTCTCCATCTCGATCACGTACTCCGCCACTCGTCCGCGAAAATAACGATAGAAGATCAATGCCGGGATCGCCACCGACAGACCGGCGGCGGTACTGACCAGGGCCTCGCCGATGCCACCGGCCAGCCGGTTGGGATCGCCGACGCCGTGTTCCATCATCGACATGAACATGCGGATCATGCCGAACACGGTGCCGAGCAGGCCGAGCAGGGGTGAAACCGCCGCGATCGTACCGAGCGAATTGAGGAAGCGCTCCATCCGATGACTGAGGTGGCGGCCGACATCCTCGACCCGCTCCTTGATCTGGTCGCGTGGCCAATGCCGGACATCCAGGGTCGCCGCCAGCAGGGCGCCCAGCGCCGAGTTGTCGCGCAGGGCCTCGATGTGGGCCGGGTCGAGCCGGCCCTTGGCGGCCCATTGGCAGACTTCCCAACCCAGGCCGGGCGGCAGCACGGCCACCGAACGCAGGGTCCAGAAACGTTCGAGGACGATGGCCATGGCCACCAGAGACAGCAGCAGGATCGGCCACATCACCCAGCCGCCCGCCATCAGAAGTTCCAGCATTGGTCGCTCCGCCGAAAGGAAACAGTTCGCGCCGGGCCGGCGATGCCGACGCCGGATGCCGACGTCGGCCGGGGGTGCCGCCTCCGGTCGAGCGGATAGGATACCGGCAGCGTCGCTCCGGTGCGCGCCCGACGCCCCAGGACGGTACAGGCAAGGCCGGAAACGCGCGGACGATCACGGCTGAACGGCCGCCGGTGATTCAGGGCACCACCGAATCATCACCCTCGTGCCAGAACCGGCGATGGTCGATCCGCCACTGTTCGAGCGGCCCATGGCCGTTGCGATCCAGGGTGAAGGCGATCATGCCGGATTCGGCGGTGGCCGCGACCACGGCGCCGATCCGGTCCAGGCGTGCCAGGGTGTCGGGATGCGGGTGGCCGAAACGATTGCCGTGACCGGCCGAGACCAAGGCCAGACGCGGCGCGACGGCAGCCAGGAAGGCATCGCTGGAACTGTGCCGGCTGCCGTGGTGCGGCACGATCAGGACATCGGCCGACAGGGCTTCATTCTGTTCACGGACCAGCCGGCGTTCGATCAGCGCGCCGATGTCGCCGACCGCCAGCAGCCGGCCGCCCTCGGCATCGATCTGGAGCACGCAACTGCTCTCGTTGCCCAGGTAGGGAAAATGCTTCGGTGGGTGGAGCAGGCGAAACCGGACCCGGTTCCAGGTCCAACCGGTGCCGGCACGGCAGACGTCGGCATCCAGGCCGCTGCCGTCCGGTGCCAGCACCTCGACCGATCGATACGCGGCACGAACCGCCGAAGCGCCGCCGGCATGGTCGTTGTCGGCATGACTGAGCAGCAGACGGTCGAGTTGCCGAACACCGAGCGCACGCAAGGCCGGGACGACCGCCGCCTCGCCCAGATCGAGGCCGCCATCGAACGCGGCACCGGCGTCATAGAGCATGGCGTGTTCGCGGGTGCGGATCAGGATCGACAGGCCCTGACCGACATCGATCAGATTGACCCGGACCGCGCCGTCCGGCACGGTTTCGCTGCTCGGCCAGAACAGTGGCGCCAGCAGGATGGCGGCCGGCAGTTTGCCCGGCAGGCCGCGCGGCAACAGCAGCCAGGTCGCGGCCAGCAGGGCTGCCAGCACGGTCACGGCACCGGGCTCGGGCAGCCAGATCGCAGCCAATGGCCATTCGGCCGCCGTGCTGGCCAGGCGCCAGGCCAGGGCCATGGCATCGGCCGCCAGGGCCACTGCCAGATCAGCGCCCGGCAGGCCGAGGGTCAGGGCCGCCAGTCCGATCAGGGCCAGCGGCACCACCAGCAGGGTGACCCAGGGAATCGCCAGCAGATTGAGCAGCGGACCGATCAATGACGCCTCACCGAAGAACCAGACGGTGATCGGCAACAGGCCGAGGGTCGCTACGGTCTGTGCCTGGACCAGTTGCCGCAGCCAACTGCGGTCCGCATCGGGCAGGCAGGCGATCAGCCAGGCCACGCCCATGAAGCTGAGCCAGAAGCCGGCGCCGAGCACGGCCAACGGGTCGAGCACCAGGGCGACCAGCAGGGCCAGCGCCAGGCCCTGGGTGGAGCGTCGAGCGCGGCGCAGCACCTGGGCGACCAGCACGGCTGCGATCATCAGGGTCGCCCGCACGGTCGGCAGGGCGAATCCTGCGGCGGCGGCATAGGCCAGGGCGAACACCATTGCGGTGGCCGCTGCCGCCACCGGTCGCGGCAGACGCAGGGCCAGTGCCGGCCATAGCCACCACAGGGCACGCGCCAGCAAGGCGCCGAATCCGGCGACCACGCCGACATGGAAGCCGGAGATCGCCAGCAGATGGCTCAGGCCGGTGGCGCGCAGGATGCGCCAATCCTCATCGTCGAGCGAGCGGGTATCACCCAGGGCCAATGCCTGGACGAAGCGCGCCTCGCGCTCAGGCAGGTGCTGTCCGATCCGTTCGGACATGCGCATGCGCCAGCCGTCCAGGCTGGCATGGCGGGCCAGACGGCGCGCCGATCCGGTGTCGCGAACGTGACCGGTGCCGGCGATCGCCAGTCGGGCGGCCCAGCGCTCGAAATCGAAGCCGCCCGGATTGGCGACCCCGCGCGGCCGCCGGACTCGGACGGTGAAGGCCCAGTGTTCGCCGGCTGCCAGGTCGGGAGCCTGACCATACCAGCTCAGTCGCAGACGCCGGCCGATCAGGGTCGCGCCATCGCCCTCCCCGGCCACCACCACGGCATCGAAACGCAGCAGGTCGGGGCGCATGCGCGGCAAGCCTTCGATCCGCACCTCGACGGCGAGATCGATCCCCACCAGTGCCGGCGGAATGCGGCCAGACACGGCGGCACTGCCATGCAGTGCCGCCAGCGCGAAGCCGATCGCCACCAGTGCCGGCAGACGCAGCCAGGGCGTCGATCCGATCAGGGCCAGCAGCAGCGCGACCAGCAGCACAGCCAGCGTGCCACCGGTCGGCGGCAGCCGGGTCATGGCGAGCGCCAGCACGGTGCCGAACAGGATGGCCAGGGCGGTCGCGGCCAGACTCGGGCCGGCTGCGGTCTGGATCGGCCGATCGGATTCGACCACGCGGCGGTGGTTCAGGGCGATCGACGAACGGGGATCGATGACGGACATGCCCGCCAGTCTGGCGGCCGGATCGCGCACCGTCGTCGGCAGACCCGCCCGACCGAGGGTAGGTGTTTTGCCGATCCCTGATGCGGCAGGACGGGCCTGGCTCGGCGCTGGCGCTGGCGCGGGTCGAGTCCGGGGATGGGGTGGGTGGCCGGATCGCGTGTCGGCCGGATCGCTCGAATCGATCGACTCAGTCGGCGAACGGGCGCAATCGGCCTTCGGACAACTCCAGCACCCGATCCAGCCGGCGGGCCAGGCGCAGGTCGTGGGTCACCAGTACCAGTGCGCTGCCATGCTCGCGTTTCATTTCCAGCAGCAGGTCGAACACCATCGCCGCCGTGCGCTCATCGAGATTGCCGGTCGGTTCGTCGGCGAGCACGCAGGCCGGCCGCGAGACCAGGGCTCGGGCCACCGCCACCCGTTGCCGTTCGCCGCCGGACAGTTCGCCCGGCTTGTGGCCGAGTCGCGCCGCCAGACCGACCCGTTCCAGCAGGGCACGTGCTTCATCTGTGGCGGCGGCGGCCTCCACCCCGGCGATCAGGCGCGGCATCATCACGTTTTCCAGCGCGGTGAACTCCGGCAGCAGATGGTGAAACTGATAGACGAAGCCGAGTGCGCGATTGCGCAACTGGCCGCGTGCCCGATCGCCCAGTGCCGACATCCGTTCGCCGCTCACCCAGACTTCACCTGCGGTCGGTGCATCCAGTCCACCGAGCAGATGCAGCAGGGTGCTCTTGCCGGCACCGGAAGCGCCGATCACGGCCACCGACTCGCCGGCTGCCACGGTCAGCGCCAGGCCCGAGAACACCGGCGTGGTGAAGCTGCCCTCGCGATAGGTCTTGCTCAGGCCCTCACAGTGCAGCACGGCGGCACCGCTCCGGCCACCGAGGGCGGTGGATGGCTGCTGCTCGGCCTGGCGCGTGGTCATCGCCGAGTCCCGATCATTCATAGCGCAGTGCCATCGCCGGGTCGGTCCGGGCCGCCCGCCAGGAGGGATAGAGGGTCGCCAGCAGGCTCATGACGAAGGCGATAGCGGCGATCAGGCCGACTTCCGGCCAATGCAGGGCGGTCGGCAGACCGGTGACGTAGTACATGTCCTTGGGCATGACCTCGATTCCGAACACCTGCTCGACCAGATCGACCACCAGATCGAGGTTCAGGGTCAGTCCGACCCCGAGCACGACCCCGAGCACGATGCCGACTCCGCCGATCACCAGGCCCTGGATCATGAAGATCGACAGGACCGTGCCGGGACTCATGCCGAGCGTGCGCAGGATGGCGATATCGGCCTGCTTGTCGGTCACCAGCATGACCAGCGAACTGACCAGGTTGAAGGCGGCGACCGCCACCACCAGCGAGACGACGATGAAGATCATGGTCTTCTCGATCCGGATCGCACGAAAGAAACTGGCATGATCGGAGCTCCAGTCGCGCACGTGGTAATGACCGCCCAGACGATCGGCCAGATCGTCCGCCACCCGCCGGGCCTGGAAGATGTCTTCAAGCTTGAGGCGAACCCCGGTCACACCCTCGCCCATCCGGGTCAGACGCTGGGCATCGGCCAGATGAATCAGGGCCATGCCGCGATCGGCATCCTGGAAACCGATTTCGTAGATGCCGGACACCGTGAACCGCCGCATCTGCGGCAAGGCGCCGATCACCGTGGTCCGGAATTCCGGCACGGTGACTGTGACCGGGTCGCCAACCGAGACCCCGAGCCAGAGCGCCAGTTCCTTGCCGAGCACGATGTTGTAGGCGCCGGGCCGCAAGGCGTCGAGCTGACCGGCCAGCATGCTGCTGCCGAATTCGGAGACCGAGACCTCGTGGCTCGGTTCGATGCCGCGCACGATCGCGCCCTGCGGACGCGGCCCATTGAGCAGGGCCTCGCGCTCGACATAGGGCGCGGCACCGATCACCCGGGGGTCGGTTCGCGCCAAGGCGACGGCTTCGGGCCAGTCGCTCAGGGCTTCGCCGACGGCGCTGACGGTGGCATGGGAAACCATGCCGAGGATGCGCGCCCGCAATTCCTCGCCGAAGCCGTTCATCACCGAGATGACCGTGATCAGGGCAGCGACGCCGAGCCCGATGCCAGCCATCGACACCGCAGAAATGAACGAAATGAACCGGGTTCGGCGCTTCGCGCGGGTATAGCGCAGGCCGATGGCGAGGGCGAGAGGTCGAAGCACGCGGGTGGCGGTCGTGACGGGCGCCCTATCCTGCCATCAAAGACGAGCCCGTGGCACGACGATGACTGCCACCAGCCAGGATCAGACAGCGCCGTTCAGCCACGGTAAGGGTGTCCGGCCACCAGACCAGCCGGACGATCGCGCCCTGTTCGTCATCCTCCAGGCGCATCGTCAGGATCGGCCCGCGCTGGGCAATCGCCACCACCGTGAGCGTTCGGCCCGGCTCGCCGCCGCTCGGGTCGGCATCGACGCCGGGGCCGACGGCGGGTGTCGCGCGGCTCGTCGATTCGTGCCAGGTGGCCGGCAGATCCGGTCGAGACCAGTGCAGACGCCCAGGGCGGCTGTGTCGATAGCGATGCAGGGACCACAGCGTCCCGACCAGGACGGCGAGCGCCAACGGCCAGCGCAGCAGGGCCGGCATGCCGGTCATGACGATGGCAAGCGGGCTGGCAATCGCCAGCAGGGCCAGGATCAGCGCCTGCCACTGCGATGGCCGCCAGACCAGG
>DIHI01000073.1:0-661 GCA_002420085.1 Lysobacterales bacterium UBA5700 | reverse complement strand
GCACGCTCGGCGGTACTCCAGCGGTGATCGAGATAGCGACCGAGCAGGATGTCCAGTTCGCGCATGCCGCGTCGGCAACGCCAACGCAGCCGGCGCATCGCCAGCGCGTCGCCCTCGGCCAGCAGATCGTCGTCGGGTTCGACGCTCATTCCGGAGTGCTCACGCCAGATGGGTCCAGGCCAGCACTGCCCACAGCGCAAACAGCGCCAGGCCACCGGCGAGGTAGGCATGGAAGCGATGCATCACCCGGTTGTAGCCACACTGGATCAGACTGTGAACGATGCGCAGGATCGCGAACGCCCAGGCCAGACCGAGCAGGGTCGGGGTGAGTTGCCCACCGGCCATGATCACGGCAACGGCGGCATAGAACAGCACGGGCAGTTCGAACAGATTGCGGAAGTTGTCGGCACACCGGGAATCGGGAAGCCGGGCCGCCAGTTGCGTCGAGGTCGCCACCGCCTGCGGCGAGATGCGTCCGCTACGCATCTTTCCGATCCGCTCGAACAGCATCGCCCACCAGACCACGAACGTCAGGCCGACCATGGTCAGGGCCGGCCACAGGATCAGCGTGATGTCCATGGGATCGACGCCGCGCTCAGGCCGCCGCCCGTCGCTGGATCATCAGTTTCTTGATCTCGGCGATCGCCTTGGCCGGGTTCAG
>DIHI01000143.1 GCA_002420085.1 Lysobacterales bacterium UBA5700 | reverse complement strand
CGTCGTCGCCAAGATCATCGAGTGAGTGAATAGCCACCGCCGCGCGTCGTCAGGTGTGCGGAAGGTGTCGCCGTGGCGGGCCGAATACGGGTCCGCCTTCGGCATTTTGGAGGGTCAAGCCACACGCCAGTAGCTCAATTGGCAGAGCAGCGGTCTCCAAAACCGCAGGTTGGGGGTTCGAGTCCCTCCTGGCGTGCCAAACCGGAATCTCGCCGCCGGCATCGGTGGTCGTGTTTCGGCTCCGTCTCCGAATTTCGGGATCTGAATGAACAGCAAGACCGAACAAACGCAATCCGGGGCTTCACCGGCCGACATGGCGCGCTATGCGCTGGCGGTAGCTCTGGCGCTGGCCGGACTGGTCGGCTTCTACTGGTTCTCCGAATGGCCGGGTCCGTTGCGCGGCCTGCTGCCGGTGGTCGGCATCGTTGCTGCCGTCGCCGTTGCCGCGTTCACGCCGTTCGGCTTCCAGGCACGAGAGTTTCTGTCCGAAGCGCGCTTCGAGTTGCGCAAGGTGGTCTGGCCGACCCGCGATGAGACCCTCAAGGGCACTGCCCTGATCCTGGTCGTGGTCGCCATCATCAGTCTGCTGCTCGCCTTCTTCGATCTGATAATCCAGGCCGGCGTCAGCTGGTTGCTGGGTTGAGGCGCGATCGATGAGTGAGCAAAGCCAAGACCATCCGGTCGGCAACAAGCGCTGGTATGTCGTCCATGCCTACTCGGGCTTCGAGAACACCGTCAAGCGGTCGCTCGAAGAACGCATCGTCCGGATGGGCATGCAGGACCGCTTCGGTGGCATCCTGGTTCCGACCGAGGAAGTCGTCGAGATGCGCGGCGGCCAGAAGCGCAAGTCCGAGCGGAAGT
The DNA here is from genome assembly GCA_002420085.1 of Lysobacterales bacterium UBA5700. Classification (GTDB taxonomy): domain Bacteria; phylum Pseudomonadota; class Gammaproteobacteria; order Xanthomonadales; family Xanthomonadaceae; genus UBA11164. The sequence continues at coordinate 4,926 of DIHI01000143.1, read as the reverse complement.
TCTTCCCTGGTTACGTGCTGGTGCAGATCGAGACCTCGGGCGACGCCTCCTTGCCGACCATGGACGTCGATGCCTGGCACCTGATCAAGGAAACCCCGAAAGTGCTCGGCTTCATCGGCGGCACGGCGGATCGTCCCCTGCCGATCAGTGATCGCGAGGCCGATGCCATCGTCCAGCGGGTTGCCGAAGGTGTCGAGAAGCCGCGGCCGAAGGTGTTGTTCGAGCCTGGCCAACTGGTTCGTGTGATCGATGGGCCGTTCAACGATTTCAACGGCACCGTCGAGGAAGTCAATTACGAAAAGAACCGCCTGCGAGTGGCGGTGATGATCTTCGGGCGTTCGACCCCGGTGGAACTCGAATTCACCCAGGTAGAGAAAGCCTGATGGGCCGGGATTCCCGAATCCCGAACAAGCAACCAATGGGGAGCCCGAGGCCGCACGGTGGTCAGGGCGCTAGCACCCGGAGAGCAAAGCAATGGCAAAGAAAGTAACCGGATACGTCAAGTTGCAGGTCAAGGCCGGGCAGGCCAATCCGAGTCCGCCAGTCGGTCCGGCGCTCGGTCAGCGTGGTCTGAACATCATGGAGTTCTGCAAGGCGTTCAACGCCGCAACTCAGAAGATGGAGCCCGGAATTCCGATTCCGACCGTCATCACGGTGTACTCCGACCGCACCTTCACCTTCGTCACCAAGACCCCGCCTGCCAGCATTCTGCTGAAGAAGGCCGCCGGCATCACCTCGGGCTCGAAGCGTCCGAACACCGACAAGGTCGGCAAGGTGACCCGCAAGCAGGTCGAGGATATCGCCAAGCTGAAGGAGGCCGATCTGACGGCGGCCGACATCGAGGCAGCGGTACGGACGATTTCTGGCAGCGCCCGCAGCATGGGCCTCGTGGTGGAGGGTTGATCGATGGCCAAGATGACCAAGCGGATGAAGGCGCTCAGCGCACTGGTGGAGCCGGGCAAGGCTTACCCCATCGACGACGCGCTCAGGATTCTCAAGGACAACAGCAAGCTCAAGTTCGTCGAGTCGATCGACGTGGCCGTGCGGCTGGGTGTCGATGCCCGCAAGTCCGATCAGCAGGTGCGCGGCTCGACCGTGCTGCCGGCCGGTACCGGCAAGTCGGTGCGCGTAGCGGTGTTCTGTCCGGCGGGTGCCAAGGCCGATGAAGCCCTGGCCGCCGGTGCCGAAGCGGTCGGCATGGACGATCTCGCCGAGAAGATGCAGGCCGGTGATCTCAACTATGACGTGGTCATCGCCACACCGGACGCCATGCGGGTGGTCGGCAAGCTCGGTCAGGTGCTCGGTCCGCGTGGCCTGATGCCGAACCCCAAGGTTGGCACGGTCAGCCCGAATCCGGCGGAGGCGGTTCGCAACGCCAAGGCCGGTCAGGTTCGCTATCGGACCGACAAGGCCGGCATCATCCACTGCACCATCGGCAAGGCCAACTTCGACGCCGAGGCGTTGAAGACCAACCTGCATGCCCTGCTCGCCGACCTGGTCAAGGCCAAGCCGTCGGCCGCCAAGGGCCAGTACCTGCAGAAGGTCTCGCTCAGTTCGACGATGGGCATCGGTATCACCGTCGATCAGGGCACGTTGAGCCTGTGATCGCAACCCGGATCGTCCTGATCTCGAATCGGCGATCCGGCAAATTTTGAGGGCGACCGGGCTGGTCCTGACCAACCCGGAAGCCATCAAAGACCGCAGGCGCGGTGCGCCTCGATCGACGTCGGGCAGGGATGCGCGATATGGCAGGGAATCGCCGTCGATCGAACCACGACCGCTTAATCCCGCCGTTTCGACGGCAGGGCCTGCGTAGATGGTCGTCGCCTTCCAGAGATTTTCTGGAAACGGCCACCAGACAGGGTGCTCAAGGATGTGGCACCGCCCAGTGCCGATGTCGGGAGGAACCGGCATCGGAATCGTAACCAGGAGAACAGCAATGGCTCTCAATCTGTCGCAAAAGAAGGAAGTCGTTGCCGAACTGTCGGAAGTCGCCGCATCGGCGCACTCCCTGGTTGCCGCCGAGTACGCAGGGTTGACGGTCGCGCAACTGACCGACCTGCGCAAGAAGGCACGCGGAAACGGCGTTTATGTTCGTGTCGTCAAGAACACGCTCGCCGCCCGCGCGGTCGAGGGAACCGATTACCAGTGCGTCGCTGACGCCCTGACCGGTCCTCTGCTGTATGCCTTCTCGCGCGAAGACCCCGGCGCTGCCGGCCGGCTGATCAAGGAGTTCGCCAAGGACAATGCGCAGCTCAAGCCTCGGCTGGTCGCCGTTGGTGGGCAGATGTACCCAGGCACCCATGTGGATGTTCTGGCGTCGCTGCCGACCCGTGACCAGGCCCTCAGCATGCTGCTCAGTGTCCTGTCGCAGCCGGCCACCATGCTGGTCCGTGTTCTGGCCGAGCCTGCTTCGCAGCTTGCCCGTGCCACCAATGCGGTCGCCGAGCAGAAGAAGGCCGCCTGATCCGGCAACCGATTTCGGTAACGATCTCCGCCCACCCGTTTTCAGTATCAATCGAGGTAATACCCCATGTCCCTTAGCAATGAGCAGATCATCGAAGCGATCGCCAGCAAGTCCCTCGTCGAGGTGATGGAACTGGTGAAGGCGATGGAAGAGAAGTTCGGCGTTTCCGCCGCTGCCCCGGTCGCCGTGGCCGCCGGCCCGGTTGCTGCCGCAGCCCCGGTCGAGGAGCAGACCGAGTTCGACGTCATCCTGAAGGCTGCCGGCGAGAAGAAGGTCGAAGTGATCAAGGTCGTGCGTGCGATCACCGGCCTCGGCCTGAAGGAAGCGAAGGATCTGGTCGAGGGCGCCCCGCAGAACGTGAAGGAAGCCGTCTCCAAGGCCGACGCAGAGAAGTTCAAGAAGGATCTCGAAGCCGCAGGCGCCAGTGTCGAACTGAAGTAATCGGCACGTTGCCTCGCTGTTTCGATAGCGAAACGACCAGGCTGGGGGCGTGAGCCCCCGGCCTTGTCTTGCTTCGCAGGGCGGGAACGGAGAGTCGGGAATCATTGCGGCCGGTGGCTGTCGCGATCGACCCGGAGTTCCGATTCACGGTTTCCGTGCCTGGCTGCACCACTCTCCCTCACGGGAAGCTGGTTTGATGGATTCAGATCGCACGTGCCCTTCAGGATCGAGGGCTCGAAAACGACTCGCCGTTCGCCATTCCCGACTCCCGGCTCTAACCCAAGGCGGTAGCACACCATGACCTACTCCCTCACCGAAAAGAAGCGCATTCGCAAGGACTTCGGCAAGCGCACGTCCATCCTGGAGGTGCCCTACCTGCTGGCCATCCAGGTTGACTCCTACCGGGAGTTTCTCCAGGCCGACCAGTCGGCGCAGGAGCGCGAGGACCGCGGATTGCACGCGGCGCTCAAGTCGGTGTTTCCGATCGTCAGCTACAGCGGCAACGCTGCCCTGGAGTACGTCAGCTATCGGCTCGGCGACCCGGCATTCGATGAACGCGAGTGCCGCAATCGTGGTTTGAGCTATGGCGCACCGCTGCGGGTGACCGTGCGTCTGGTCATCTATGACCGCGAGTCCAGCAACAAGGCGATCAAGTACGTCAAGGAGCAGGAAGTCTACATGGGCGACCTGCCCCTGATGACCGGCAACGGCACCTTCATCGTCAACGGCACCGAGCGGGTCATCGTGTCCCAGTTGCACCGTTCGCCGGGTGTGTTCTTCGACCACGACAAGGGCAAGACCCACAGTTCCGGCAAACTGCTGTTCAACGCGCGGGTGATCCCGTATCGCGGCTCCTGGCTCGACTTCGAGTTCGATCCGCGCGATGCCCTGTTCACCCGCATCGACCGCCGCCGCAAACTGCCGGTGACCGTCCTGCTGCGCGCCCTCGGCTACGAAAATGAGGAAATGCTGCGCATCTTCCACGACATCAATACCTTCCACCTCGACAAGGAAGGCTTCGTGGAACTGGAACTGGTGCCCGAGCGGTTGCGCGGCGAGACCCTGAACTTCGACCTGCTGGCCGATGGCAAGGTGCTGGTCGAGGCCGGCAAGCGGATCACCGCCCGGCACATCCGGCAACTCCAGGACGCCGGCATCGAAGCCCTGCGGGTGCCGGACGACTACCTGCTCGGGCGCATCCTCGCGCATGACGTGATCGACGCCGCGACCGGCGAGATCCTGGCGCGCGCCAATGACGAGGTGACCGACGATCAGCTCGAAGCCTTCCGCAAGGCCGGTGTCGAGTCGCTCGGCACGCTGTGGGTCAACGACCTCGATCGCGGCCCGTACATTTCCAACACCCTGCGGATCGACCCGACCCGCAGCCAGCTTGAAGCCCTGGTCGAGATTTATCGGATGATGCGTCCGGGCGAGCCGCCGACCAAGGACGCCGCGCAGAACCTGTTCTTCAACCTGTTCTTCACCTTCGATCGCTATGACCTGTCGGCGGTCGGCCGGATGAAGTTCAACCGGCGGGTTGGTCGCAAGGACGTCGCCGGTACCGGTGTGCTGTACGACCACAAGTTCTTCTCGCAGCGCAGCGACGAAGAGGCGCATCGGATGGTCGCGCAGTACGGCGACAGTTCCGACATCCTCGATGTGCTGCGTGTGTTGTGCGAAATCCGCAACGGCCGTGGCTCGGTGGATGACATCGACCACCTCGGCAATCGTCGCGTCCGCTCGGTCGGCGAAATGGCCGAGAACGTGTTCCGGATCGGCCTGGTCCGGGTCGAGCGTGCCGTGCGCGATCGTCTGTCGATGGCCGAAGCCGACAACCTCAGCCCGCAGGAACTGATCAACGCCAAGCCGGTCGCTGCGGCGGTCAAGGAGTTCTTCGGCTCCTCGCAGTTGTCGCAGTTCATGGATCAGAACAACCCCCTGTCGGAAGTCACCCACAAGCGCCGCGTCTCGGCACTCGGGCCAGGGGGCCTGACCCGCGAGCGCGCCGGTTTCGAGGT
>DIHI01000136.1:25770-26104 GCA_002420085.1 Lysobacterales bacterium UBA5700 | reverse complement strand
CCGATCTCGACGCCGGTGGCGCGGGTGGCGGATGCGAATGACTTCTTCCGGGATGCCGGGATCAGCGGAAATCGCGATGACAGAAGTCGCAGCGCTGTTTCAGGTCGCCGAGCACCTGCTGGATTGCGGCGCAATTGCCGGGCGGCTCGGCCAGGGCGGTGTCCAGGGTGTTCCGGTAGTCGCCGATGTACTGGTGCATGAGGGCATCGTCGAGACTCGGCAACAGGGCGGCCTCGAATTCTTCGGCCAGGCCGCGCAAGGCCCGCAGGCGTGCCTGGGCGACCTCGGCGCGGCAGGCACCGGAGGCCAACTCGGCCCGCAGGCTGCGCACCTG
>DIHI01000136.1:21959-25652 GCA_002420085.1 Lysobacterales bacterium UBA5700 | reverse complement strand
GCATTGATGGCCATCAGGGTGGCCAGGCTGCCGATGATCAGTCCGAGCAGTATCAGCAAGGCAGCGCGCATCTGTGCATTTCCATGGAGGGTGGTCTGGCTGGCGGGTGGAGCGGTGCCGGGCGTGCCGGGCGTGTCGGACGTGCGGCGAGCGGGCGTCAGTTTAACCGGTGTGATCGTGTCCGTTCGATCCCGCAGTCGGCGCCGTACAATGCCGCGATGAAGGATTCCGTGCGACAGCGTTTCGGTGGCATCGATCGACTCTACGGGACCGGCGCACTGGATCGGCTGTGGCGTCGGCATGTCTGTGTGATCGGCCTGGGAGGGGTCGGTTCGTGGCTGGTCGAAGCGCTGGTCCGCAGCGGCATCGGTGGTCTGACCCTGATCGATGGCGACGACATCTGCCTGAGCAACAGCAACCGGCAACTGCATGCCCTGGACGGCCAGTTCGGACGCAGCAAGGTCGAGGTGATGGCCGAGCGTTGCCGGGCGATCAACCCCGATCTCGATTGCCGTGCGGTTGCCGAATTCCTGACCCCTGCGACCCTCGACGATCGGCTCGATGGCGATTGCGATCTGGTCATCGATGCCTGCGATGCCTTTCGGGTCAAGGTCGAGACGATCGCCCATTGCCGACGCCGCAAACGTCGGATCATCACCATTGGCGCTGCTGGTGGGCGCAGTGATCCGACCCAGATCCGGGTACGGGATCTGTCGCGCACCGAGCACGATGCCATGCTTGCCCTGATCCGCAAGAAGCTGCGCGCGGAGTTCGGATTTCCCCGCAATCGTGACCGTTACTTCGGCGTGCCGGCGGTGTACTCGCTGGAGAACGTGATCTATCCGCAGGCCGACGGCAGTGTCTGCGGCCAACGGCCGAGCCAGATCGCCGATGCCGGGCTCAAGTTGGATTGCGGCCAGGGTCTGGGCGCGGCGACCCACGTGACCGGAGCCTTTGCTTTTGCGGCGGTCGGCAAGGCGTTGCCCTTGCTGCTCGCCGATCCGTGATCGGTCGCTGTCAGATGATCGGGTCGGTCGCGCTCACGGCGACCGACGACAGCGGCAGCCGGAACAGAGCGATGGCATTCGCGCTGATCGCCTGCGCCAGTTCGGTCTCGGGCATCCCCCGCAGGGCTGCGACTTCCGAGACGATCCGCCCGAGCCGTGCCGGTTCGTTGCGCTGACCCCGGTGCTCGATGTCCGGTTGATCCGGGGCGTCGGTTTCCAGCAGCAGTCGCTCGATCGGCACGTTGGCGACCAGATTCCTCAAGCGATTGGCGCGCGGATAGGTGACCGGACCGCCGATGCCGATCAGGAAGCCGATCGCTGCCAGTTGCCGTGCCTGCTCCGGGCTGCCGGAAAAGCTGTGGATGACGCCGCGCAGGCCAGGGATCCGCCGCAGACAGGCGACGGTCTCCTCGACCGCGCGCCGAGCGTGAATGATGACCGGCAGGTCGAATGCCTTGGCCAGTTCGAGCTGCCGCAGGAAGTACCGTCGTTGCAGGCTGGGATCGAGTCCCGGAACGAACAGATCGAGTCCGCACTCGCCGACCGCGACGGCGTCGCCATCGGCCAACCAGGTTTCGAGCCGGTCGAGATGCTCGGGGCGATGCCGATCGAGATACATCGGATGCAGGCCATAGGCCGGGAACAGGTCGGGCTGACCGGCACACAGCCGACGCAGGCCGGGCCAGGCATCGGCCTCGACCGCCGGCAGCACCTGTGCCCGAACGCCGACCGCCCGTGCCCGTGCCAGGACGGCATCACGGTCGGCATCGAATTCCGGGGCATCCAGGTGGCAGTGGCTGTCGATCAGCATGGTCGGTGCGGCTCATTCCCGGCTGCTGCGGGTCAGCGTGGCGCTGGGCGGATCCGGGGCGTCGGGCGCGGGTGTGCGGCGATCGCGCAAGTTGCCGATCAGGAGCGCGAACAGGCCGAGCAGGATCTCATCAATGAATGGCAACGGGTCCGGCACCAGCAGGTTCAGCACGAACAGACCGATGGTCAGCACGAACAGGATCGGGAAGCGCAGCCGTCCGGCGAAGCGCAGGACCAGGGCATTGATGGGATTTTTCACGCGATGGACTCCGGTGGGGTGGCGCTGGCGCGGGCCGGGCAAGCCTGGGGTCGGTGCGGGTGGTGGTCGTCATCATGGTAAGTCAGGTCGGTCGTCCGGCTGAACGAAACCCGGCTGCCGGTCGCCGCATTCATTGCCGAACCGGTCGCGAGGGCGTTCAATGAATGACTCCACCGCTGCGAGGAGCGTCAAATGAACAAGACCTTGGTCACTGCTATTGCCGCCGCTGTCGTCGGTGGTGCTGCCGTTGCCGCCTACCAGGCCCTGCCCGAGCGCGAGTACGCCGAGATCGTCGCGGTCGAGCCGCTCACCGAAATGGTTCGCTTGTCAGGCCAGGTGATCGATGTCCGACCGATCACCGAAACCCAGAGCGGGCCACGCGAAGTCTGTGAAGAGCGTCCTGTCGAATACACCGAGCAGCCGAAAGACCCCAATCGCATCGCCGGCACCGCCATCGGTGCGGTGGTCGGCGGTCTGATCGGCAACCAGATCGGCGGTGGCAGCGGCAAGAAGATCGCCACGGTGGCCGGTGCCGCCGGTGGTGCCTATGCCGGCCGCAAGATCCAGGGCAATCGCCAGGAGGCCAATGCCGAGACCGTCACCCGGATGGAGACCGTCTGCGAAACCATCACCGAGACCCGTGAGGAGATCGTCGGCTACGACGTGACCTACCAGGCCGACGGTCAGACCGGCACCCGCCGCACCAGCAAGCAGCCCGGTGCCACGATCTCGCTTGGTCAGCGCGAGCAGGTGATCGGGTATGACGTGACCTATCGCTTCCGCGATCAAGTCGCGACCGTCCGTTCCGAAACCGATCCGGGCGCGCCGGGCACTCGCGTGCCGGTCGAGGACGGCGTGGTCAAGCTGGAACACGGCGGCTGAGCACTGATTCGCCCAACGATCGGGCTGCGATCCGATCGTTGGGCGGGGCCGTGCTCGCTGGTCGCATGGCTTGATCCCGACCGGCGAGTGCATCCTGATGCCGGAAATCCATACGCTGGGGTATGCTTTGCTCTGACCCTCGTCGATCGCCTGTCCAGCCATGTCCGAACCCGCGCAGATCCTGCCTGCGGCCACCCATGCCGTGGAGAATCAGCCGCCTCCACTGGAGCCCAGCGACTTCTGGATGGCAGATCGCATCCTGCGCGATGCCGTGGTCCGCGAGGGGGGCGGCGAATGGCAGACGCGGCTGGCCAGCTATGGTCGGTTGGCCGGCGATGAACTGTATCGACTCGGGTTCGATGCCAATCGCGACACGCCGCGTCTGTTGACGCATGACCGCTTCGGGCGACGCATCGATCGGGTCGAATTTCATCCGGCCTATCACCAGTTGATGACAGCCGCCACCGAGCATGGAGTCTCGGCGCTGTCATGGCGTGAGCCCCGCCCCGGTGCCCATGTCGCACGGGCGGCCCTGATCTTCCTGCACCATCAGGCCGAGGCCGGGACCAACTGCCCCTTGACCATGACCCATGCTGCCATTCCGGTCTTGCGGCGGTGTCCGGCGTTGGCGGAATGGGCCGACAAGGCGATCGCCGGTCAGTACGATCCGAGTGATCGGCCGATCGATCGGAAATCGGGCATCACCCTCGGCATGGGCATGACCGAGAAGCAGGG
>DIHI01000136.1:19742-21833 GCA_002420085.1 Lysobacterales bacterium UBA5700 | reverse complement strand
CGGCCACAAGTGGTTCATGTCGGCGCCGATGTCGGATGGCTTCCTGGTGCTGGCCCAGGCCCCTGCCGGTCTGACCTGCTTCCTGCTGCCGCGTTGGCGGCCGGACGGTCAGCGCAATGCATTTCGGCTGATGCGCCTGAAGGACAAACTCGGCAATGCCGCCAATGCCAGCAGTGAGGTCGAGTTCGATGGCGCTTGGGCGTACCGGATCGGCGACGAGGGCAGGGGTGTCGCGACGATCATCGAGATGGTCGCACTGACGCGCCTGGATTGCCTGTTGGGCTCGGCCGCCGAGATGCGTCTGGCTCTGGCGCATGCCCTGCACCATGCCCGGCATCGGGTCGCCTTCGGTCGTCGGTTGATCGAGCATCCGATCATGGCCAATGTTCTCGCCGACCTGAGTCTGGAATCGGAAGCGGCGACCGTGCTGGCGCTGCGGGTGGCGCGGGCAGTGGATGCTGCCGACCGCGATGCCGATCAGGCCGCGCTGGCCCGGATCGTCACCGCGATCGGCAAGTATTGGGTCTGCAAGCGGGTACCGGCCTTCGTCAACGAGGCGCAGGAGTGCCTGGGCGGCAATGGCTATGTCGAGGAATCGATCCTGCCGCGCCTGTATCGCGAGGCACCGCTCAACTCGTTGTGGGAAGGCTGCGGCAACATCCAGTGTCTCGATGTGCTGCGCGCCTTAGGGCGCGAGCCGGCCACGGGTCGGGCGCTGTTCGCCGAATTGGCCCTGGCCCAGGGTCGAAACCCCGATTACGATCGGGAACTGGCGGCATTGCAGGAACTGCTGGGCTCCGGTCTCGATCTGGAGCCGTGCGCCCGCCACCTGGTCGAGCGCCTGGCCCTGGCCCTGCAAGCCGGGCTGCTGTTGCGCCACGCGCCCGAGCCGGTGGCACGGGCCTTCGTGTGCAGCCGGCTGGCCGGCCATCGCGGCCTGGTCTTCGGAACCCTTCCGGAGGCGACCGATTTCGGTGCCTTGCTGGCGCGGCCATCGCCGGAATAACCGGGTATCGACCCGAGCCGCAGCCGTGATCGTCAGCGTGCTTCCACCAGGGACACGCCGACCCCGAGCGTGGTCTGCTTGTGGTTGTAATCGATCAGGGTCTCGCCGTAGCCGCTGGTCAACTGGAGGTAACCCTTCAACTGGCCGAGCAGGGGGAAGTGCCAGTCGGCCTGAATGGAACCGCGACCGCCATCGAAGCTGTAGCGGCTGAGCAGGGCGAAGTCGTGCCCGTTGCGGGCATACACCAGACGCAGGTCGTGTCGGCCCATGAACCGGCGGATGTCCGGGTTGTCGTCGTCCGCAGCGGTCTCGTCGAGGCGCCACCACGGACGGGCATAGATCGACAGATTGCCGTTCTCCAGCCCGAACTGGGCATAGATGCGATTCCAACTGCGCGACAGCGGTTGGGAGCGACCATTCGACTCGTGGATCAGTCCCAGATTGAGCACCTGCCAGCGCCAGCCGCCGAACAGTTCAAGGTTCGGGCCGAAGGTCAGGAAGGCTTCCGGACGGTAGTTGGTTTCCCGGAAGGGCGATGATTCGATGCCGTTGTATGCCTGCCAGTTGGCCAGTTGGGTGTAGCCGAACCAGAGGTCGAGGTTGGCGCCGAGGATGTTGTCGAGTGCCTTGGTCTTCAGGCTGATCTGGAACTTGGCCTCGATCGGGTCGAGGTCGAGTGGCACGGCCAGGGTACGACCCGGCGCCGGGCTGCGGGGCAGGCGGTTCGGGTGGGTCGAATAGCGCACCGGCAGGGCGTAGACCGGTTCGTGGGCACGCACCTGGAACAGTCCGCCATGATGGGCGTCGTCGGTTTCCCAGTGCTCGGCCATGGCCACGCGCCGGGCGCCGTCCGGGTGATGGCGCTGGGGCAGGGGGTCGCGTGGTTCAGGCCGGTCGGATGGCGCGGAGGTGTCGGCGGTCGGATTGGCCGAGGCGGCTTCGACTGGTCTGTCGGGGCGGCCGGTGACGCGGTCATAGCAGGCCAGGCGCTGATTCGGATCGTCGATGCCATGACAACTGCGGTCGGCCGCCTGGCTGTCGCCGGCAATCAGCGGCAGGCCGAGGGCGAGCGCGATGGCCAGGAT
>DIHI01000136.1:15162-19580 GCA_002420085.1 Lysobacterales bacterium UBA5700 | reverse complement strand
TCGGCGTACAGGCCGCCGCGAGCGATCAGTTGCTCGTGCCGGCCCTGATCGACGATTCGGCCGCGATCCATCACCACGATCCGATCGGCCTTGAGCACGGTTGCCAGACGGTGGGCGATGACCAGGGTGGTGCGGCCTTTCATCAAGCGCTCCAGGGCTTGCTGGATGGCGCGTTCGCTCTGGGCGTCGAGCGCGCTGGTGGCTTCATCGAGCAGCAGGATCGGGGCATTCTTGAGCAGCGCCCGAGCGATCGCGATGCGCTGTTTCTGGCCACCCGACAGACGGGCACCGCGCTCGCCGAGGTAGGTGCCATAGCCATCCGGAAGTTCGGCCAGGAAGTCGTGCGCTTCGGCGCTGCGGGCGGCGGCGAACACGTCCTCATCGCTGGCGCCGAGTCGGCCGTAGCGGATGTTGTCCAGGGCATCGGCGCCGAACAGCACCGGATCCTGGGGCACCAGGGCGATCGCCGAACGCAAGTCGGCAGGGTCGAGTGCGGTCAGGTCGAGGTCATCGACCAGAATCCGTCCGGATTGCGGGTCGTGGAAGCGCAGCAGCAGTTGCAGGACGGTGCTCTTGCCGGCACCCGAGGGGCCGACCAGGGCGACCGTTTCGCCGGGTCGGACATGCAGGTCGAAGCCCACCAGTGCCGGGGCGTCGGCACGCGAGGGGTATCGAAAATCGACCCGCTCGAAGCGGATCTCGCCGCGTGCCGGCTTCGGCAGCACGATCGGACTGCTCGGTGCGGTGATGCCCGGCCGTTCGGCCAGCAATTCGCCGATCCGGGTCATGCCGCCCGCCGCGCGTTGCACTTCGCTCCAGACTTCGGTCAGGGCGCCGACCGAGCCGGCGCCGAGTACCGCATACAGCACGAACTGGCCGAGCGTGCCGGCACTGAGCGCCCCCGATACGACATCCTTGGCGCCGACCCAGAGCACGAGGGTGATCGCGCCGAAGACCAGCACGATCACGACTGCCGTCAGCAGTGCCTGGGTGCGGATGCGCCGCTTGGCGGCCAGCAGGGCATCGGCAACGGCACTGGCGAATCGACCGCGCTCGTGATCCTCTCGGGCATAGCTCTGCACCGTGTGGACTGCTCCGAGGGTCTCGGTGGCGCGCGCATTGGCATCGGCGATGCGGTCCTGGCTGACCGTCGAGAGCCGGCCGACCCGGCGCCCGAACAGGACGATCGGGGCGACCGTCAGCGGGATGCCGATCAGGGCCAGCGCCGCCAATCGTGGGCTGGTCAGGGCGACCATGACCGCGCTGCCGGTCAGAGTCACCAGGCTGCGCAGGGCCACCGAAACGCTGGAACCGATCACGCTGCGCAGCAGTTCGGTGTCGGCCGACAGGCGCGAGACCAGTTCACCGCTGCGGGTCCGCTCGAAGAAGCCCATGTCCAGGCCGAGCAGATGGTTGTAGACCGTGCGCCGCAGGTCGGCGACCACCCGCTCGCCGAGCAGGCTGACGTAATAGAAGCGGAATGCCGTTGCCACCGCCAGCACCATGGCGACTACGAACAGGCCGGCGAACCAGAGATCGACCGCGCCGGGATTGTCGGCACCGAAGCCGCGATCGATCATCAGCCGGACCGCAACCGGCAGGCTCAGGGTGGCGCTCGACGACAACACCAGGAATCCGAGCCAGGCCGCGACCAGTCTTCGATGGGGAACGATCAGGGGCAGCAGTGCCCGCAGCGGGGCCAGCGAGCGGCCAGCGGGGGTCGAGGCATCAGTCATCGGAGGGGGTCGAATCCGGTTCGCGGAGCCGGGCGCGTCCCTGGGTGGCATCGCGCAAGGCGACGCGCAGGTCGGGTAGGCGATCGGCGGGAACGCGAAGTATCAGGCATGCGCCGTCAGGGTGAAAGCGTTCGGCCAGTTTTTCGCCCTGGAATCCGGCTGCGAGCTGGTGAACGGTGCCGAGGTCGGTGAAGCCCAGATCGACCTCGATCGTCACCGACTCCACCCAGGGTGCCCGCTCGCCTCGGCGCAGGCATTCGGCCGCGCAGCCGCCGTAGGCACGCACCAGGCCACCGGCGCCGAGCTTGATGCCACCGAACCAGCGGAGCACCACGGCCACCGTTCGATCCAATCCCTGGCCGTCGATCGCCGCCAGAATCGGCCGGCCGGCGGTTCCGGCTGGTTCGCCGTCATCGCTGGATCGGTAGCTGCTGCCGATCCGGAATGCCCAGGTGGTGTGGCTGGCGCTGTCGTCGCGCACCGAGTCGATGAAGTGCAGCGCCTGCTCGACCCGATCGACCCGCGTGGCATGGCATACGAACCGGCTCTTGCGGACCAGCAGTTGCCACTGGCAGGGCGCGATCAGGATAGAGCGGGACATCGGGCGTGGTCGTGCGTGAAGGTTCGGGCTGGCTGGCACGATCGGCTCAGCGTAGCTGCCGATCGCGGGCGATCCGCTCGCGTTCCAGGGTCAGGATCAGGCGCTGGAGACCGGCTTCGGCGGTGGCATCGAGGGCAACGAATTCGCAGCCGACCTTGCGCGCGGCAGCCCCGCGCGCCCCGGTCACGACCGCACTGTGCCGAGCCATCAGGGTAGCGGCCAGGCCATCACGGCGATCGATGCGCAGTCGGAACGGCAACGGCCCGGGGGCGGCCATCAGGGCGTTGGCCTCGGCCTCCGAACAGAGCAGGGCGAGCCCGCCGATGCCGATGTCGAGTACCCGCACATCGAGCAGAGCGACGCCCGGCAGGGCCAGGTTCTCGGCCGCGATGCGACAGCGCAGATCGAGTGCCGTGCCGACCCCGGCCCGAAAGTAGCGCCGTTTCTGGAGGTAGACGACCCGATCGGGCAGTTCCGCCTCGAATCGCACTCCATCCGGGCCGGTGGTTGCGGTGAACCGACCCGCCGTGAACCGAGTCGGGATGGTGTCGAGTCGCGCGCTGATCTCCAGCGCCTCGCTGGCCAGGATGGCCCGATTGAGTTCGGCATCCCGGCCGCTGTCGATCGCGAACCGGCCGCGCTGGCGATCGAGATCGACCACGGCGGTCAACAGCAGCATGCGCGAGCCGCGCGGTCGGGCCTCGATCAGGACCGCGCCGTCGAGCAGCCGTTGCAGCAGGTCGGCGATCCCGGCCGGGTCGTCGATGATCTGGCTGTTGCCGCTGTCGCTGGGCTGTCCGCTCTCGGTCATCGATCCGTTGGGCCGGGGTGGCGGCAAGCGCCGCGTCCGGCTCAGGCTACAATGCCGCCCCATGAATGTCATCGCCGAGTCGAATTCCGATCCCGTTCCGGTCGTTACCATCGATGGCCCGTCGGGGTCCGGCAAGGGCACGGTCAGTCGGCTGGTGGCCGAGCGCCTGGGCTGGCATTACCTCGATTCGGGTGCTCTGTATCGTGCCGTCGGCCTGGCCGCGAGTTGGCAGGGGCTGGACCTTTCAGACCCGGAATCGGTTGCCCGGTGCGCCGCCGAGACCCGCATCCGATTCCGCGCCGATGCCGCCCACGAGCCCCGCGTCCTGGTCAACGGCCTCGATGCCACCGAGCAGGTGCGGACCGAAACGGCAGCGGCAGCGGCTTCCGCGATCGCCGCCCTGCCGCCGGTGCGGGAGGCGCTGAAACAGAAGCAGCGCGACTTTCGCAAGCGGCCGGGACTGGTCGCCGATGGCCGCGACATGGGCACGGTGATCTTTCCGGATGCCGCCTACAAGTTCTTCCTGACCGCGAGCGCCGAAGAGCGCGCCCGGCGGCGCTATAAACAGTTGAAGGAAAAAGGGGTTCCCGTTAAACTAGGGAGTCTGCTGCACGATATCCGGCTGCGCGACGCGAAAGACGCCGAACGAACCGTCGCTCCCTTGCGTCCCGCAGCCGATGCCGTTCCGATCGATTCGACCGGCCTCGGGATCGAGGCTGTGGTCGATCTGATCGTTTCGCGTCTGGTCTGAACGGTCGCTGCGACCGTCATCCGGCTCGGAAATCGCCCAGCGGATCCGGCCCCGCACCGCACAGGTGCGGGAAACTCCACCGGCGTCCAGACGCCGCACAAACTGGTGGGACGCAGCGGCACTGCCCTGCGCTACCCGTGTGTTCAACCGAGTAATCAATCCAATGACCGAATCTTTTGCCGAACTGTTCGAACAGAGCCAAACCAATCTGGCCAATCTCAAGCCGGGCGCCATCGTCGTCGGCATCGTCGTCGATGTCCGCAACGATGTGGTGGTCATCAACGCCGGGCTGAAGTCGGAAGGCATCGTGCCGATCGAGCAGTTCCGGAACGACCAGGGCGAAATCGATGTGGGTGTGGGCGACGAAGTCAAGGTCGCTCTCGAATATCTGGAGAACGGTTTCGGCGAGACCGTGCTGTCGCGCGAGAAGGCCAAGCGCGCCATGGTCTGGGACGAGCTGGAAGAGGCGCTCAATTCCAACGCCACCATCACCGGCCGGATCAGCGGCAAGGTCAAGGG
>DIHI01000136.1:14498-15085 GCA_002420085.1 Lysobacterales bacterium UBA5700 | reverse complement strand
GGCTTCACCGTCGATATCAAGGACGTCCGGGCGTTCCTGCCGGGCTCGCTGGTCGATGTCCGTCCGGTACGCGATCCCGCCTACCTGGAAGGCAAGGAACTCGAATTCAAACTCATCAAGCTCGATCGCAAGCGCAACAATGTGGTGGTCTCGCGGCGTGCGGTGGTCGAGAGCGAGAACTCCGAGGAGCGTGAGGCGCTGCTCGACAAGCTGATCGAGGGTGCGGTGCTGCCGGGCGTGGTCAAGAACCTCACCGATTACGGTGCGTTCGTCGATCTGGGCGGCATTGATGGCCTGCTGCATATCACCGACATGGCCTGGAAGCGCGTCCGTCATCCTTCCGAAGTGGTCGAAGTCGGCCAGGAACTGGAAGTCCGCGTGCTCAAGTACGACCGCGAGCGCAACCGGGTCAGCCTCGGTCTCAAGCAACTCGGCGAAGATCCGTGGGACAACATCTCCCGTCGCTACCCGGCCAACAGCCGGCTGTTCGGCAAGGTCTCCAACGTGACCGACTACGGCTCCTTCGTCGAGCTTGAGCCGGGCGTCGAGGGTCTGGTCCAC
Source organism: Lysobacterales bacterium UBA5700 (assembly GCA_002420085.1). GTDB lineage: Bacteria > Pseudomonadota > Gammaproteobacteria > Xanthomonadales > Xanthomonadaceae > UBA11164. The sequence goes on along the minus strand of DIHI01000136.1, from coordinate 14,524 downwards.
GTTTCCGAGATGGACTGGACCAACAA
>DIHI01000136.1:9296-14270 GCA_002420085.1 Lysobacterales bacterium UBA5700 | reverse complement strand
TCAAGTCGATCACCGACTTCGGCGTGTTCATCGGTCTGGATGGTGGCATCGATGGTCTGGTCCACCTGTCCGACATCTCCTGGAATGCCACTGGCGAAGACGTGATCCGCCATTACAAGAAGGGCGACGAACTGGAGACCGTGGTGCTGGCGGTCGATCCCGAGCGCGAGCGCATCTCGCTCGGCCTCAAGCAGCTTGAGCAGGATCCGTTCGGTCAGTTCATGGCCATCAATCCGAAGGGCAGCATCGTCAACGGCATCGTCAAGGATGTCGATCAGCGGGGTGCGACCATCGACCTCGGTGACGGCGTCGAGGGCTATCTGCGTGCCAACGACATCGCCAAGGAGCGCATCGAGGATGCCAGCCAGTACCTGAAGCCGGGCGACAGCGTCGAAGCCAAGTTCATCGGCATGGACCGCAAGAATCGCACCCTGCAACTGTCGATCCGGGCCAAGGACGAGGCCGAACTGCGTGAGGTGATGGACGAGTATCAGAACGCCGGCGGCGGTACCACCAAGCTCGGCGCGCTGCTGCGCGAGCAACTCAGCAAGGGCGACTGAGATGATGACCGGCCCCGCTCGCCGAGTGGGGCCGGTCTTTGCACCCTGGTGTGGCACCCCAGCGAACAACGGCGATAGCATGACCAAATCGGAATTGATCGAAGCGCTGGCACGGCAGCAGTCCCACTTGAAACCGGACGATGTCGAGTTGGCGGTCAAGACCATGCTCGAACAGATGAGCGCCGCCTTGTCAGAAGGACAGCGTATCGAAATTCGGGGTTTCGGAAGTTTTTCCCTGCACTATCGTCCGCCTCGGACCGGACGCAATCCCAAGACCGGCGAGTCGGTGCCATTGCCCGGCAAGCACGTCCCGCATTTCAAGCCAGGCAAGGAGCTTCGGGAATGCGTCAACGACGACGGGGCCGGCTCGCTCGACTGATGCTGCTCACGGCAGCATGTCCGACCCGGTTCGGATGCGTGGCCGTCACGGGTCATCCGGGCGCACTGGCCGTCGTAAAACAGGCGGGCCAGCGGTCGCACCGATGGCTGCCGACCCCACGTCGGTCGATGACCGGTGAAATCGATGGGCTTTTGCGATCGACGCCGATAAGCTGTAGCCACCGTCGAAAGACACACATGTCGGGGTTGACATGAAACTCACCCGTCTGATCCTGCTGCTGGTATTCGCGGCTTGCGGCATCGCCTTCGTCGCGCTCAATACCGAGTCGGTCACGATCGACCTGTACTTCCACGCTTACACCCTGTCGCTCGGTCTGAGCCTGTTGCTGACCCTGTTCATCGGCGCCGTTCTCGGTGGCCTGGCGGTGGCCCTCGGCTCATTGCCGGCGACCCGGCGTCGGGTGCTGGCGGCGCGCACGCAGGCGCGGGTCGAGGCGGAAACCGAATTGCTGGGCCATGCGACCGTGCCGTCGCCCTCCGCGCCTCGTTCGAGGGCTGTTTCGGAGTCGGGTCGGGCGTGATCGAGAGCGCTGGCTTCTACCTGATGCTGGCAGCGGCCGGCGCGCTCGGTTGGGCGATCGGCCGGCAGCGCGGAACGCGCAAGAGCGGTGAGCGAGTCAGCCAACTCTCACGGGTCTACTTCCGTGGGTTGAACTATCTGCTCAACGAACAGCAGGACAAGGCGATCGAGCTGTTCCTGGAAATCGCCGAAGTCGATGCCGATACGGTCGAGACCCAGCTTGCGCTCGGCACCCTGTTTCGTCGCCGGGGTGAGGTCGAGCGGGCCATTCGCTTGCACCAGGGACTGGTGACTCGTCCGGGCCTGTCCGAGGAGCACCGTTCGCAGGCGGTCCTGGAACTGGGCGAGGACTACATGCGTGCCGGTCTGCTGGATCGTGCCGAAACCCTGTTCACCGATGTGTTGCGGGTCGATCCGGGTTCGCGCGGCGCCCTGCGTCACCTGGTTTCGATCTATCAATCCGAGCGTGAGTGGGACAAGGCGCTGGCCTGCGCTGAACGGCTGCGTGTCCTGGGGGCCGATTCGGTGGCTGTGGTGATCGCCCACTTGCAGTGCGAACTGGCCGAGCGTGCCGCGCAGACCGGCGATGATGCCGGCTTTCACCGCCATCTGGATGCGGCCTCGGCAGCCGATCCTGACTGTGTTCGGGTACCCCTCCTGCGTGCCGCGCGCGCGCGCGCCAACGGCGATTGCCGCAGTGCTGCCGGGTACTACGAGCGGGTGGTGGCCTGCGATCGATTGTTCGTATCCGAAGTCGTCGAGCCGCTGCTCGACTGCTACCAGCGACTTGGTGAACTGCAACGGGCCGAACATTTCTTCGAGCACATGTTGGACAGTACGCCGCCGGTTGCCGTGGTGCTGGGCAAGAGCGGCTGGCTGCGCCGACATCAGGGGCCGGAGGCGGCCCTGGCCTTCCTGAGTGATGGCTTGCGTCGCTGGCCATCGATCCGTGGTCTGTCGGCATTGCTGGCGATGATCGAGAACACCCCCGGTTCGGACGCACGGGTGGCGCTGGCGGCGGTCACGGCGGTGACCACCCGATTGCTCGAACGTGCTCAGCCGTATCGCTGCGAGCGCTGCGGTTTTGGTGCCAAGGCATTGCACTGGCAGTGTCCGAGTTGCAAATCCTGGGGTTCGATGCGACCGATTTCCCTGCTGGTTGGCTTATGACGGTGATGCTGCTGGTGCCGCTCGCCGCCGCCCTGATCACCGCGCTGGTGGCCGAAGCCGTGCGGCGCTATGCCCTGTCGCGGGCGTTGCTGGACCATCCGGGGCCGCGCAGCAGTCACCACACACCGACCCCGCGCGGCGGTGGTCTCGGCATCGTCGTGGCAATGCTGATGCTGGCGCCGGTGCTCGGCATCGGTGCCGGCCTTGGCGCCGGCATATTGGCGCCGTTCGGTCTGGCGCTGGCTGCGACCGCCCTGGTCGGTGCGCTGGATGACCTGCGCTCGCTGTCGCCCTGGCCGCGCCTGGCCGTGCATGCCGGTGCCGGTGTGCTGCTGGCGACCTGGCTGTTGCCCGACTCGGGCTTGGCGATGCCCCTGCTGCTGGCGCTGGCTGCGGTGGTCGTGCTGGCGGTGATGACGGCGATCAATGTCTGGAACTTCATGGACGGTATCGACACCCTGGCGGTAAGCCAGGCTGGCGTGATCGCCCTGGCCCTGGCGATCGCGCCCGGTCTGGCAGTGTCCGAGCCGGAGTGGCGCGGACTGGCATGGGTGCTGGCGGCGGCCTGCATGGCATTCCTGGGGTTCAACTGGCCGCCGGCCCGGCTGTTCCTGGGCGATGTCGGCAGCGGCGCACTCGGACTCGCGATCGCCACCCTGCTGGTACAGGGCATTCGTCAGGGCGATCTACCCTGGCAGGCGGCCCTGATCATGGTCTCGGCCTTCCTGTGCGACGCCGGATTCACCTTGGCCGGTCGCATCTGGCGTCGCGAGCCCTGGTGGCAGGCACACCGTCAGCACCTGTATCAATGGGCGGTCCGATCCGGCCATGGCCACGGCGTCGTCAGCCTGACATATCTGCTGTGGACACTGGCGGCCCTGTTGCTGGCCAATGGTCTGGCTGGTGTCGATGAATGCACCCGGACTGCGGCCGTGTTCGGGGTGTATCTGTTGGCTGGTATCATTTGGCGGGCATTGATCGGACATTATCGCGAGCGAGCCGGGAGAGACCACGCTTGACCACTGCACTCCAGCGCCTCGCCGCGCGCGTACCCAGAGCGCTGATCGTCGGCCACGACCTCACCATGGTCCTGATTTGCTGGGTCGGTCTGCAACGATTGCGATACGGCCTCAATCCGTTGCCTCCGGAAATTCCCTGGATCACCGTGCAATCGCTGATCGTGGTTGCCGCCCAGGGTCTGGTGTTCTGGCATGTCGGCCTGTATCGCGGCCTCTGGCGCTTTGCCAGCATCCCCGACCTCTGGAACATTCTGCGGGCGGGCGTGCTCGGTCTGTTGGCGATCATGGTCGGCCTGGTCATGGTGCAGCAGCTCGGCGGTGTGCCGCGTTCCACCCTGGTGATCTATCCATTTGCACTGATGCTGCTGCTCGGCGCGCCACGCATCCTGTATCGCGCCTGGAAGGACCACAGTTTTGCGTTCAAGAACGAGTTGGCACGCTCGCGGGTGCTGGTGCTCGGCGCCGGCCACAGCGCCGAAGGTCTGTTGCGCGATCTGCGGCGAGGTGGCGAGTATGCGGTGGTCGGCATCGTCGATGACGATCGCCGTCTGCATGGCGCCAAGGTGCAGGGTGTGCCGGTGCTGGGCGCACTCAGCCGGGTCGCCGAGATTGCCCGCGAGGTTGCCGCCGATCTGCTGGTGATCGCCATGCCGTCGGCCGATGCCGAGACGATGCAGCGGGTGATGGCCCTGTGCGACGAAACCGGCCTGCCGGTGCGGACCCTGCCACGCCTTCAGGACATTCTCGAAGGTCAGCCCGCTGGTACCCCGCTCAAGGAAGTGGCGATCGAGGATCTGCTCGGGCGCGATCCGATCCTGCCCGACTGGACCACCATGCGGCAATGGCTGGGCGGACGCACCGTGATGGTCACCGGTGCCGGCGGCTCGATCGGTTCGGAACTGTGCCGGCAGTGCGCGCAATTGGACATCGGCGCCCTGGTGCTGATCGAACGCAGCGAATACCCGTTGATTCGGATCTGCGAGGAACTCGACCAGCGTTGGCCGGGCCTGAAGGTGGTACCGGTGCTTGGCGATTGCAGCGATGCCTCGATGCTGTCCCACACGTTCTCCCGACAGCATATCGATGCGGTCTTCCACGCGGCCGCACACAAGCATGTGCCGATACTTGAAGGGCAGTTGCGCGAGGCGGTCCGCAACAACCTGCTGGCCACCGAGACCATCGCCAGGGCCAGTCGGGATGCCAATGTCGGAACCTTCGTGTTCATCTCGACCGACAAGGCGGTCAATCCGATCAATGTCCTCGGTGCCACCAAGCGCATGGCCGAGATGGCCTGCCAGGCGCTGGC
>DIHI01000136.1:0-9128 GCA_002420085.1 Lysobacterales bacterium UBA5700 | reverse complement strand
CCGGTGACCGTGACCCATCCAGATGTGACCCGCTATTTCATGACCATCCCGGAAGCCTGCCAGTTGATCCTGCAAGCCGCCTCGATCGACAGTCATGAAGCGATCTACACGCTCGACATGGGCAAGCCGGTGCGCATTCGCCTGCTGGCCGAGCAGATGATCCGGTTGGCCGGCAAGCGCCCGGAAATCGACATCCCGATCCGCTACATCGGCCTGCGTCCGGGCGAGAAACTGCACGAAGTGGTGTTCCATCCATCCGAGCGCCACCATCTCACGGCCCACCCGAAGATCCTGCGCGCCGAGCCGCGCGAGTTCGATCCGAGCATGGTGCTGACCGGGCTCAAACTGGCCCGCGAGGCGGTCGCCCGTTTCGATGACGAGCGGCTGCTGCGGATACTGCGCAATGCCGTGCCCGAGTACGTTCCGGATACCGAGGAGCAGCGCAATGCCGCTTCGGCGCAGATCATCCCGCTGCATGGCGGGGGGCAGTGACGATGCAGGTAAGGACTGCGGTCTTTCCGGTTGCCGGTCTCGGCACCCGGTTTCTGCCGGCGACCAAGACGGTGCCCAAGGAAATGCTTCCGATCGTCGATCGGCCGTTGATCCAGTACGCCGTAGACGAGGCGATCGAGGCCGGCTGCGACACCCTGGTGTTCGTCACCAATCGCTACAAGCATGCGGTCGCCGACTATTTCGACAAAGCCTACGAACTGGAGCAGAAGCTGGAGCGTTCGGGCAAGGCCGAGCAACTCGATCTGATCCGCAACATCCTGCCGGCGCATGTGCGTGCCGTGTTCGTGACCCAGGCCGAGGCGCTTGGTCTCGGCCATGCCGTGCTGTGCGCTCGGCCGGTGGTCGGTGATCGACCGTTCGCAGTGCTGCTGCCGGATGATCTGATCTGGAACCGCAATGGTGCCGGTGCCCTGCGTCAGATGTGCGAACTGGCTGCCGAGACCGGCTCCGAGGTGATCGCGGTCGAGGACGTGGCGCGTGAGCACACCAGCAGCTACGGCATCGTGGCGACCGAGCCGTTCCAGGGGCGCTCAGGACGAATCCGGGCGATGGTCGAGAAGCCGGCGCCGGAGGCAGCGCCCAGCACCCTGGCTGTGGTCGGCCGCTATGTCCTGGGGCCGGCGGTGTTCGACCGGCTGGCGGCCACGGCGCCCGGTCGGGGTGGCGAAATCCAGCTCACCGACGCGATCGCCGCCGGTCTCGACAGCCATCCGGTGCTGGCCTATCGCTTCCAGGGCGAGCGTTTCGATTGCGGCAGTCATCTCGGCCTGGTCGAGGCGACCATTCGGTTCGCCCTCGACCACGAGACCCTCAGTGCCGGTACACGTCTGGCCATGGAATCGGCCCTGCGCGAACTCGGTGCCGAGCACACCGGGCTGGCTCCAGGTCCACGCTGATGACAACAGCGTGGCGATCGCCATCGTGGCTCAGAAACTGAGTCCGAACCACAGCGCCCAGGCCACCAGCGCGCCGGAGAACAGGACACAGACGCCGGCCAGAGCCGACAGCGTCCGGGCCATGCGCAGGGCTGCTGCATCGCTGCGAACCGGGGTGTCGCTGACCGTGCGGGCGGCGCGGGGCGGATAACGGCGTTCGGATCGGACCCGCCGACTGGTCGCATGCAGCCACAGGGCCAGGGCCAGCAGGGGCAGGGTCAGTGCGAGCGCGATGCCGAGAAACAGCAGCCGCAGCCCGGACAGCGCCGCATTCGGCGGGTTCTCCGCGCCGATGACCAGGGCATCGAGCCAGGCGTCGAGTGCCAACAGCGCGACGCTGCCGGTCAGCACCGCCACGATCAGGGCCACGGCCACCCTTCGACGGTAGCGCGGGTCGGCACGGTGGATGTCCGGCCGGGCGTCGGACCCGATGGTTTGAGCCTGGACGGCGCGCGTTTCGACCTTCATGCTGATGTTCTCGCCATCCTCACAGCCTACCGCCGACATGCCCGCCAGCCACACCGCAGAACCCTCGAATTACTACCGGGCATCGGCCAATGCGGCACCGAGCCGGCCGGCGCTGACCGGCACCCGCAGCGCGCGGATCTGTGTCGTCGGGGCCGGCTTCGCTGGACTGAATACGGCATTCGGACTGGCCGAGCGCGGGCTGAGCGATGTCGTGGTACTGGAGGCGAACGCGATCGCCCACGGAGCTTCCGGGCGGAATGGGGGATTCGTGTTCGCCGGCTTCTCGCGCGGGGAAGCCGCGCTGCTGCGCGAGTTGGGGCCGGAAACGGCGCGTCGACACTATCTCGGCACGGTGGCGGCGGTCGAACTGATCCGCGCGCGAATCCGGACCCTGGGCATCGACTGCGCGGCCTGCGAGCATGGCGTGATCTGGGCGAACTGGTTCCGCGATCCGGAGGTGCTGCGTGTGCGCCAGCGTCTGCTGGCCGAGCAGTTCGGCCAGGACTGGCAGTGGCTCGAAGCCGCCCGGCTGCGCGAGTTGATCGCCAGCGACCGCTACAGCGATGGCCTGTGGGAGCGCAATGCCTTCCACATGCATCCGCTCAATTATGCGCTGGGCATCGCCGAGGCGGCCGCACGGATGGGTGTGACCCTGCACGAGCACAGCCCGGCGATCCGGCTCGTCCGCGCGGGGGCCGGCTGGCGGGTCGAAACGGCGGATGGTTGCGTCGAGGCCGAACAGGTGGTGTTGGCCTGCGGCGGCTACCTCGCTGGCCTGCGGCGACGAGTCGATGCCGGCGTGCTGCCGGTGGCGACCTATGTCATGGTGACCGAGCCGCTTGGTCCACGGCTGGCTGCGGTGATGACCACCCAGGCTGCGGTCTATGACACCCGATTCGCCTTCGACTACTATCGCCCCCTGCCGGATTCACGTCTGCTCTGGGGAGGGCGGATTTCGGTGCTGGATCGCTCGCCGGCCGCACTGGAGCGCCTGCTGCGCCGCGATCTGGCCAAGGTATTTCCATCCCTGGCCGAGGTTGCTGTCGAGCATGCCTGGTCGGGACTGATGAGCTATGCCCGGCACGAAATGCCGCAACTCGGCGAGATCGAGCCCGGCCTCTGGCTGGCGCAGGCGTTTGGCGGCCATGGCGTCGCACCGACCACCTATGCCGGCGAGTTGATCGCCAGTGCCATTGCCGAGGGCGACCGCCGCTGGCGTGATCTGGATCGTTACGGTCTGGTGTCGGCTTACAAGCCGCTCGGCTATCTCGCGGCCCAGATCAATTATCACTGGCTGCAAGCGCGCGACGCCTGGAAGGATTGGCGTGAGCGCAGGCAGCACTGAGCGGCTCAGCAACGCCGGCCAGGCACCCGCCAGGAATTACCCGCCCGGTCGTGATGCCTGATCGTGACGCCGGACGCGAGTCGCGTCCGGCGTCGGTTCGGTCAGAGTGCTTCGATGATGCCGGCTGCACCCATGCCGGTGCCAATGCACATGGTGACCATGCCGTATTTCTGGCCTTGCCGGCGCAGGCCGTGGACCAGGGTGGCGATCCGGATCGCACCGGTGGCGCCGAGCGGATGGCCGAGCGCGATGGCACCGCCGAGCGGATTGACCTTGTCCGGATCCAGGCCCAGGTCGCGGATCACCGCCAGGGCCTGGGCGGCGAAGGCTTCGTTCAGTTCGATCCAGTCCAACTGGTCGCGGTCGAGGCCGGCCAGTGCCAGTGCCTTGGGAATCGCGGCGATCGGACCGATGCCCATGACCTCCGGGCGCACGCCGGCCGCTGCGAAGCTGACGAACCGGGCCAGCGGCTGCAAGCCGTAGTCCTTGATCGCCCGCTCGGAAGCCAGCAGCACCGCGCCGGCACCGTCGGACATCTGGGAGCTGTTGCCGGCCGTGACCGTGCCGCCGAAGCGGCCATCGCGGAACACCGGCCGCAGTTTGGCCAGTCCCTCGGCGCTGGTGTCGGCGCGTGGGCCTTCGTCGCGATCGACCCGACGGAGACTCGAACGGATGCCATTGCCATCGGCCGCCGGCTGTCGCGAGACCACCTCATACGGACTGATCTCCTGCTCGAACGCACCGGCCGCCTGCGCCGCCAGTGCCTTGCGGTGTGAGGCGAGCGCAAAGGCGTCCTGGTCCTCACGTGAGACCTTCCATTCCTCGGCGACCTTCTCGGCGGTGATGCCCATGCCGTAGGCGATGGCGACATTGTCGTTCTGGAATACCTGGGGACTCATCGCCACCTTGTTGCCCATCATCGGCACCATCGACATCGATTCGGTGCCGCCCGCGATCATCAGGTCGGCCTCGCCGAGCCGGATGCGGTCGGCGGCCATTGCCACCGACTGCACGCCTGACGAGCAGAACCGGTTGATGGTCTGGGCGGGAATCACATTGGGCAGGCCGGCCAGCAGGGCGCCGATGCGGGCGACATTCATGCCTTGCTCGCCCTCGGGCATGGCGCAGCCGATGATGATGTCTTCGATCCGGCTGGCATCGACACTGGGCACCTGTGCCAGCAGGGCGCGCAGGACGTGCGCCAGCATCTCGTCCGGCCGGGTGTTGCGAAATACGCCACGGGGCGCCTTGCCGACCGGGGTCCGGGTTGCAGCGACGAGGTAGGCTTCCTGGATCTGTTTCATGAGCGTTCTCCGGATTTGGGAGTCGGGAATGGAGAATGGCGAACGGGGAGTGGGGCGTTACGGGGCAGGAACATCAGAGCCGAGCGGTCGATTGCCGACGATTTTCCATCCCGGATGCCCCGCTCCCGTGCGCCCGCTGCGCAACCTCAGTTGCGCAGCGGCTTCCCGGTGGTCAGGGTGTGGGCGATGCGGGCCTGCGTCTTGGCCATCTGGGCCAGGGCGACGAAGTGCTCGCGTTCGAGTTTGAGCAGCCAATTCTCATCGACCAGGCTGCCACGATCGATTTCACCGCCGCACAGCACGGTCGCGATCCGGGTGGCGATTTCCATGTCATGCTCGGAAATGAAGCGCCCCTCGAACATGTTCACCAGCATCATCCGGAAGGTGGCGATGCCGACATCACCGGCGACTGGAATGCGCCGCGCCGGCAGGGGCGGTCGGTAGCCGCTCTCGGCCAGGCTGCGGGCCTGGACGCGGGCGACGTGCAGCAACTCGTCGGCATGGAAGACCACGATGTCGCTGTCGCGCGCCAGCTTCATCTCACGTGCTTCCAGCGCTGAGGCCGAGACCTTGGCCATCGCGACCGCCTCGAAATACGGCTTCAGAGCAGCGAAGACGTCACCGCCGACACCGGCGGCGGCGCCGGCACGCACGGCGATTTCCTTGAGGCCGCCGCCTGCCGGCAGCAGTCCGACCCCGGCTTCGACCAGGCCGACATAGCTTTCGAGTGCCAGCACCGTGCGGGCAGCATGCATCTGGAACTCGCAGCCGCCGCCCAGCGCCATCCCGCGCACGGCGGCGACCACCGGCACCAGGGCGTACTTGATCCGCTGGCTGGTGGCCTGGAAGTTGCCGATCATGGCATCGAACTCGGCCAGTTTGCCGGCTTGCAGCAGGGCGGTCGCGCCCTTGAGATCAGCGCCGGCCGAGAACGGCTCGCTGTCCTGCCAGATCACCAGGCCGGCGAATTCCCGCTCGGCCCGGGCGATCGCGTCCTGCACGCCGTCGAGTACGCCGTTGGACACGGTGTGCATCTTGGTCTTGAAGCCGACCACGGCGACCTCGTCGCCGTCATGCCACATGCGCACGGCATCGGTCTCGAACACCGTCGTGCCGCGATCGGCGCGTTCGGCCAGGACCGGGTCGGGAAACCGCTGGCGGCGATAGACCGGCAGGGCCGAACGTGGTTTGGCAGCGCCGGCCGACGGACTGAAACTGCCTTCGGCGCTGTGGACCCCCTCACGTCCGTCGCTGACCCAGGCCGGCAGTGGCGCGTTGGCCATGGTTTCGCCGGCAGCGATATCGGTCGCGATCCAGTCGGCGACCCGACGCCAGCCGGACGCTTGCCAGGTCTCGAACGGACCCTGCTGCCAGCCGTAACCCCAGCGAATGGCCAGATCGACATCACGCGCGGTGTCGGCGATGTCGGCCAGGTGGTAGGCACTGTAGTGGAACAGATCACGCAGGCAGGCCCACAGAAAGCGGGCGTGCGGATGCGGGCAGTCGCGCAGCCTGGCCAGAATCTCGGTGCGATCCCGGGATTTCAGAATGTCCACCACCTCCGGCGCTGCCTCGGCCTTGGCCGGGCGGTAGTCGCCGCTGGCCAGGTCGAGCACGTGGATGTCCTTGCCGATCTTGCGGAAGATGCCGCCGCCGGTCTTCTGGCCGAGTGCACCCTTGGCGATCAGTGCCTGCAACCAGTCGGGCGCGGCGAAATAGCCATGCCAGGGATCGTTCGGCAGGGTGTCGGCCATGGTCTTGATGACGTGGGCCATGGTGTCCAGGCCGACCACGTCGGAGGTCCGATAGGTCGCGCTTTTCGGCCGCCCGAGCAGGGGGCCGGTCAGGGCATCGACCTCATCGAAACCGAGACCGAGCCGGGCCGTGTGGTGCAGGGTCGAGAGGATCGAAAACACCCCGATCCGGTTGCCGATGAAGTTGGGGGTGTCCTTGGCGATCACCACACCCTTGCCGAGCGCGGTGGTCAGGAAGCTTTCCAGCCCGGCCAATACGTCCGGACTGGTTTCCCGGCACGGGATCAGCTCTGCCAGATGCATGTAGCGTGGCGGGTTGAAGAAATGGACGCCGCAGAAGCGCGGCCGCACCGCGTCGGGCAGGGCCGCCGCCATCGCCTCGATGCTGAGGCCGGAGGTATTGGATGCGACCACGGTTTCTGCCCCGATATGGCTCGCGATGCGGGCGTACAGATCGAGTTTCCAATCCATCCGCTCGGCGATCGCCTCGATGATCAGGTCGCAGCCGTCGAGCAGGTCGAGGTGTTGATCGTAGTTGGCCGGGGTGATCGCCGCCGCCAGGGCCGCGCTCGCGAACGGCGCGGGTGAGAGCTTGCCGAGATTGCCGATGGCGCGTTCGACGATGCCGTTCGGATTGCCCTCCTTGGCGGGCAGATCGAACAACACCGTGTCGATGCCGGCGTTGACGAGGTGGGCGGCAATCTGGGCGCCCATGACACCGGCACCGAGGACGGCGGCTTTGCGGATCGGGAGGGGTCGTGACATTCGGGACTCCTGCTCAGGATGGTCGGTTGTCGGGAGAGGGAAGGACCGGCGCGCGCAAGCCGGAGGCGGCGAACCGGATCAGTGAACGGCCGGCGCGCAGACAATGCTCGTGCTCGCTGATCGACGCGGGTCGTTTGATGAGGCCGAAATCGGCCATCGCATAGGTCAGGGCGCCGGCGATGAAGTCGAGCCGCCAGTACAGTTCGTCCTTGGGCAGGCCCGGCACGGCCTTGCCGATCGCGGCCGAGAATCGACGCAGGACGTGACCGTAGTGCTCGGACAGGAAACTGCGCAGACGTTCGTTCTTTTCGGCGTAGGCGCGAGCCAGCACTCGGACGAAGGCCGGTCCACCCTCGCGATCGAGGGTCAGGGCCAGTGCCGGTTCGATGAAGGCGGCAAGAATCGCTTCGAGTTCGACCGGATCGGTTTCCAACGCCGCATCCAGCGCCCCGAGCCGCCGTTCGCTCAGTTCATCGAGCCGGCGCCGGAAGACCTCGTTGACCAGGTTTTCCTTGGAACCGAAGTGGTAGTTGACGGCCGCGATGTTGACCTCCGCCAGCGAGGTCACCTGGCGCAGCGAGGTACCGGCGAATCCCTGCTGGGCGAACAGGCGCTCGGCCGCGCTGAGGATGCGGTCCTTGGTCTTGAACGGGCTTTCCGAGCCGCCGTGCGCGCTCATGCAAACAGTCGATTCAAATGAGCGTTTGATATTAGCGCTGGCCGATGCACCTGTCAATCCGACGGTCCGGAGTCCCAGCCGCCGGTCCGAGCCGTCGATGCCACGTCATGCAAGCTGAGACCCCTATCACGATTTTCGCCGATGCGTTAGACTTTCCTCCGGAAGATGCCCTAAGCCCCGGAAAGCAGGGGCTTTCCTTCCGTCGCGAATGTGTTAGCCTTGCCCCTTCTTCACGGGGCGTTCAACTTCCCCACTTACGGAGTCCACGCAATGGCGCTGGAGCGCACACTGTCGATCATCAAACCCGATGCCGTGGCCAAAAACGTCATCGGTGAGATTTATTCTCGTTTCGAAAAGGCCGGCCTGCGGGTCGTCGCCGCCAGGATGAAACACCTCTCGCGCCGGGAAGCCGAGGGTTTCTACGCTGTTCACAAGGAGCGTCCGTTCTTCTCGGCTCTGGTCGAGTTCATGATTTCCGGCCCGGTGATGATCCAGGTGCTCGAAGGGGACAACGCCGTCGCTCGCAACCGCGAGCTGATGGGCGCGACCAACCCCAAGGACGCAGCGCCCGGAACCATCCGTGCCGATTTCGCGGAGTCGATCGACGCCAATGCCGTACACGGTTCCGACGCTGCGGAAACGGCAGCCGTCGAGATCGCTTACTTTTTCGCCAGCACGGAGCTTTGTCCGCGTTGAGCGACTTTGGGGGAGGGGGTGCGTGAGCACCGAGGTCGCAAAAGTCAATCTGCTGGAGTTCGATCGGACCGGACTCGAAACCTTCTTCGTCGAGACCCTCGGCGAGAAGCGTTTTCGTGCCCACCAGGCGATGAAGTGGATCTACCACCATCACGCCACCGAGTTCGGGCAGATGACCGACTTCGGCAAGGTGTTGCGCAGCAAACTCGAAGAACGTGCCGAGATCCGGCCGCCGTCGGTGGTGTTCGAGAAGGATGCCGCCGACGGCGTCCACAAGTGGCTGCTCGGCATGAATGGCGGCAATGCCATCGAGACCGTATTCATCCCCGATCGCGGTCGCGGCACCTTGTGCGTGTCCTCGCAGGTCGGTTGCGGCCTGAACTGCCAGTTCTGCTCGACCGCGACCCAGGGCTTCAATCGTAATCTGAGTGCGGCCGAGATCATCGGCCAGGTCTGGGTGGCATCGCGTTTCCTTGGCAATCTGCCGCACCGTCAGCGCAAGCTGACCAATGTCGTGATGATGGGCATGGGTGAGCCCCTGCTCAATTTCGACAACGTCGTGACTGCGATGAGCGTGATGCGCGATGATCTCGGTTTCGGTCTGGCCAACAAGCGGGTCACGCTCTCGACCGCCGGCTTGGTGCCAATGATCGATCGCCTGTCCGAGGC
>DIHI01000008.1:37383-37535 GCA_002420085.1 Lysobacterales bacterium UBA5700 | reverse complement strand
GCCACCACGCGCTTGATGTCGTTCTGAACGATGCCGATCAGGCCGGTGAAGAAGGCGGTGGTCGCGCCGATGAACAGCACGAAGGCCAGCGCGGTTTCCGACAACTCGAACAATGGCGACATCCGGGCAACCATGAAGATGCCGGCGGTCAC
>DIHI01000008.1:35380-37225 GCA_002420085.1 Lysobacterales bacterium UBA5700 | reverse complement strand
GCCGACTTGCCCATGGCGCCGATGAACAGGCAGATGCAGATGAAGGTCGGCACCGACCAGACCGCATCGGGCCAGATCTCGACGGTCTGGCCAACCAGGGTCGGCGCGGCGGCGAACACGCTGGCGTAATCGAGGCTGCCCAGCCAGTACAGCACGCCGGCGATGCCGAGCAGGAAGCCGAAATCGCCGACCCGATTGACCAGGAACGCCTTGAGGTTGGCGATGATCGCCGTCGGACGCTTGAACCAGAACCCGATCAGCAGATAGGACACCAGGCCGACCGCTTCCCAACCGAAGAACAGTTGCAGGAAGTTGTTGCTCATCACCAGCATGAGCATCGAGAAGGTGAACAGCGAGATGTAGGCGAAGAACCGCTGATAGCCCGGATCGTCAGCCATGTAGCCGATGGTGTAGACGTGGACCAGGAGCGAGACGAAGGTGACCACCACCATCATCATCGCGCTCAGCCGATCGACCAGAAACCCGATATGGGCGGAATAGCCGCCGACCTCGAACCAGGTGTAGACGTTCTGGTTGAAGTTCGGCGCACCACCCCAGACCAGGGCGTACAGCACGTAGCACGACAGGGCGCAACTGAGTGCGACGCCCAGGATGGTCACGGTGTGGGCACCGGCGCGGCCGATCCTGGCGCCGAACAGGCCGGCCACGACCGCGCCGAACAACGGTGCCAGGGCGATGATCAGGAGCAGGTTCTGCGAAATCGACACGACTTACCCCTTCAGCGAACCGAAATCGGCGACATTGATGCTCCGCCGGTTGCGGAACAGCACCACCAGGATGGCCAGGCCGATCGCCGCTTCGGCAGCGGCGACGGTCAGGATGAAGAACACGAACACCTGGCCATCGACATCGCCCAGATGGCGCGAGAAGCCGATGAAATTCATGTTGACCGCCAGCAGGATCAGTTCGATCGCCATCAGCAGCACGATGACGTTCTTGCGGTTGATGAAGATGCCGGCGACGCCGATCGAGAACAGCACTGCGCCGAGCGCCAGATAGTGGCCGAGGGAAATCATTCCGATGCCTCCTTGGTCGATTCCGCCTTCATCTTGACCAGTCGGACCCGATCCTCACGCCGGACCTGGACCTGCAAGGCCGGATCCTGGTGCTTGGTGCCCGGCCGACGGCGCAGGGTGAGGGCAATGGCGATCACGATCGCCACGGTCAGGATCACCGCCGCCAACTCGAACGGAATCACGAAATCGGTGAACAATGCCTGGCCGAGCCAGGCGGTATTGCCGATGGCACCGGCCGGATCGGGACTGTCGAACACCTGACCGAAGCGCTGGCTGCCGAGCAGAACCACCATCTCGACCGCCATCACGATGGCGACCAGGGCCGCCACCGGCAGGTAGCGGGCGAAGCCTTCCCGCAGCGGCGCAGTATTGATGTCGAGCATCATCACCACGAACAGGAACAGCACCATCACCGCACCGACGTAGACCAGCACCAGCACGATGGCCAGGAATTCCGCTTCGGCCAGCAGCCACACGCAGGCCGAGGAGAAGAAGGTCAACACCAGGAACAGCACGGCATGGACCGGATTCCTGACGGTGACGACGGCCAGGGCCGAAAGCGCAGCGGTCGCAGCGAACAGGTAGAAGGCCAGGGTGGGGAAATCCATGTTCGATCCTGTCAGCGGTAGGCGGAGTCGGCGGACCGACGCGCGGCGATCTCGGCTTCGAGACGATCGCCGATGGCCAGGAGTTGCGGCTTGCTCACGATGTTCTCGCCGCGATTCTCGAAGTGGTACTCGTAGAGGTGGGTCTCGACGATCGAATCGACCGGGCAGGACTCCTCGCAGAAGCCGCAGAAGATGCACTT
>DIHI01000008.1:30458-35268 GCA_002420085.1 Lysobacterales bacterium UBA5700 | reverse complement strand
CAGGCGATGCAGCGCTCCTCGCCATTCGGATAGCGGCGCAGGGCATGCAGTCCCCGGAAGCGTGGCGATTGCGGGTACTTCTCGAACGGATACTGCACGGTGTACTTGGGCAGGAAGAAATACTTCAGGGTCAGCCAGAGACCCTGAAACAGTTCGATCAGGAGCAGGCTCTTGAGATAGGCGGCGATGCGGCTCATGGGATGTCTACTCAGGCACCAGCGACGATCCAGCCCCAATGCACGGCCAGGGCCGCGACCAGGATCCAGACGATGGTGATCGGGATGAACACCTTCCAGCCCAGACGCATGATCTGGTCGTAGCGGTAGCGTGGGAAGGTCGCGCGCAGCCACAGGAAGGTGAAGGCGAACACGAACGCCTTGAGCAGCAGCCACCAGAAGCCGGGCTGGCCGAGCCAGCCGTCGATCCAGCCTTGGAATGGCGACAGCCAGCCACCCAGGAACAGGATCGATGCCAGCAGGCTGATCAGGATCATGTTGGCGTATTCGGCCAGGAAGAACACCGCGAACGCAGAGCCTGAATACTCGACGTGGAAACCGGCGACGATTTCCGACTCGCCTTCGGCAACGTCGAACGGTGCGCGGTTGGTCTCGGCCACGCCGGAGATGAAATAGATCGCGAACAGCGGCAGCAGGGGCAGCCAGAACCATTCCAGGAAACCGGCGCCACCCTGCTGGGCGCGGACGATCTCGCTCAGGTTCAGGCTGCCAGCGGCAACCAGCACGCCGACCAGGGCGAAGCCCATGGCGATTTCGTAACTGACCACCTGGGCGGCCGAGCGCATGGCGCCGAGGAAGGCGTACTTCGAGTTCGAGGCCCAGCCGGCCAGGATCACGCCGTACACGCCCATCGAGGTCATCGCCAGCAGGTACAGCAGGCCGGCATTGATATCAGCCAGCACCAGGGCATCATCGAACGGCACCACGGCCCAGGCCGCGAATGCCGGGGCGATCGCCAGCACCGGTGCCAAGCGATACAGGAAGGCATTGGCACTGCTCGGAACGACCAGTTCCTTGAACAGCATCTTGAACACGTCGGCGAATGGCTGGATCAGGCCGATGCCGAACACCTGGCCGACGTAGACCGGTCCGTGCCGAACATGCATCCAGCCGATCACCTTGCGTTCGAGCAGGGTGTAGAAGGCCACGCCGAGGGTGATCGGCAGGACGATCAGGCCGATCTTCAGCAGGGTCCAGACCACCAGGCCAACGCTGCCGAAGGCGAGAAAGAATTCGCGGATGGTGTCGATCACGATTCGATCCTCGTCAGTTGCACCCGACCCGCCGGAAGCAAGGGCGCAGTCGCGGCATAGCCCGACTCGATCCAGACCGCGCCACGGGCGACCCCGGCATCGATCCGCACCGGCAGGGTGGCGATACCGCGACCGTCATCGACCCGCGCCATGGCGCCATCGGACAGACCGAGCGCCAGCGCCTGCTCCGGATGCAGACGGGCTTCCGGACCGCGCGTCAACGGGTGAGCCGCCAGTGCCGGACAGCGCCGCAGCACGGCATCGGCACCGTAGATGGCGACCGTGGCGATCCGTTCGAGCCCGTCACTGTGCGCCTGCCCGCCTGCCTGCGCCGAGTCGGACGCCGGTCGCGAGCCGGACTGGATCGATGTCGGGCGCATGCCGGCCCGCAGACCGGCCAGGTCGGTGTAATCGAAGCCCGGCAGGCCGAGGGTCTCGGCCAGACTGCGCAGCACCTTCCACCCTGGCCGCGCCTGGCCGGGCAAGGCAGCGCCCGCCTGGACCGATTGATCACGGCCGTCGAGGTTGGTCAGGGTCGCCTCGATCTCGGGCAACAGGCCGATCGGCAGGATGACATCGGCAAGCCGACGGGTCGATTCACAGGCGAATGCGGTCAATGCCACGGTACCGGCCGAGGCCAGGGCCGTCGCGGCCAGCACGGTGTCGGGCAAATCCTGACCCGGTTCGATGCCATGCAGCAGGTAGGCGGAACGCGGGCTGGCCAGCATGCCCTGGGCATCGAGACCGGTGCCGGATGGCAGCACGCCATGGCGCGCCAGACCGACGGCATTGGCACCCCGGGCGATGCGATCGATCCCGGCGCCCGTTGCGGTCGCCAGACTGCGGGCTGCCGCCCGGATCCGACTGGCCTGAGGATGCTGTTCAGCAATCTCGCCGAGCACGATCACCGCTCGACCGGCGGCGGCCAGGGCACTGCGAATCGCCTGTGCCTCGCCGTCATCGTCCGACTCGACCGCAGCCAACGTGTCGGCCAGTGCCGAGGGCGGCACGATGCGACGGCCGGCGAGCGCGAAGGCGAACTCGAAATCGACCGGGTTGATCGCAAAGATCCGAGCACCGCGCTTGCTGGCCTTGAGCAGCCGCTGATGCAGCAGGGGAACCTCATGCCGGATGTTGCAGCCGACCAGCAGCACGGCATCGGCGTTTTCCAACTCGGCGACCGGAACCTCGAACGGCTCGGCGACCGGTCGGTCGGCAACGTCGAGCAGGCCGATTCGATGGTCGATGTTCGGACACGACAGGCCATCGGCCAAGGCCCGCAGGGCGGCGCCCTCCTCATTGCTGGTCGAAGGATGGACCAGGATGCCGAGCGTCTCGCCGGACTGCACACGAAGGATGTCGGCCGCCGCCGTCAGGGCCTCGCTCCAACTGGTTTCGCGCCAGACCCCGCCGTCCTTCACCATCGGCACGGTGGCGCGATCGGCGGCGGACAGGCCCTGGTGCGACCAGCGGTCACGATCCGACAGCCAGCATTCGTTGACCGCCTCGTTGTCGCGCGGCACGCAGCGCAACACCTCACCGCGACGCACGTGCAGGTACAGGTTGGACCCCAGGGCGTCGTGGTAGCCGATGCTCTCGCGGGCGATCAGCTCCCACGGACGCGCCCGGAACCGGAACACCTTGTTGGTCAAGGCACCGACCGGACAGACATCGATGACATTCCCCGACAATTCACTGGTCAGTGGCTTGCCATCGTAGGTGCCGATGACCAGATTCTCGCCACGCTGCATGCCGCCCAACTCGAAGGTGCCGCAGATGTCGGCCGACACCCGGACGCAGCGCGTGCATTGGATGCAGCGGGTCATCTCGGTGGCCACCAGTGGCCCCAGGTCTTCGTCGGCAACGACCCGCTTGCGCTCCTGGTAACGGCTGACCGAGCGGCCATAGCCCAGGCTCACGTCCTGAAGTTCGCACTCACCCCCCTGGTCGCAGATCGGGCAATCCAGCGGATGATTGATCAGCAGGAACTCCATCACGTTGCGTTGCGAATCGAGCGCCCGCTTGGACTGGGTGTAGACCTTCATGCCTTCCATCACTGGCGTGGCACAGGCCGGCGCTGGCTTGGGCATCTTCTCGACATCGACCAGGCACATGCGGCAATTGGCCGCGATCGGCAGCTTGGCGTGATAGCAGAAGCGCGGAATCGGAATGCCGGCCCGATCGGCGGCCTGGATGATCATCGAGCCCTTCGGCGCGGTCAACGCGACCCCGTTGATCTCGATGTTGACCAGGTCCGGAGCGGTCTGGTTGCTGGGTTGAGCGCTCATGGCTGAATCCGGGATTCGAGATTCGGGACTCGGGATTCGCTTGAAGCGAAGCCCGCGCCGAACGGATGTGTGGAAGATGGACGAACGAAGGCGTCGCCAGAAAGCCGGGCACCGGACCCGACAGATCGCGGCGCGTCTGCGAATCCCGAATCCCGAACCCCGCATCCCATGTCGAGCAGCCGGACGATGGTCATGCCGCCACCCCCTCGGATGGATCGACGATCGAGCGGCCGTGCTCGACGTAATGCTCGAACTCGTGCCAGAAATGCCGCAGGAACCCCTGTACCGGCCAGGCTGCGGCTTCGCCGAAGGCGCAGATGGTGTGGCCTTCGATCTGACCAGCGGCGGCCTTGAGGGTGTGGACATCGGCCATGGTCGCCTTGCCCTCGACGATCCGAGTCAGCATCCGGTACATCCAGCCGGTGCCTTCCCGACACGGCGTGCATTGTCCGCAGCTTTCCTTGAAGTAGAACCGGGCGATCCGCTGACAGGCACGCACCATGCAGGTGGTCTCGTCCATCACGATGACCGCACCCGAGCCCAGTCCGGAGCCGGCCTTCTGGATCGAATCGTAATCCATGGTGCAGGCCATCATGGTCTCGGCCGGCAGCACCGGCATCGACGAACCGCCCGGAATCACCGCCTTCAACCTGCGTCCGCCGCGAACGCCACCGGCCATCGCCAGCAGATCGGCGAACGGCGTGCCGAGCCGTATCTCGTAATTGCCGGGGGCATTGACGTGACCGGACACCGAAAACACCTTCGGCCCGCCGTTGTTCGGCTTGCCGAGACCCATGAACCAGTCCGGACCGTTGCGGATGATGGCCGGCACCGAAGCATAGGTCTCGGTGTTGTTGATCGTGGTCGGCCGACCGTACAGACCGAAGTTGGCCGGGAACGGTGGCTTGTAGCGGGGCTGGCCCTTCTTGCCTTCCAGCGATTCCATCAGGGCGGTTTCCTCGCCACAGATGTAGGCGCCGGCGCCCAGCGCATTGTGGATGTCGATGTCGATGCCGCTGTCGAGAACGTTTCTGCCCAGCCAGCCGTGCTGGTAGGCTTCCTTCAGAGCCTGCTCCATGCGCTCGAACGGCTCGTGATGGAATTCGCCGCGCATGTAGTTGTAGGCGACCGTCGAACCGGTGGCATAGCAGGCGATCGCCATGCCTTCGATCACCGCATGTGGATTGAAGCGCAGGATGTCGCGATCCTTGCAGGTTCCCGGCTCGGATTCATCGGAATTGCACAGGATGTA
>DIHI01000008.1:28342-30343 GCA_002420085.1 Lysobacterales bacterium UBA5700 | reverse complement strand
CCGGCACCGCCGCGTCCGCGCAGGCCGGAGCGCTTGACCATGTCGATCACGTCTTCGGGCGGGATGCGCTCGCTCAGAATCTTGCGCAATGCCGCGTAGCCGCCCGACTTGAGGTAGTTTTCGTAAGCCCAGGGCTGCTCGAAGTGGAGCGTGGTGTAGACCACCGAATGCTCGCTCGGCGCTGGGCCGACCGGGCCGACCGTACCGGAATGATGGTGATCGCTCATGCGCCCTTACTCCAGACCATCCAGGATGGCATCGATCTTCTCCGGGGTCAGTTTCTCGTGATAATGGCCGTTGACCACCATCATCGGAGCACCGCAGCAGGCGGCCAGGCATTCCTCCTCCACCTTGAGGAAGACCCGATCGTCGGCGGTGCTCTCACCGTGACGGATGCCGAGTTTCTTCTCACAGTAGCGAACCACGTCCTCGGCACCGTTCAACCAGCAACTGATGTTGGTGCAGATGGCCACCGTGTTGCGTCCGACCTTGCGCGTCTCGAACATCGAGTAGAAGGTCGCCACCTCATACGCCCAGATCGGTGGGACGCCGATGTACTTGGCGACGGCCGCCATCAATTCATCTGTGAGCCAACCGTGATTCTGTTCCTGTGCGGCGATCAGCGCCTGGAGCAGGGCCGAGCGCGAGCGCTCTGGCGGAAACTTGGCCAGCCAGGCATCGATCGTCGCCCGCGTCTGCTCACTGAGCGCGACGATCGGATCGACGTGTCGGCATGCTTCGAAGTTACCGGTTGCTTTCATGGGCGTACAGCCGGGAATCGGGAATCGGGGGTCGGCATCTGCTGAAGGCAGTGATTCGGGCGTCGCGGGTGGGCCAAGGCGGGTCGGGAATCGGGTGAATGGTCCAGGCCCTGCCTTGCCCTGGCTGCGGTGCGGAGTGCGTCGTGCTGCGAACGAATCCCGAACCCCGACCCCTGAATCCCGATTGCCGGCCTCATCGATCGATCTCCCCGAACACGATGTCGTAGGTGCCGATCATGGCGACCACGTCGGGCAGCATGTGGCCACGCACGATGGCGTCCATGGAGGACAGATGGACGAAGCCCGGCGGGCGGAGCTTGAGCCGGAACGGCTTGTTGGCACCATCGGAAACGATGTAGGCGCCGAACTCGCCCTTGGGCGCCTCGACGGCGGCATAGACTTCGCCTTCCGGGACACAGTAGCCTTCGGTGAACAGCTTGAAGTGATGGATCAGGGCTTCCATGTCGTCCTTCATCTCCTCGCGGGAGGGCGGAGCGACCTTGAAGTTCCGAACCATGACCGGCCCCGGATTGGCTCGCAGCCAGGCCACGCACTGCTTGATGATCCGCGCCGACTGGCGCATTTCCTCGACCCGGACCAGGTAGCGATCGTAACAATCGCCGTGAACACCGACCGGGATGTCGAAATCGACCTCGGCGTATTTGGCATAGGGCTGCTTCTTGCGCAGATCCCAGGCGATGCCGGTTCCACGCAGCATCGGGCCAGTCATGCCCCAGGCCATGGCCATCTCGGGATCGACCACACCGATGCCGACCGTGCGCTGCTTCCAGATCCGGTTGTCGGTCAGCAGGGTTTCGTATTCGTCGATCTTGCCGAAGAAGTCGTCGCAGAAGGCATTGAGGAAATCGAGCATCGAGCCCTCGCGCCAGGCATTGCTGCGCTTGAGATCCTTGCCCTTGCGCCAGGGCGATTCGGCATAGCGCGGCATGGTCTCCGGCAGATCGCGATAGACACCACCGGGTCGGTAGTAGGCGGCATGCATGCGCGCACCGGAGACCGCCTCGTAGCAATCCATCAGTTCCTCGCGCTCGCGGAACGCATACAGGAACAGCGCCATGGCGCCGAGGTCGAGGCCGTTCGAGCCGATCCACAGCAGATGATTGAGGATGCGGGTGATCTCGTCGAACATCGTGCGGATCCACTGCGCCCGCTCCGGCGCCTCGATCCCCATCAATTTCTCGATGGCCCGAACGTAGGCATGCTCGTTGCACATCATCGA
>DIHI01000008.1:27082-28294 GCA_002420085.1 Lysobacterales bacterium UBA5700 | reverse complement strand
TCGTTGCACATCATCGACATGTAGTCGAGCCGATCCATGTAGCCGATCGACTGGTTGTACGGCTTGGATTCGGCCAGTTTCTCGGTGGCCCGATGCAACAACCCGATGTGCGGATCGGCGCGCTGGACCACTTCGCCGTCCATCTCCAGCACCAGGCGCAGCACGCCATGGGCGGCCGGATGCTGGGGGCCGAAATTCATCGTGTAGTTGCGGATTTCCTGCTTGAGGCTGGCGCTCATGGCTTCAGTCCTTCCGTGCCTGTTCGCCAGCGGCCTGCTGGAAGCGGGAGTCGTGTCGAATCGTTCGAGGGACGCCGACCCGAGGCTCGATCGAGACCGGCTCGTAGACCACGCGCCGCTTGTCGGGGTCGTAGCGAACCTCGACATTGCCGATCAGCGGGAAATCCTTGCGGAACGGATGGCCGACGAAACCGTAATCGGTGAGGATGCGGCGCAGATCCGGGTGACCCTCGAACACGATCCCGAACAGGTCGAACGCTTCGCGCTCGAACCAGTTGACTGCCGGCCAGACCTCGATCAGCGAAGGCACGATCGGCAAGCCGTCGTCCGGCGCATGGCAACGAATGCGCAGGCGGCGGTTATGGCGCAACGAAAGCAGGTGGGCGACGGCAGCGAACCGGCGCGGCGGCTCATTGCCGAGCGGCCGATCCGCCCAGGTGAACCGACCCGGTCCGTGGCGGCCCTCGACACCGCGACTGAAGCCCTCGGAGGACACGTCGGTGGTATCCCACTCGGCCTGGCCGTAGCCAAGATAATCGACGCCGCACAGGTCGATCAGTTGCTCGAAACGGAATTCGGGCTCGTCACGAAGCAGGCGTGCGACTTCGACCCAGTGCTCGACCGCCACTTCGAGGGTGATCTCGGCAAGCCGTTCGATCGGGTCGGCGAGCAGTCGCTCGCCAAGCCGCGCCTTGAGTCTGTCGGCAAAGGAAACGCTGGATTCACTCATGGGTCAGCGCGCGATGGTGTTGGTTCGACGGATTTTTTTCTGCAATTGCAGAATGCCGTAGACCAGCGCCTCGGCAGTCGGCGGGCAGCCGGGCACATAGACATCGACCGGGACGATCCGGTCACAGCCGCGTACCACGGAATAGGAGTAATGGTAGTAGCCACCGCCGTTGGCGCAGCTTCCCATCGAAATGACCCACTTCGGGTCCGGCATCTGGTCGTAGACCTTGCGCAGCGCCGGGGC
>DIHI01000008.1:19031-26987 GCA_002420085.1 Lysobacterales bacterium UBA5700 | reverse complement strand
GTGCCGGCCACGATCATCACGTCGGACTGACGCGGCGAGGGCCGGAAGATCACGCCGTAACGATCGAGATCCAGGCGCGAGGCGCCGGCATGCATCATCTCGACCGCACAGCAGGCCAGCCCGAAGGTCATCGGCCACATCGATCCGGTGCGTGCCCAGTTGACCAGGGCATCGACATTGGTGGTGAGGAATCCGCGCTCCAGCAGCGGGTTGTCGCCCTCTGGCCGCAGGATATCGTCAACCCGACCGACCGGCACCGGGTTGTGGAAGAACTCGCTCACTCCCATTCCAGGGCTCCCTTCTTCCATTCGTAGATGAATCCGACCACCAGGATGCCCAGGAACACCGCCATGGCGATGATCGCCGGCATGCCGATGCCCTGGAAGACCACCGCCCACGGAAAGAGGAAGGCGATTTCGAGGTCGAAGATGATGAACAGGATGGCGACGAGGTAGTAGCGCACGTCGAACTGCATGCGGGCGTCCTCGAATGCCTCGAAGCCGCACTCGTAGGGGGAGAGCTTCTCGCTGTCGGGACGCTTCGGCCCGAGCAGCCAACCGATCACCAGCAGTGCCACACCCATGACGCTCGACACGAACAGGAACAGCAGGATCGGCAGATAGTCGCCCAGCACGTAAATGCCCTCGCTTGCGCGCCCCGTCAGACTGACCTCGGGAGCGTGATCTTTGAGATCGCAGCGATCGGCTTGACAACAACCGCCGATCGCGAAGTGGTGCCCAGGGGGGGACTCGAACCCCCACGGCTTGCGCCGCTACCCCCTCAAGATAGTGTGTCTACCAATTCCACCACCTGGGCCAGGGATTTCCGCACACGAGGCGCGGAAACGACCATTGTAACCGTTCAGCCGCCGTTTGCGTCGGTATCCGATGCGGAATCAGTCGAAGAATCCGGCACCGCCGACTCGGCCGGGGCTGCCTCGACCGCCGGAACGTCCGCCTCGACCGCAGGCGATTCGTCTGCAGGCGATTCGTCCGAAGGCAGTTCGGCGGCGGGTGCTTCGGAGGTCGGCACTTCTCCGATCGGCGCCGGTGCGGCTGGAACCTCGACCGGCGCGCCCATCACGCCGAGGTCGGTCGCGGCCGGACCGCGACTGTTGCGGCTGGCATAGGTCGCCATGCCGAGGCTCAGTGCGAAGAACACGATCGCCAGCCACTTGGTGCTCTTGGACAGGAAGTTCGAGGCGCCGCGCGCACCGAACACGGTCGCCGAGGCACCGGCACCGAAGCCGGACCCGGCCGCCGCTCCGGCCCCGCGTTGCATCAGGATCAGCGCGACCATGGCGACCGCCACGACCACGTAGAGCGCATTGACAAGCTGTATCAGCATGAGTCGCTTACCGCGTTTGTGCTGCTGCAACGATCGCCAGGAACTGGTCGGCGTCGAGCGAGGCACCTCCAATCAGGCCGCCATCGATGTCCGGCCGGGCGAACAGCTCGGCGGCATTGGCGGGCTTCACGCTGCCACCGTAAAGAATTGGCAGCGAGCCGGCAATTGTAGCATCGTGTCGAGCGATTTCGCTACGGATCAGCGCATGGACATCCTGTGCCTGCTCCGGACTGGCGGTGACGCCGGTGCCGATCGCCCATACCGGTTCGTAGGCCACCACGGCACCGGACAACACGGCCACCCCCTCCGACAGCAATGGCTGCAACTGACTGCGGATGACTTCGTCGGTGGTTCCGGCCTGGCGCTGCTCCAGGGTCTCGCCGACGCACAGCACCGGGCACAGTCCGGCCGACCGCGCCGCCAGGAACTTGCGGGCGATCAGCGCATCGCTCTCGCCGTGATACTGGCGTCGTTCGGAATGCCCGACCAGGGCGTAGCGACAGCCGATCTCGACCAGCATGCTCGCCGCCACCTCACCGGTGTACGCGCCCTGTGCCTGACTGCTGACATCCTGGGCGCCGAATGCCAGTGGTCGTCCGCGATAGCGATCGGCAAGCTCGGCCAGGTAGGGAAACGGCGGCATCGCCACCACTTCGACCGCATCGAGCCCGGCGGCTGCGACCACGGCATCCAGCAAGGCCGTAGCAAAGCTGCGGCTGCCATGCAGTTTCCAGTTCCCCGCGACGATCGGTTTCCGCATCGGCCTAGCCTCGTTTCCTGATCTCGATCCTGGGCAGAGCATAGCCGTTCGCTCCGATCCGGGCGAGCGCTAGACTCCGAGCGGATGGCCGATCCGGAGCATCGGTGTCGACTGCGATGCTCACGACCGGCCGCTACACTGTGCTTTTCCAGGAGGACAGCCATGTCGAATCACACGTCCGGGTACGCCCTGGTCACCGGAGCATCGAGCGGCATCGGCGAAGCGATCGCCCGCGAATACGCCGCGCGCGGACGGCCATTGGTGCTGACTGCGCGCCGTGGCGATCGTCTCGAAGCGCTGGCTGCACAACTGCGCGAGCAGGTGCCGGTCGAGGTGATCGCCGCCGACCTGGCCGATCCGGCGGCACCGGCCTATCTGTTCGAGCAATGCAGCGCGCGCGGTCTGTTCATCGAAGTGCTGGTCAACAATGCCGGCTACGGCGTCCCTGGCCGCTATACCAGTTCACCATGGCAGGTTCACGCCGACTTCCTGCAGGTGATGGTCACGGCGGTGGCCGAACTGACCCATCGCTTCCTGCCGCCGATGCAGGCTGCCGGTCGGGGACGGATACTCAATGTCGCTTCGGTCGCCGGCCTGGTTCCGGGCTCGATCGGCCACACCCTGTACGGACCGGTCAAAGCCTGGCTGATCCGCTTCAGCGAATCGCTGGCGTTGGAAGGCGCAGCCCATGGCATCCACGCCTGCGCGCTATGTCCGGGTTTCACCTATTCGGAATTTCACGATGTGACCGGCACCCGGGCACAGGTCTCGCAGATGCCCGCCTACATGTGGCTGAAGGCCACGGATGTGGCACGGGCCGGAATCGATGCGGTCGAACGTGGCGAGCCGATGTCGGTTCCCGGCATCACCTACAAATTCATCCGACTGCTCACCAAGCACCTGCCGGACGCCTGGGCACGCCGACTGGTGGCCAGTCGCTCGAAGGATTTTCGCGACGATCATTGAAGCCGGATCGCAGCGCGCACGGCGGCCGTGCCGCGCGATGCAATATCAGACCATGGCCACGATCACGCCCATGACTTTCGCCGTGATTCGGCGGGCCGCAGCCCGCCGAATCGCCTGAGCGAGGTCACACCCCGGATCAGCCCCGGCGCAGCGCCTCGATCCGCTCGGCCAACGGCGGATGGCTCATGAACAGCCGCTTGAAGCCGTCGGCAACACCACCCGAGATACCGAATGCCCGCACCTGGGTCGGCAGGGTCGATTGGCCATAGGTCTGGGCCAGCCGTTGCAGCGCACGGATCATCTTCTCGCGACCGGCCAGATGGGCACCGCCGGCATCGGCGCGGAATTCGCGGTAGCGGCTGAACCAACTGACGACGATCATCGCCAGAACGCCGAACACCATGTCCAGAACGAACACGATCAGATAGTAGGCCATGCTCGGACCCCCATCGCGATTGCCCGAGATCGCGGCGTCGATCGCCCGTCCGACCACCCGAGCCAGGAAGATCACGAAGGTGTTCAGCACCCCCTGGAGCAGGGTCATGGTGATCATGTCGCCATTGGCGACGTGGGCAACCTCATGGCCAAGCACGGCCTCGGCCTCGTCGCGGTTCATGGCCCGCAACAATCCGGTCGATACCGCGACCAGGGCATTGTTGCGACTGGCACCGGTGGCGAAGGCATTGATCTCCGGGGCGTCGTAGATCGCCACTTCCGGCATGCCGATGCCAGCGGCCTCGGCCTGGCGCCGGACGGTGGCCAGCAGCCAGGCTTCGTGCTCGTTGCGCGGCTGCTCGATGACCTGGGCGCCGGTCGAACGCTTGGCCATCCACTTCGAGATCAGCAGCGAGATGAAGGCCCCACCAAAACCGAAGATCGCGGCAAACAGCAGCAGGCCAGCGGTGCTGCCGAGTTGAATGCCGAACACGCCCTGAAGAATGGAAAGGACAATGCCGAGCAGGACCAGCACGGCAAGATTGGTCGCAATGAACAGAGCGATACGCATCATGGGAAACGCACTCCGGGTTGAACGATCGCGAGTATAGATTGGGTAGACTGCCGCCGAGATCAAGACTGACTGAATGACCGTGCAGACCGAATCACCCCGGATCGGCCGTCACTCCCTGCGCCGATCCAGCCAGACCCGGCGATCCGAGCCGGCCGGCCGCACCCGCTCGACCCGGCGAATGTCCGACCCCGCTCGACCCACGCCTGCCGGCCGTCAGATTGGTTTCGCCCGATCATGACCGTTCACGACACACCCTCGGTCGATGCCTGCCGGTCGAGCTACCGGGGCCGGTTCGCGCCCTCCCCGACCGGCCCGTTGCATCTGGGCTCGCTGACCGCCGCCCTGGCCAGTTGGTTGTTCGCACGGCGGGCCGGCGGTGAGTGGCTGGTCCGGATCGAAGACATCGATCGGCCGCGTGAGGTGCCGGGCGCCGCCGACCAGCAGCTACGAACCCTGTCGGCATTCGGACTGATTCCCGATCAGTCGCCACTGCGCCAGAGCGAACGCCAGGACGCCTACCGCAGCGCCCTGGACCGACTGATCGCCGCCGGCCGGGTGTTTGCCTGCACGTGCAGCCGATCGGAACTGGCCACCATCGGCGGTCGCCACCGACATTGCCTGCACGCCCCCCGGAATACGACACCGGCCTGGCGGTTCCGGGTCGAGGATGACTGCCGGATCGTGTTCGAGGATGCCGTGTTCGGAACCGTAGCGCAGGCACTCGACCGCGAGGTCGGCGATTTCGTGGTCCACCGGGCCGACGGGCTCTACGCCTATCAACTCGCGGTCGTGGTCGATGATGCCGAGCAGGGCATCACCGATGTCGTGCGCGGAGCCGATCTGCTCGACTCGACACCGCGCCAGATTCTCCTGCAACGGGCGCTCGGATACCCAACCCCGAGCTACCTGCATATTCCCCTGGTGCTCGCTCCGGACGGCCAGAAGCTGGGCAAGTCCAGATCAGCCCCGGCGCTCGATCCCGCCGATCCGCTGCCCGCCCTGCGCAGCGCCTGGCGTCTGCTCGGCCAGGCCGAGCACGCCCTGGCGTCGGCAGGCAGTGTCGATGCCGCGTTGACGGCAGCGCGGCACGAATTCGACCTGCAGCGACTGGTCGCGGCGGCGGTCAGCCATCCGACGCCCGGAGTCGATCGCGATCGCCGGCCGGCACAGCGACATGACGACATCCGATCCGCATGAAATCCGAACCGGCCGGGCGTACACTCGACAGCAACGTCTACCACCACCCACAGAGGGATCGCTCATGACAGTTCGCGTCGCACTGGTCACCGGCGGAACCGGCGGCATCGGCACCGCCATCTGCAAGCGTCTGGTTCAACTCGGCCATCGGGTAGCCACCAACTACCGCAACGAGACCAAGGCGCGCGCCTGGCAGACCCAGATGCAGGCCGAGGGATTCGAGATCGCCCTGGCCGAAGGCGATGTCGCCGATCCGGATTCGGCGGCGGCGATGGTTGCCGCGATCGAGCGGCAACTCGGACCGGTGGAGGTACTGGTCAACAACGCCGGCATCACCCGTGACACCACCTTCCACCGGATGACCGCCGACCAGTGGCGCGATGTGATCGACACCAACCTCAATTCCTGCTTCAACGTCACCCGCCCGATCATCGAAGGCATGCGCGAGCGCAAATGGGGACGGATCATCCAGATCAGCTCGATCAATGGTCTCAAGGGCCAGTACGGACAGGCCAACTACGCTGCCGCCAAGGCCGGCATGCACGGCTTCACCATCTCGCTGGCACGTGAAAATGCCCGGCTGGGCATCACCGTCAACACCGTCTCGCCCGGCTACGTCGCCACCGACATGGTCATGGCAGTCCCTGAGGAGGTTCGCGCCAAGATCGTCGCCGACATTCCGACCGGCCGGCTCGGCAAGCCGGAGGAAATCGCCTATGCGGTCGCCTTCCTGGTCTCGGACGAAGCGGCCTGGATCACCGGCTCCAATCTCGACATCAACGGCGGCCACCACATGGGCTGGTGACCGCCATGGCGACCGGGTGGCATCCGAGGCTGCGACCCGGTCGGCTTGCGCGATGGACCCGGCTGGTCCATGCTGCGCCGCAGTAGTCCCAGCCTGGAAGCACGCATGGCGAACGTTCGGATCATCAAGAAATACCCGAATCGGCGGTTGTACGACACCGAGATATCCAGCTACATCACGCTGGAAGACGTGCGCCAGCTCATCCTGGAAGATGAGCGGTTCGAGGTTCGCGATGCCAAGAGCGGCGAGGATCTGACCCGTCAGGTGCTGCTCCAGATCATCACCGAGCATGAGCAGGAGGGGCAGCCGATGCTGTCCACCGAACTGCTCAGTCAGTTGATCCGCTTCTATGGTGACTCGCTGCAAGGCTTCATGGGCAGTTATCTGGAGCGCAGCATGCAGTTGTTCCTCGACCAGCAGCAGCAGTTCCGCAGTCAGTTGAACAGCCTGCTCGGACAGACGCCATGGACCATGCTCAACCAGATCACCGAGCGCAACATGGACTTGTGGAAGAATTTCCAGACCGGCCTGCTCGGTCAGCTTGGCCAGGGGCCGTCCGACGACAACCAGACCAGCCCGACCCGCAAGGATGCCGGCCGCAACACGCCTCGACCGCGCTGAGCGGACACCCCATCGGCCCGGTCCAGCCCCCTCTCCGGGCACCGGCGACCGATCCGGCGGAGCGCGCTGCGGCACTCCGAAACCATTCCTCTCGCTTATCCGGAGTCATCGATGAATCAACGTGTTGCCGTGGTCAGCGGCGGCCTGGGCGGGCTCGGCACCGCCATCTGCCAGGCATTGGCGGCGCGCGGCTGCCGGGTGGTCGCTGCCGATGCCCATCCGAGCGAGGCACGGATCAGCGCATTTCGTTCGAGCCTTGATGGCCATCCGGTCGATGTCGCTGAACTCGACGTCACCGACGCCAGCGCCTGCGATGCACTGATCAGCGACACCCTCGCCCGCCACGGTTCACTCGACATCCTGGTCAATGCCGCCGGCATCATCCGCGATGCCACCCTGCGCAAGATGTCGAGCGAGCAATGGCACTCGGTCCTGCGCGTCAACCTCGACGGCGTGTTCAATCTCTGCCGAGCGGCGATCGCGCCGATGACCGAGCGCGGCTACGGGCGGATCGTCAACATCAGTTCGGTCAACGGCCAGAGCGGCCAGTTCGGCCAGACCAATTACTCGGCGGCCAAGGCCGGCCTGCATGGCTTCACCATGGCCCTGGCCAAGGAGGCCGCCCGCAAGGGCGTGACGGTCAACAGTGTCGCCCCCGGCTACATCGATACCGAAATGACCCGCTCGATCCGCGAGGACATCCGGGCCGGCATCGTTGCCTCGATCCCGGTGGGCCGGATGGGCCGCCCCACCGATATCGCGCGGACCGTCTGCTTCCTCTGCGAGGACGACGCCGACTACATCACCGGCGCGCTGATTCCGGTCAACGGCGGCATGTTCACCAGCTTCTGAACATCCCGGTCCGGACGCGGCGCCAGTACCGGCGTCCGCGTCCGGATCGGGCAGAGCCTACAGTTCGCGAGCGACCCGGAATCCGAGACGTGGGTTGGTGGCATCGGCCGGGGCCGAGAGCCGGAATGCGGAACGCACCTGATCCGGCGCGCTGGCCCAGGAAGCGCCACGCAGAACCCGCAGCTCGCAGCCCGGATTGACCCAGGCACTGCCGTCGGTCGGGGCCCGCTGGTAGGTGTCGTGCCAGCAGTCCTCGACCCATTCGGAGACATTGCCAGCCATGTCGAACAGGCCGAAACGGTTGGCTTCGAAACTCCGGACCGGCGCCGGCCCCCAGTAGCCATCGCGGTAGCCCTTGAACGCTTTTTCCCAGCTCCGCTTGCTGCGCGAACGATCGCC
>DIHI01000008.1:18213-18937 GCA_002420085.1 Lysobacterales bacterium UBA5700 | reverse complement strand
GGATAGGTGGTCACCGTGCCGGCACGCAGGGCGTACTCGAACTCGGTCTCGGTCGGCAGACGGTATTTCTTGCCGGTTTCGCGCGCCAGCCAGTCGGTGTACGCCTTGGCGTCCTGCCAGGACACATTGATCACCGGAAGATCGGGGCTGGCAGCATCACCGAGGTGGTCGTGGCGCCAATCGACATTGCTCTTCTCGGCCAGGGTGCCGGCAGTCTCGTCGTACACGGTCGCCTTGCGCTGCTGCTGTGCGCGCGGCACGTAGCCGGTGGCATTGACGAACTGCTGGAACTGTCCGACCGTGATTTCGTTGCGACCCAGGGCGAAACCACGCTTGAAGTTCACGGTGAAGCGCGGGCCTTCGTTGGTGGCACGGTTCTTCTCGCCGTTCGGCGAGCCCATCTCGTAGCTGCCGAGCGGGATCACCACCAGTTCCGGCCCCTTGCCGCCGGAGGCGACGTCATCGGCGATCACATCACCAGGGCTGTGTGAGGCGTAGTTGCGGGCATTGTCGAGTTGACGCCGCAACTCATCGAGTTCGCCGCCCTGCACCGCGACCGCCTCCAGCGTCGCGAAATGCCGTTCGGCAGCATCGAAATCGCCGGCCGCAATCGCCCCCTGAAGCTCGCCGGTGATCGCCGCCGAACGTTGCTGCCGGCGCTCGACCAGACGCACCGATGCGTCCTGTGACAGGCTGGTGCCCGTCGCCAGCGCCGCCGCCGAGG
>DIHI01000008.1:6795-18075 GCA_002420085.1 Lysobacterales bacterium UBA5700 | reverse complement strand
GGCCAGCAGGCGCTCGGCTTCGGCGAAGCCATCGGCCTCGATCGCCCGATCGGCCTGGGCGATCAGCAGCCGTTCGATGTTCTGGAGCCCGGCCTTGGCTGCCGCATTGTTGCCATCGCTGGCCAGCACTTCGCGATAGAGATCGAGCGCACTGGTTCCGGTCGGCGTGATCAGATTGCCGGCCTCGACCTGACGCCCGGCCTCGGCCAGCCGTTGTGCCTGTTCGCGGCCCGAAGCCACCGAAGCCTGGAGGTTGCGGACCGCCGGATCGTTCGGCCGATGCTGACGCGCCAGTGCGGCCAATCGAGCCCCCTGGTCGAAGGCGCCACGGGCCAGAGCGGCCTCGGCCTCCCGGACCACAGCGGCGATTGCTCGGGTCAGACCGGCATCGGCATCAGCGCTGCCGCCGGCCAGCCCGTTGGCACGGGCGAAGTAGGCCACGGCACCGTTCTCGCCCTCCAGCCGGTTCGCGGACAATGCCTGCTGGCCGCGCTGGATCAGTTCTCGGCGCTCCTCGGCCGGCGTCATGTCGAACGAGGGCGTCCACTCGGTCTCCTGGTTGGTGGCGTCGATCAGTCGCCTGCGGACCGTCTGGCCCTCCTCGCCCTCACCCTCCTGCTCGGCACTCTGGGCCTCGTCCTGAGCCTGCACAGCCCCCGCTGGCAGCCCACCAAACACCAGGCCAAACATCACCATCAACGTCAAGCCACTGATTTTGCTGGACTCACGCACCCAGAACCGGTTTTCAACGTTCTTCATTGCTTACCCCCCGCAATTGATGATCGTGCATACTCCGCCGCGTCGCCGAAGCACACGTAACGTTAGGTCATGCCACAGATGCAAGCAACTCATACCGATCCGACCGCTGGAATCTGGATCGACGATCCGGACCGATTGGCGAATAGTATCGCGGACGCGGGCCAGGAACCGATCGCCCTGGATACCGAGTTCGTCCGAGAACGAACCTACTGGCCGCAACTGGCACTGGTCCAGATCGCCATCGATGGCGACATCCTGTTGCTCGACATGCAGGTCGAGGGCATGGCCAAGGCGCTGGCACCGGTGTTGACCGACCCGCTCCGAACCAAGGTCATGCATGCCGCAAGCGAGGATCTGGTTGCCCTCGAACATGCCTGCGGGGCGGTTCCAAAGCCACTGTTCGACACCCAGATCGCCGCCGGACTGGCCGGCTTCGGCGCGGCACTGAGCTATCAGGCCCTGGTTCGGGAACTGCTCGGAATCGAGATCGACAAGGGCGAGACCCGCTCGGACTGGTTGCGCCGGCCATTGAGCCCGTCCCAGTGCCGCTATGCCGCCGACGATGTCCGCCATCTCGGCGAAATCCATGACCGACTGCAACGACGTCTGGTCGAATTGGGCCGGCTGGACTGGTTGACCGAGGACTGCCAGCGCCTGTTGACCGTCGCACGTGGTGAACCCGAACCCTGGCCGCATCTGGCCCTGCGCAGCAGTCAGGGCCTGGACCCGGCCGGTCAGCGTCGGCTGTGCATGCTGCTGCGCTGGCGCGATCGCCAGGCACTGGCCAGCGACCGGCCCCGTGGCTGGATCCTGGCCAACGATCTTGCCACCGAACTGGCCCGGCACCCACCCTCGGACCCGGCCGCCCTTGCCCGTGTGCTGGATGCCCGCCCGAATGCCCCACGCAAGCTGCGTGATGCGATCTGGCACGAACTGACTGCCGACCAGTCGAACCTCGACGGCATGCCGCTGGCCGAGCCGCTGGACGGCCGCCGCAAGGAAACGATCAAGGCGCTCCAGAGCGCCGTAGCGGACATCGCCGAACGCGAAGGCGTGCCGGCCACCGTGCTGGCCTCGCGCCGTCATCTCGAAACCTACGTCCAGGAACGCCGCTGGCCAGAGGCATTGGACGGGTGGCGCCGTCCCCTGTTGCAGGCATGCTTCCGAACCCTGGCGCCGATCGGGGACTAGCCGCCGCGCCCAGACCTCGCTATCATGCGCGGCTTGAGGTTGTTGCGTGGGGCGGTAGCTCAGCTGGGAGAGCGTCGCGTTCGCAATGCGAAGGTCGGGAGTTCGATCCTCCTCCGCTCCACCACGCCCCCTCAGATTCGGTTCCGGGGTTCGGTTCCGATATTCGGTTCCGGGGACTTCTCTCGATCGGCTCCTTCGCCTGGACGTTCCAGCCGGGGATAGCCGGGTGAGAAGGATCGAAACGGACGATCCCCGAACCCCGGCAGTCCTGCAAACCAGGATCGTCCAGCAGGTTTTCCAGACCATTCACGCGGTGTGCGAGCCATGACTGCGGCAGCCTCGCCGCCAGCACTCGCAACCCGCTTCAGGGGAGCGATGCACATGAGCAAGACACGATTCGGCGCCACGCTGGCGCTGCTGGCAACACTCGGCCTCGCCGCCGGATGCGGAAGCGACGATCAGCAGTCGGCCGACAGCGATCCATCCAAGGGCGATCTGCCGGCCGCGCGCGACGTGATCGATCGGCACATCACCGCCCTCGGCGGCGCGGACGCAATCCTGGCCCAGAATGTCGGCACGGCCACCGGCTATGTCGAGTACATGGGCGCAAACTCCGAAGCCTCGGTGACCACGATCGGGGCTTCCGAAACGGCCCGGGTGACGATCATGAACCTGCCGGGCATGGGGGAAGTCCGTTCCGGCATCCATGGCGAGCACGTCTGGTCGTTCGACCCGGTCAACGGAGCGCAGTTGTTCGACGCCAGCGAGTCGGCCATGCAGCGCGAAGTGTCGCTGCCGGAAGCCGCCCTGCGCGGCGAGCGCTTCGTCAGCTCGGTGGAAACGCTCGGCCTGTCGCAGGTCGAAGGCGAGCCCTGCTACCAGGTCAAGGTGCTGTGGCGCTCTGGCCGCGAGTCGGTCGATTGCTACTCGCAGGCATCGGGCCTGCTGATCGGCACCCAGGTCATCCAGGACACGCCGATGGGCAAGATCACGATCGACACCCGTTTCGCCGATTACCGCGAATTCGACGGCGTCAAGGTCGCGGCCCGGACACTCCAGTCGGTGATGGGCAATGCCCAGTTGATGATGATCGAGTCGCTCGACCTCACCCCGCCCGACCCCGCCCTGGTCGAGCCACCGGCAGCGGTCAAGGCATTGATCGAGCAGCGCACGATCGAGGCCCAGAATGCGGCCGAGCCGGCGGCAGATACCGATGCCGGTTCAAGTGCCGATGCCGATGCCGATGCCGATGCCGATCCGGCCGCATCGGAAGCACCGGACGGACCAGCCGACTCGGACGACAGCGGCGCCTGATCGGTCGCTGCGGCGCGCCCGGCAGCCATGCCTTCCGGCTGCCGTAGTCGGTTCCGCGCTTGCTACAATGGCCGAGCCGGTCACGGCGGCTGGCGGTGCGCGGCATCCAGTCTTGCGCATGCATCCCGCTGGCCGGCATCGCCACGGCCCTGTAGCTCAGTTGGATAGAGCGTCCCCCTCCTAAGGGGAAGGTCACAGGTTCGACTCCTGTCGGGGCCGCCATCACACCTTCGCTCTCCGATGCCGATCCGGCATCGGGCATCGCACTCAGGAGAAGTCATGTCGCACCCCATCCTCGCCGCGCTCGGACTTGGCGCGCGCGAATCCGGTTCCTACCTCGGCAACGGCGAATGGTCCAGCACCGATTCGGCCGGCACCATCGAGACCTTCGACCCCGCCTCCGGCGCCCTGCTGGCCCGGGTCGATGCCGCCTCTGAAGCCGACTACGAAACCCTCCTGGCACGCGCCAGCGCCGCCTTCGAGGTCTGGCGCAGCACGCCGGCTCCGCGTCGTGGTGAGGCGATCCGGCTGTGCGCCGACGCCCTGCGCCGGCACAAGGACGCGCTCGGCTCGCTGGTCTCGCTGGAGATGGGCAAGATCAAGGCCGAGGGCGACGGCGAGGTCCAGGAAATGATCGACATCGGGGATTTCGCCGTCGGTCTGTCGCGCCAGCTCTACGGCCTGAGCATGCACTCCGAGCGTCCGGGCCACCGGATGTACGAGCAGTGGCATCCGCTCGGCCTGGTCGGGATCATCAGTGCCTTCAATTTCCCGGTCGCGGTCTGGGCCTGGAATGCCTTCATCGCGGCGGTCTGCGGTGACATTTCGATCTGGAAGCCGTCGCCGAAGGCACCGCTGTGCGCCATCGCCAGCATGAAGATCTGCAATCAGGCGCTGCGGGAAGGTGGTTTCCCCGATCTGTTCTTCCTGTTCAACGATGCTGGCAGCACCCTCGCCGAGCGCATGGTCGATGATCATCGACTGCCCTTGATCAGCTTCACCGGCTCCTGCGCGGTCGGCCGCCGGGTCGGCCATCGGGTCGCACAGCGCTTTGGTCGGCCGCTGCTGGAACTGGGCGGCAACAATGCCATCATCGTCGATGAAAGCGCCGACCTGAAACTGGCCATTCCAGCGATCGTGTTCGGCGCGGTCGGCACCGCCGGCCAGCGCTGCACCAGCACCCGCCGGCTGATCGTGCATCGCTCGCTGCACGATGCCGTGGTCGATACCCTGGTCAAGGCGTATGGCCAGATCGAAGCGCGGATCGGCGATCCGACTGATCCGAAGACCCTGATGGGCCCGCTCACCGATGCCGGCGCGGTCGAGCGCTTCCTGGCCGCACTCGCCAAGGCGCGCGCCAGCGGTGGTCAGGTTCGCACTGGCGGCACGGTACTCGATCGACCCGGCCATTTCGTGACCCCGGCGATCGTCACCGGCCTCGGCAACGACGCCGAGGTGGTGCAGACCGAGACCTTCGCGCCGATCCTGTACGTGATGCCGTTCGACACGCTCGATGAAGCGATCGCCATGCAGAACGGCGTGCCGCAGGGCCTGTCGTCGGCGATCTTCACCCAGAACCTGAAGT
Organism: Lysobacterales bacterium UBA5700; assembly: GCA_002420085.1. GTDB lineage: Bacteria > Pseudomonadota > Gammaproteobacteria > Xanthomonadales > Xanthomonadaceae > UBA11164. Next base: position 13,226 of record DIHI01000008.1, on the reverse strand, counting down.
CGGCCGAGCGCTTCCTGTCGGCCGCCGGTTCGGATTGCGGCATCGCCAATGTCAACATCGGCACCAGCGGCGCCGAGATCGGTGGCGCCTTCGGCGGCGAGAAGGAAACCGGCGGTGGCCGCGAATCCGGCTCGGACGCCTGGAAGGTCTACATGCGTCGGCAAACCAATACCATCAACTATTCCGACGCGCTGCCGCTGGCCCAGGGCATCCGCTTCGAGTTCTGAGCCCAGCCGGACGGCGGTGTCGGCCTACCGACCCGCCGTCCACGTGGGCCGACCTGCGGGCGTCGGCACACGGTTCCGGTCCGTGCCTGCACCTGGCATGAGGCAGTGTGGCGCACCATCATGTACGCCCTGGTCAAACCGCTGCTGTTCGGCCTCGATGCCGAAACCGCCCACGACGCCGGCCTGCGTGGCCTGGATCTGGCCCGTCGCTGTGGCCTGACCGGCCTGCTGGCGCAGCGCCCGAAGCCGCTGCCGACCCGCGCCTTCGGGTTGAATTTCGAGAATCCGGTCGGACTTGCCGCCGGTCTGGACAAGAACGGCGCCCATGTCGATGCCCTGTTCGCGCTCGGCTTCGGCTTCGTGGAAGTCGGCACGGTCACGCCCAGGCCACAACCCGGCAACCCGCGACCACGCCTGTTCCGCATGCATGCGCACCAGGCCATCATCAACCGGATGGGTTTCAACAATGTCGGCATCGACGCCCTGCTCGACAACCTGGGCCGAGCCCGGCGGCGTGGACCGGTCGGCATCAACATCGGCCGCAACAAGGACACCCCGAACGAGCATGCCCTGGATGATTATCTGCACTGCATGGAGCGCGCCTACCCGGCCGCCGATTATCTGGTCGTGAACGTATCCTCGCCGAACACCCAGGGCCTGCGTGAATTGCAGGCCGAGCAACCCTTGCGGCGACTGCTGGGCGGCCTGCGCGAGGCACAGGAACGGCTGGCGGCGCGCCATGGCCGGCGTGTACCGCTGCTGGTCAAGATCGCGCCGGACCTGTCCGAACCGGAAATCGACGCAACCGCAACCGCCTGCAATGCCAGCGGCATCGACGGGGTGATCGCGACCAATACCACGATCGATCGCATCCTGGTCCGCGACCACCCACTGGCCGCCGAAGCCGGCGGACTGTCCGGAGCGCCCCTGTATGCCCGATCGACCACCGTGCTGCGCCGCCTGCGCAGCCGACTCGATGCCGGCATCGCGACCGTCGGGGTCGGCGGCATCCTCAGTGGCGCCGACGCAGCCGGAAAATTTGCGGCCGGTGCCAACCTGGTGCAGGTCTACACCGGACTGATCTATCGCGGTCCGGGACTGATCGCCGAAGCCGTGGACGCGATCCGTCGCCGTCGTGAGGCAGCCACCGGATGAGTGCCTACAGCCTCCAGGAGAACGCCAGCCTGGCCGGCCGCACCACCTTCCGGGTTGCTGCCCGCGCGGCGGTGCTGGCCGATGTCCGGCGCCCCGAAGCGCTGCCCGAACTGCTCGACTACCCCTGGGTCCGACGTTCGCCGCTGCTGGTGCTCGGACAGGGCAGCAATCTGCTGCTGGCGGGTGATTTCGAGGGGCTGGTGCTGTCGCTGGCCGGCCATGACATCCGGATTCTCGACGACGATGGCGACACCGCCCTGATCCGCGCCGAGGCCGGCGCCGCCTGGAACGACCTGGTCGATTGGAGCCTCGCCCGGGGTCTGGTCGGCCTGGAGAACATGGCCCTGATTCCCGGCAGTGTCGGCGCCGCACCGATCCAGAACATCGGTGCCTATGGTGCAGAAGCGGCCGACTTCATCGAGACCGTCGATGCCTTCGATCGCCTGGCCACGCAATCGGTCCGGCTGTCGTCCGCCGAATGCCGGTTCGGCTATCGCGACAGCCTGTTCAAGCGCGAGCCGGAACGTTGGATCATCACCGCGCTCGAACTGCGACTGCACCGCAACCGCCCGCTCCGTCTCGATTACGCCGGAATCCGCGAAGAACTGGCGACGATGCGGATCGACGCACCGCGCGCGGTCCACGTCGCCGAGGCCGTCGCACGGGTACGAACCCGAAAGCTGCCCAACCCGGCCCTGCTCGGCAATGCCGGCAGTTTCTTCAAGAACCCGACGGTCGGCCATGCCCAGGCCGAAGCCCTGGTCCGCGACTTTCCTGGCCTGCCGGTGTTTCCGGCCGAGACCGAGGCTGCCCGCAAACTGTCGGCGGGCTGGCTGATCGAAGCCTGCGGCTGGAAGGGCCACCGCCAGGGTGATGCCGGGGTATCCGATCGGCATGCCCTGGTGCTGGTCAATCACGGTCGAGCAACCGGGCTTGAAGTGCTCGATCTGGCGGTGCGGATCGCCGAATCGGTCCACGATCGGTTCGGTGTGCCGCTCGAACCCGAGCCACGCATCATCGGCGCCCGATTCCCGAGCCTGGGCCGGTCATGAGCGTCCAGGCCGAGCGCGATCTGCTGCGGGCCGTGACCTTGATGGTGGCCAGCGCAGTCCTGTTCGGCTCGATGGCGGTGGTGATCCGCCTGGCCTCGTCGCAGTTGCATCCGTTCGAGATCGCCTTCTTCCGCAACCTGTTCGGATTCTGCTTCGCCCTGCCCTTGCTCTGGCGCCATGGCCCCGGACTGCTGCGCACCCGCAAGCTGCCGCTGTACCTGCTGCGCTGCGCGGTCGGCGTGGTATCGATGCTGGCCGGCTTCTGGGCAATCGTCAACCTGCCGCTGGCACAGGCGGTGTCGCTGTCCTACTCGACGCCGCTGTTCGTCACCATTCTGGCCGTGCTGATGCTCGGGGAAGTGGTCCGCGCCAGACGCTGGACGGCGGTGATCGTCGGCTTCATCGGGGTGCTGGTAATCGTCCAGCCCGGTGCCGAGAGCTTCAGCTACGGCAGTCTGGTCGCCCTGTCGGCAGCAGCGTTGAGCGCGCTGGTGGCGATCTGGATCAAATTCCTGTCACGCACCGAGCATCCGGACGCAATCGTCATCTACACCAGTCTGATCTGGATTCCGATGTCCCTGCTGCCGGCACTGTTCGTATGGGAAACGCCGACCGGCTGGACCTGGCTGTGGATCATCGCCGCCGGCTTCTTCGGCACCGCCGGACACATGTGCTGGACACGGGGATTGAAGCTCGGCGAAGCCTCCCTGCTGGCGCCGATCAGTTTCATGCAACTGCCGGTGGTGGCGATCGCCGGCTATCTGTTGTTCGACGAATCGATCGGCCTGTGGACGATCGTCGGGGCAGCCATCATCTTTTCCGCCAACCTGTACATCGCCCACCGCGAAGCACGATTGGCGCGACGCGCGGCGACCGATCCCGAGATCCATCCCGAGACCGGCCAGCCACGCTGAGACCCGGCTCAGGCCGCGTGCGACTTGGGCTGCGGCAAGGTTGCCGTCGGAAACACCAGCCGCTCAGGGGTGTGCTCCGGTGGCAGCTTGCGAACGAACCGCGCGCGTGCAGTGTGATACTCCGAATCGGGCTTGAAGAACGACTCGCCGGACCGTGCCATCTCCTCGTCACGGTATGCCGACATCGGCTTGCGCAGTTCGTCCTGGCGCCGCTGCCGACGCTTGCGCGCCATTGCCGGAGCGAACGCGGGTGAGGCCACGAAGCCGCTGACCAATCGATGCACCTGGGTGTGGAAGGTGTCCTCGGGCGAATGGGTCAACAGACGATCGACCAGACCGATCCGCAATGCCTCGCGATCGAGTACCGGCAGGCAGTTTTCGGTCAGGGCCATCGCCACATCGTGACCGACCCTGCGTGGCAGCAGATAGGTCCAGTATTCCGAACCGTACAACCCCCCCATCGAACGGTAGTGCGGATTCAGCACCACGCCGTCGCGGATGATCACCTCATCGGCCGCCAGTGCCAGGATCACACCGCCGGCACCGGCACTGCCATGCACCGACGACACCACCCAGTGCGACTGGGTCTGGGCGATTTCCAGCACCAGATCGTTCATCGCCTGGAGATTGCGCCAGGACTCTTCGCCGGGGTTCTCCGATGCCTCGATCACGTTCAGGTGGATGCCGTTCGACCAGAACAGCCGACCACCGGCCAGGACGATCGCACGGGTCGGCCGCTCGCGAGCGGCGATGAATGCCCGGCGCAGGCGATGGCACTGCTCGGTGCTCATCGCACCGTTGTAGTACTCGAAGAACAGATAGCCGACGCCGTCGGCCTCCTCGTACCAGATTTCCTTGAAGGTCTGGTCACCGCGTCCGGGCAGGGCCGGGCCAGGATCGAGCGGGATGGCATCGGCCAGATGACCGAGTACGACCGTGGCCGGCAGCTTGAACGAATCGGCCGCCGGCACACCGGCGCGACGGAGGTGGGAAATCCACACCGCACCATCATGGGTGGCCCGACAGATGGCGCCATGGCGCTGGGCGATGACCTGGCCCGGCGCACCACGCAGCACGTCTTCCGGATGGGCACCGAACAGATACACCGGCATGCCCAGGATCTCATCCTGCACCCCCGGCTGACCGTCGGAAGCGCGAATCTTGCGCAACACATCCTCGGCCGAATCCGTCTGCCAATCGATCCGGCGGTGCGATTGCTTCATCGGGTCGCGCCAGCGTCCACGCACATCGGGACGGTCATAGTCGAGCGGTACCGGCGGAATCCGATCGCGAAACTTGCCGACCGCCTCGATCACGGCCTCGACCGCCAGGGCGCTGACTTCCTCCCGATAAACGCTGCGCTTGGTGGTCGGGCGCAGCGGGAAATTGCGGGTCGCCCAGATCGGCCCTGCATCCATCTCGTCATCGGCCTGGAGCACGGTGACGCCCCATTCCGGCTCGCCATCGAGGATCGCCCAATCGATCGAACTGGGACCGCGGTCGCCCGTGATGCCAGGATGGACGATCAGGGTGGTGATCCGCTTCCAGATGACATCCGGTACGCGCTTGGTGAGCATCGGACAGATGATCAGGTCCGGCTGGAAGCCGTTGACCGCCTGGATCATCTCGTCATCATCGATGGCGAGACAGATCGAGACCTCGTTGCCGGTCCACTGCAACTCGACGTGGACGCGCTGGGTAAGGCTGTTGTACGACGAACTGATGAGAAGAATCCGCATCGGTGCCTCCATAAAGTTCGACCAAACGAACACCGAGCCAGCCAGGCTCGCTCCTGAGTCGGCACGCACCACCATGGCCACGACCCGGATCGGATCGTGTGGCATTCCGTGCCCACCGGGATACAGTGACAGGAATTCCTGAGGCTGGTTCAACCGCTGCTCGAAAAATTCATGCGGATTCGAGAACTGGCGCCCAATCCCCACAAATTTTTTTCAGAGCGACGGCCAGCAGCACCGTCCTGGCAAGCAGCGTGCGCCAACGAAGCGAGTTCCCCGAAGCAGGGTCAGGTCCGAAGCGGGGTCCGAAGCGGGGTCAGGTCTTTCATCGTTGCACCCGCATGAAGTGGGGTCAGGTCTTTCATCGTTGCATCGTCAAGGCGTGCAAGGTAACGCCACCCATCGCCCCTCCGCTGGCGGACAGCGTGACGGGACAACATCAGGACACCCATGGCTTCAGGGTGGAATATGGGTGTCCTGGATTTTTGTCCTGGATTTTTGAAATGCTGAAATAGGCCGCATGAAGACCTGACCATCCAAGAGCTTCTCCGCCCATTGTCGGTCCAGTACTTTCACTAGCAGAAACGGAACCATGGAATGTGTCCTTCAGTGACTTTGGTCGGCCGCAACCCGTCGAGGAGTTTCTGGGATGCCTAACGTCTGAATTCACCGGCGCTGCGCGGCTTTATCGCGCAGTGTCCGGTGGAATGATGGGCTCGGCCTCACCGAGCCAAGTGGTCAAGGTACTGGTCCAGGTTGACGAACTTCGTTGCAGCCTCCTTGAGTTCGCGCGCCGCATGGCCCCAGAACACCACATGCACCGGAATGCCTCGCTTCCTGAGTTTCTCGATAGCGGGTACGTAGTCGGAGTCGCCAGACACCAGCGTAATTTCGTCTTCTCCGACCGTAAGGAGTTCATATGAATCCTCCATCATCGTGGCGACGATATCGGTGTCGATCTTCTTTTCTTGACCAGCGACATTTCGGTCGTAGACGATGACCTCGAAGCCGTTTCGTTGGGCCGCCGTCCAGAGCGAATCGTTCTTCGGCGGACGGGAACCGAAAAGACCAGCCTTCTTGACGTCGGTGCGGTCACCACCGGCAAACTGAAACAGTTTTCCGAAATCAATTTTCCAGTTGTAGTCGCATATCTTTTGTTGAACTGCGGTCCAGACATCTGGAGCAAGCCCGTGCTTTGCGGCAGCGACGTGCATGCCTTCGATCCAGACGTTTGAGTTGTCGACGTAGAGAAGATTGGCCACGACTCCTCCTTAGGGTGCAAGCGCGATGTGATGTGAGGCCGAACTAAATTCAGACCCCGCATCCGGGGTGTTGCACCGTATGGTG
>DIHI01000008.1:6442-6681 GCA_002420085.1 Lysobacterales bacterium UBA5700 | reverse complement strand
CGATGCCATGAGACCTCGGGCGTCGGCATGATTCGGTGCAACACCGCGATTGTGAGGGCGTAATGGGTTACACCGACGGAAACAAGGGCGTAACAGGCGCGGCCGCAGGTCGGCAATAACCGCGCCTGTTGGACGAAGTTCGCCGCTGGTTGCGGCTCAAACACGACAGCGTCCGCACGGTGCAGGCGGATGTCGCATGGATTGGTCGGTTCATCTTGGCCAGCGGCAAGCGGCATCCA
>DIHI01000008.1:3117-6216 GCA_002420085.1 Lysobacterales bacterium UBA5700 | reverse complement strand
AACGCAGGACACCCACTCTCCGGTGCAACGGGATGTCGTCGTTCGTCGTTCGTCAGGGCCAGAGCCAGAGCCAGGATCAGAATCAAGATCGCAACGCGGTGATCGAGGCGTCGCGTTCGGCCGGTGTGCCGCATACGATCTGGTAGCCGCCTGAACGCGCCATCGATCGCAAATCGACCAGCACGATCGATCCGGGCGTCTGGCCCATGCGTGTGTCCGCTTTTCCGGCGTGTGACAGGTACGCTGCGGCCATGATCCGGCGATTCCGGTCCGCTGCGTCGTCAGCGGCGTTCAAATTGGGCTGCCCCAGGACAGGCTGATCCAAGTCAGACTGATCCAGATCAGGCTCGTCGCGGTCAGGGTCGTCTCGATCGGGGGTGCGCAGCAGTTCGACCCGACTCTCATCGGCCTCCATTCCGTCGGCGACCACGAAACACGGCCGGCCGGTGCCATCGCGCCGATCCAGTTCGATCGCCCGAATCAACGGCCGCAGTTTTCCATCTGGGCCGAACGAGCGGACGGCAAGCGGCCAGGCACGCCGCGCCATCAGTTCGACCCCGGCGGCCATTCGACCATCCGCTGTGGTCCGGAGCCAGCGAATGAAGGCGATCATCCACACCCGTGGGTCATCCTGATCCGCCGGAAATGAAATCCCCATCAACTCGCCGACCCGTGCCCGCACCGGCAGTTCCGACGGCCAACTCAGCAGATAACCACCCAGACTCTGGTCCTCGACCCGTGCCGAGACAAGGGGCACCGGGCCGTTTTCACCGGCTGCGGCGGCCCAGGCTGCACGCTCCTCGCAACCCGATGAGCCGACACATCGACGCACGAACGAGTCGAAGTCGAGTTCACCCGCCAGGTGGTAGTGCAGTCCGCTCATTCCGACCACGGCATCGACCCGGTGTCCGGCCGACATCCGGCGATGGCCACGCGCGGCGGCCTGACCGAGCGCTCGGCGCAGACGGCACAGGGTTTCCCGGCCGATCCGGACGGTCACTTCCGGCTGTGGCGACAGGTCGATCCAACCACCCTGATCGGTCTCACCGGCCAGGGCGGCGTCGAGCAGGATCACCAGTGGTGCGATATCCAGCCAGGCACCAGTGTGGCTGTCCTGGTCCTGTCGCTGGTCCAATCCGGGGGGCAGGTCGGCATCCTCCGGAACTGGCGCCGAGGGTCCGTCGATCGGGGTGTGGCTCAGCCGGCAGTGTTGCCCGAAGGCAATCGCGATACGAGCCACCTCGCCCTGCTCGACCTGACTGAAGGCATACGGATTGGCCAGGGCCAGCAGCAAGGTCCGCAGGTACTGGCCTCGGATGCTGACCTCGCCGCCTTCCTGGGCATCGTGTACGGCACGGTCGCCGAGTCCGATCGATTCGGCGAACCAGTAGCTCCGATGCAGGCCCTGCCAGAGACCCAGCGCCGGCTGCCGATAGACGCGCCAGGCTTCCCGAAGCGCGGCGGCGTAATGACAGAGCGCTCGTTCCAGACAGCAGGCAACGGTCGCCGCACCGAACAGCGGAGGCCGGCCATCGACCGTGCAGGACTCGGCAGCGGCCAGCCGGTAGCCATGCGCCAGCAACAGATGCAACCGCTCGGCATCCGCTGCTGCCAAGGCCCGACTCGGCGGCAGCGGCAGACCAGCACCGACGAAATCGCGCTCCAGGAAGGCGATGGTTTCCAGGGTCGGGATGCGCAATTCCTCCAGCACCCGGAGCCGGCGCCGGCTGGACATCGGGGCCGCCAATAGGGTTTCCAGCATCTGTCCCAGATGCCGTCGGGTCTGCTCACCATCGGCACGCGGCAAGCTTTGAACCCAGCGGCGTGCTTCACGCGGGTCAGCCAGTGGCGGCACCGCTTCCGGCTGCGGTGAAATGCCTGGAAGCTCCGACAACCCACTGTATCGGCGAACGGCCATGGTGACACTTTACCCAAGGACCGGCCGAATGTCGCTGGCGGTCGGGGCGCTCCGCAGGCCCGCACGCAATGGCGGTCCGACCATCCGCAGCCAATCGGCAGCAATCCCACCACTGCGAGCGATCGCTCGATTGCCGCTGACACACTTGTATCGTGCGCCCTGGCGGGCTACCTTGAGCCGCCGCGCGGAGCACGCCGCGCCGTCTGGTCGAACCGTGGTGTCCGAACAGGACCACCGCCGTCGCCGGTCACGATAACGACTCCAACACGGGAGGGGGATATGCTCAATCGTCTGTTCGATCCGAACAAGGGCTTGATGATCCGCAAGCCGATCTCGGCACAACCGCATGTCGATGCCGGCGAGCCGGTCGAAGGCAGTCTGCACGGCGAGGTCGGTCTCAAGCGTTCGCTGTCGGCCCATCATCTGGTGTTTCTCGGACTGGGCGCGATCATCGGCGCTGGTATCTTCGTGATCACCGGAACCGCTGCCGCCAACCACGCCGGCCCGGCGATCATGCTCAGCTTCGTGCTGGCCGGCTTCGCCTGCGCCATGGCTGGCCTGTGTTATGCCGAATTCGCCGCGATGATTCCGGCCTCCGGCAGCGCCTACAGCTACACCTATGCCACCCTTGGCGAAGCCCTGGCCTGGTTCGTCGGCTGGAGCCTGGTGCTCGAATACCTGTTCGCCGCCTCGACCGTTGCGGTCGGCTGGTCGGGCTATACGGTGAGTTTCCTGACCACGCTCGGCGTCCACATACCCGATGCCCTGACCCAGGCGCCGATCAATTTCTGCACCCATGCAGCGGCCTCTGCCGGCGGCTGCGAGTTCGGCGAATTCGTCACCACCGGCGCCCTGTTCAATCTGCCGGCCCTGCTGATCGTCTCGGCGATCGGCGTGCTGTGCTATATCGGCATCCGGCAATCGGCCTCGGTGAATGCCCTGATCGTCAGCATCAAGGTCATCGTCATCCTGCTGCTGATCGCGTTCGGCATCCAGTATGTCGATCCAGCCAACTGGCAGCCGTTCATTCCCGAAAACGAGGGCGGCGATCGGTTCGGATGGGCGGGCGTGGTCCGTGGCGCCTCGATCGTGTTCTTCGCCTACATCGGTTTCGATGCGGTCTCGACCGCCGCCCAGGAGGTCAAGAACCCGCAGCGCGACATGCCGATCGGCATCCTCGG
>DIHI01000008.1:2786-3015 GCA_002420085.1 Lysobacterales bacterium UBA5700 | reverse complement strand
TCGGCATCCTCGGCTCGCTGGTGGTGTGTACCGTGCTGTACATCGCGGTGGCCGCCGTGCTGACCGGCCTGCTGCCCTATCACCTGCTCGGCACCGCCAAGCCGGTCGCGACCGCGTTGGAAGCCTACCCGGCCCTGGGCTGGCTCAAGCTGCTGGTCGAGATCGGCGCCATCGCCGGTCTGAGCACGGTCATCCTGGTGATGCTGATGGGCCAGCCGCGCATCTTCTA
>DIHI01000008.1:2246-2724 GCA_002420085.1 Lysobacterales bacterium UBA5700 | reverse complement strand
ATGGGCCAGCCGCGCATCTTCTACTCGATGTCGCGCGATGGTCTGATGCCCAAGCTGTTCGGCGAGGTCCACGCCAAGTTCCAGACCCCGCACAAGGGCACCGTGATCGTCGCCGCCATCGCCGCCCTGATGGCCGCCCTGCTGCCGATCCAATTGCTGGGCGACGTGGTGTCGATGGGCACCCTGGTGGCATTCGCGACGGTTTGCCTGGGCGTTCTGGTTCTGCGCCGCACCCAGCCCAACCTGCACCGGCCGTTCCGCGCGCCGATGATCTATCTGGTCAGCCCGCTCGGGGTGATCGCCTGCCTGGCTCTGATCGCCATCATGCCGATCCTCAACTGGACCATCCTGCTGATCTGGACGTTGGTCGGTTTCAGCTTCTACTTCGCCTACGGCTACCGCCACAGCCGACTGCGTCAGCGCAGTTGACCGGAGCGCAGATGACCGGGCATGGACGACGCGCCGGGGCCATCCTCGG
>DIHI01000008.1:338-2192 GCA_002420085.1 Lysobacterales bacterium UBA5700 | reverse complement strand
CATGGACGACGCACCGGGGCCATCCTCGGCGCGTCGTCCTGGCGCAGCCTTGCCGCGCCAGCCCACGGGCGGCGCTGACGCCCATCGCGAGACCGGCAAGCAAACACCTTCAGCGCGACGGATCCGGGTCTCGCTCCTGATCCGTCGGGTCGTCCGGACCATCACCACCCGCCGCATCCCGATCGTCGAGCAGGTTCGCCGGCAGCCGTTTGTTCGGCGCCACGCCCAACTCGCGCAGGGTCTCGGCCTGTCGCAGCAGATTGCCCTTGCCCTGACTGAGCTTGCCGAGCGCCGTCTGATGTGTCCGCTGGGCACGATCGAGTGCCTCGCCGAGTTTGCCCATGTCCTCGACGAAACCAACCAGTTTGTCGTACAGCAAGGCCCCGCGCTCGGCGATCTTGCGGGCATTGCTGTTCTGCTGTTCGGTGCGCCAGATCTGCGCGATCAGACGCAGCGAGGCCAGCAGATTGCTCGGACCAACCAGCACGATCTTGCGCGCGAAGGCGAATTCGTAGAGGTCCGGGTCGCGCCGCAGCGCCTCCAGAAAGGCCGCCTCGACCGGCACGAACATCAGCACCAGATCGGGCGCATTGAGTGTATTCAGCCGGCTGTAGTCCTTGTCGCCCAAGCCGCGCACATGCCCGCGCAAGGCTGCGACGTGGCGATCGAGGTACTGACCGCGCTGCGCCTCGTCCTCGGCCTCGGTGGCCCGTTGGTAATCGAGCAGAGCAACCTTGGCATCGATGACGATGTGGCGATCCTCCGGCAGCAGCAACACCGCATCCGGCCGGAACCGCTCGCCCTCGCTGTCCTGGTAGCTTTCCTGGGTCAGATATTGCTGGCCCTTTTCCAGCCCAGCCAGTTCCAGCAGGCGTTCCAGCTTCAACTCACCCCAGTAGCCCTGGCTGCGGTTGTCACCGGTCAGCGCACGGGTCAGGCTGTGCGCCTCCTGGCTCAACTGGCGATTGAGTTCGAGCAACTGCCGCACCTCGGTCTGCAAGGCGACCCGCTGGTGGCCTTCTTTTTCGTAGACCTCATGGACGGTCTTGCGGAAATCGCCCAACTGCTCGCGCAACGGCCCCAGCAACTGGCCGAGTTGCTGCTGATTGGCCTCGCTGAATCGACGCGACTTGTCTTCGAGGATGTCGGCCGCCAGCGCCTGGAACTCGATCTTCATCCGCTCACGCGCCGACTCCAGATCGCGCAGCCGCGCCTCCGCTGCCCGCTGTTGTTCCTCCAGCCGCACGCGCAATTCCGCCGCGTGCCGCTCGGCCCGCTCGCGCCCCTCGCGTTGCCCGTCCAGCAGCGTCTCGGTATCGGTCAGGCGCGTGGTCAGGTCCGCGCGTTCGCGCTCCAGCGCCTCCACGCGCGGCAACCAGCGTTCGCGCTCGGCCGCCGCAGCCTGGGTCACCGCCCGGCCCAACCTCCACCAGAACACGGCCACCGCCAGCCCCAGCAGCGCCACCGACAGGCCAGCCAACACCACGATATCGGACAAAAGAAAATCCCCGGTCGAATCCTGCCGGGGATTGTAGCCCTGGCGCCGTCTCAGACCGCGAGACGACGCCAGTGATGGATCATCAAACGGGGACCGCCGCCCTGCTTACGCCTTCTTGGCCCAGGCACTGCACCAGCCCTTGCCGGCCACCCGATGACCTGGGAACAAGGTACACGGCGCCGCCGCACTGTCAGCCGCACCGGCGTAGAACTGACAGTTGCTGCAATCACTGCCGGGCTTGAAGTTGGCATGCGTCAGGCCATCGGTGGTCTCGACATAGGCCAGCGCCTTGGCCTGCGGATTGCTGGTCGGCAGCATCGGCAGGTCTTGCGCATGTGCCTCACGCGCGAGCAGAT
>DIHI01000008.1:0-256 GCA_002420085.1 Lysobacterales bacterium UBA5700 | reverse complement strand
CGAGCAGATGGGCACCGAGCGGCAGCGAGGACACCACCACAGCGGTCTCGATCAGGAAGCGGCGGCGCGACGGACGGGTCGGATTCATGCGGTGTACTCCAGGGTTGGGATGGTGCGATTCTAGAGCCGTCCAGCCAGCCTCCGCCTTGATGTGAATCATTAGCGTTGACTTGGGGTCAGGTGGGGTCAGGTGGGGACGGGAGTTGAGCGTTGAGCGTTGAGATTTGAGATTGGTAAGAGCCGGGATTCGGGATTC
>DIHI01000009.1:10490-10761 GCA_002420085.1 Lysobacterales bacterium UBA5700 | reverse complement strand
TCGAGGCGCTCCGCTACGAATAGTCGGCTGTCCGAACTGGCCTGGTCTCGGGTTCAGGTGCCGGCGACCATCAACTCCGGAACCAGCATGGCGCCGATCGAGACCTTGGGTCGATACGGCGAATGCTGGCCCAGCACCGACATCGAAGCGAGCAGTTGCCGCAGGTTTCCGGCCACGGTGATGCCATCGACCGGGTGGCGGATCCGGCCGTTCTCGACCCAGTAGCCCGAGGCGCCGAGCGAGAATTCGGGCCGGGTCGGGTCGGGCAGGC
>DIHI01000009.1:10143-10406 GCA_002420085.1 Lysobacterales bacterium UBA5700 | reverse complement strand
GCCATGCAGCCGCAGCACGTACAGACCGGTGTCGAGTGCCTGGCACTGCTCGGTTTCTGAGTGATCGCCGCCCAACAGCACGTTGTAGACCCCGGAAGCGTGGCCGGTCGAGCGCAGGCCCAGGCGGCGCGCCGATTGGCTGGCGAGCAGCAGTGATGCCAGGCGGCCATCGCGGAAGAGCACCGTGCGGCCGGTGGCCACCCCCTCGTTGTCGAAGTTCGAGGAAGCCAGCCCACCCGGCAGCCGGGCCTCATCGACCACAT
>DIHI01000009.1:9565-9908 GCA_002420085.1 Lysobacterales bacterium UBA5700 | reverse complement strand
GTGCTCGCGATCGGTGGTCGAAACGACCAGCTATCGAAGAATTTCTGCGCACCGCTCTCCGATCGTTCCAACCATTCGGTGAACGCCGTGTGGATCGCTGCCCGCTCGCGGCCGCGAAACCCGCGCGAGGTGCCGAGCACCGATTGCGCGGCCGACGACTCGATCCCGAACCGACTGAGCTGTGCGCCGGCATCGGCCGCATCGAGCCCGCGATCAGCGGCTGCCAGCAGATGCTCCGATAATGCCTCGATCGATCGCGGCTCCGGCTGCCAGATGCCGAGATCGGGAAAATCGACCGGATGGCTGTCCGGGTCCGGCAGATCGATCCACGGATCGGGGTCGG
>DIHI01000009.1:8426-9490 GCA_002420085.1 Lysobacterales bacterium UBA5700 | reverse complement strand
GAACGCGGCGATCGCACAGGCGCGTTCGACGCCGGCGCGGATATCCGGTTCGCGCAGGGAGGCGACCATCGTCCGGCCGTGCCGCTGGCCCTTGAGCGCGCTGATCACCAGCACCGAGCGCGTGGTTTCGCGGATCGACTCGATGTCGCGCTGATATACCTGCACGCGCCGGGTCAGGGTTCGGGAAACTGCGACCGCCGCCTTGTCGGCGCCGGCCGCTCGGGCGACATCGAGTGCGTAATCGACCGTGCGTCCGAGGGTGTCGAGGCTGTCCTCGCGACTCACGGTTCCGACTCGGGGCTGCCGGCCGCTGTCGCGATTGGCGTGGCGCCGGCCGGAGCCGGGCTGGCCGGTGCATGGGCGCCAAGCCCTGCCTTCAGCGACAGGAACAGGAACAACGCCCCGAATGCGGCATTGACCACCAGGGTGGTCAACAGCGACGGCCAGACGAACTGGTCGCGGACCAGGTCGTTGAGGGCGCTGGTCGAGGAGATCAGCGGAATCAGTTCGGCGTAGGGCACCGGTCGTACCGAAATCGCATAGCCGAACACCATCACCCCGATGATCAGCGACAGGCCGAGCACTTGCAGCAGCGCCGAGAACGCGACTCGGCTGCGGCAGGTGGTCGCCAGCCAGACCATGGCCGGAGTGATGAACACCACGAACGAGGCCGCCATCGCCATGAATGCCGCGCTGATCTCGACGTTCGAGATCAAGGCCGGCGATGGGCTGACGGTGGCGTCGAGTTCCTTGATCACCTGCAAGGTACCGCCATTGATGTAGTTGCCGATTGCGGTCGCGATCGACAGCCCGACCAGATAGCCGATCGAACTGACCGCCGCGAGCAGCAGGGCCGAGCGATGCAGATGCAGGCGATCGGCGCGGGAGGCCGGGGTCTGGCTGACCGCCTGCAACAGATGCGGTGCGACACCGCCGACGATCCATTGCAGCAGCAGCGCCGGCAGCACGATCACCAGCATGCCGACCGCCAGTTCCAGTTCACCATCGACCGCGACCGCCTCGGGCCAACTGGCACTGGGCGTGTCGTCCTCGGTCAGGGCCAT
>DIHI01000009.1:7922-8352 GCA_002420085.1 Lysobacterales bacterium UBA5700 | reverse complement strand
GCCACCCGGCGCGCGGCGGGCAGCGATTCGCGACCCGCACTGCGTGACGCCTTGAACAACACCTTGGCTGCGGTCTGGCCATCTTCGCTGCCGGCCCGGATCAGCGCGTGCCGCTCATTCTTGCGCAGTGCCTCGGCCTCGTCGGCACAGGTGCCGACGATGACCTTCAGATCGAAATTCTCGATCCGAGAGGTGTCCGGCATCGCTACCGTGATCGGACACAGGCCGATCACATAGGGGCCGGATGTCGATGACTGGCCGAGCAGCAGCATCGGCACCATGACCAGCATCACGGGCGTCAGCAGCAATGGCATCAGGGTCTTGACGGCCAGTTCGCCGAGGCTTGGCCATTTGCGCGTGGACGCGGTCATTGCAGGTACTCCGGGCGCTTACCCGCGCCGCTGGGGTGATGTCGTCGGACAGGCCGCGC
>DIHI01000009.1:7189-7843 GCA_002420085.1 Lysobacterales bacterium UBA5700 | reverse complement strand
GAGGGTGATCGCCCGACCGCAGGGACCATTGGCCCAGACAGCGGTCGGGTCGGGATCAATGCCGCATGCTCAGTCTGGCTGATCGGTGCCGGTCGGCTCAGGCGCGGGTGCCGGAGTCGCGCTGCTGGCGGCCGGGAAATCGCTGTTGGCGACTTCACACAGTTCACAGACGACCGGCTTTTCCTTGGGCACGGTCATCAGCACCAGGCCGCCCTTGAAGGCGGTGTATCCGACGATCACCGCCAGGACCGCGATCAAGGTCGTGCGGCGCCCGATGCCGAGGCTGCGAGGAACCAGGATGGCCGCCAGAACGGCCAGTGTCAGATTGGCCAGATCGAAGGTCTGCAACATCGCACGCACGGCCGCCGAGTCGTTCCCGTACAGCGAATCGAGCCCGAACGGCGGGCTGATGCTGCCGGTCGCAAGGGTGTACAGACTGGCCAGACTGGCATAGCTGAAATAGGCCAGGCCGATGGCGACTGCGAACGCCTGCCAGGCCGCCCAGGGCTGCGTTCGCGCACGACGATCGAGCAGAACCAGTACGCCGACGAACACGGCGGCTCCGAGCGAAAGCAGCACCGGCCAGACCAGCAGCGACATGAAGGGGGCATAGCGGACCTGCTCCAGTTGCTTGGCAACGAGCTGTTCGACCGC
>DIHI01000009.1:6832-7075 GCA_002420085.1 Lysobacterales bacterium UBA5700 | reverse complement strand
ATGTCGGTGTTGGAGACGATCACGATCTGCATGATCGAAACGGCCGCTGCGCTGAGCAACAGCACCAGTGCCACCTTCTTCCAGGTGAGCAGGGAATCCAGGAAGCGCAGGAACGGCGAGGGTCCGCGCTCGAACGCGATGTCGATGGTGTTCATCCGTGTTGGCCTCGGCAGATTGCGAACGGCAGAAAGCAGGGGTGTATGGCGTTCTGGCGGTCGGTTCCGCCAGGGTGTCCTGGGTCGG
>DIHI01000009.1:6060-6712 GCA_002420085.1 Lysobacterales bacterium UBA5700 | reverse complement strand
CATAACGACACCGACGGCAGTTGCCGCCGGTGTCGTCATCACCGTGGCTCAGGCCACCTCTTCCACCGCCAGCAGGCAGCCACCGATACAGATGGTGGCGATCGCGCAGCAACACACGACCGCACAGGCGATTGCCGGATCGGTCTGGGTGAGGCCGTGGCTCTCGATCTGAATCTGCATCGAGCCCAACAGATCAGTTGCGACTTGAGTTTCCATGTTCATCTCCGTGTCATTGGTTGAATTGAACCTGTCTTCCGACAGGGTGTTGCCCTTGCCGACCGGGTTACGGTGCTGCAAGATCTGGATCGCGGGTGGTCTGAAACCGAGTGCCTTGGTCAGTGCGCCGAAGTCTCACTTGCTGCCCGTTCGGCAAGCAGGCCCTTGTCGAACAGGAAACGCAATACGCTGCGTGCCTGGTTGTCATCGATGCTGAATTCACCGGACAGGCTTTGCCGGATGCGGGCGGCACTGTGGCCGCCGGTGCTGATCAATTCGCCGAGTCGGCGCATCAATGGGCCATGATTCGGGTTCTGGATGGTGACCGTGTCGTATTCATTGTTCAGCGAGAAACCATTCTGCTGACCCACGAATCCGAAGTCCGGGCGGAACGAAATCAGACTGCTTTCGTGCGGCTCGACATTCATGTGCCGGG
>DIHI01000009.1:5352-5988 GCA_002420085.1 Lysobacterales bacterium UBA5700 | reverse complement strand
GACCATGCCGCGCATCAATTCGACCGCTTCAGCGCCGGTGTTGAATTTGCCTTCCTCGAAAACGATGTAGCCATCGGGATGCTGGTCGGAGGCCGAGCAGGGCGAAATCAGACGCAGATCCTTCTTGGCCAGGTTGAACAGGAAGCCGCTGACGCAGGCAATCGTGCTCGGCTTGGCCGCCTGCAAGGCCGGCGAAGCGTATTCGGCCAGTTCTCGGGCGAGATGATTGCGGTCGTCTTCCAGCTTGCGGCTGTTACGCGCCTTGCCGGCATTGGCCTTGACCAGCATCGACCCCTTGTTCTGGAGGACCAGTTCGACGAACAGCAACTGCTCCGGACTGAAGGTCTTGAGGGTGCTGGCCAGGATGCGCGGGGTCAGGATCGAAAAGCGATTGATCTGGCAGCCATGCGCAGTCGATAGCTTGAGCAGTTCCCAGGTGCGGCCCGGATCGCGCATCGGCACCGCCGTGGTGGTCTGCGGGAAGCCGCCGCAGACCTGCTTGAGGTCGAGGCAGTAGGATTCATAGTCGGGGTTGTCGAACGGTTCGGTTCCCCAGTACAGGAATGCCTTGCCGGCGGCGTCGCCGATGACTTCGTTGAGGCCGGCCAGGGTGTCCAGCCAGATCGATTTGATCGC
>DIHI01000009.1:0-5197 GCA_002420085.1 Lysobacterales bacterium UBA5700 | reverse complement strand
CCGGGGCATGGACGATCGAGCGGGCATTGGCACGATCCATCTCGGTGGCGCAGCGTTCGATCTGACGAGTCCGCCAGCGCTCGAATGCCGAGTTGGCCGATTGCTTGGTCAGCATCGATTTGAAGAACTCGCGCTTGAGGTCGTTGAAGGCATTCAGATGGCGGATGCCGTCGCTGTTCATGTCGGCATCGGTCAGCAGACCTTCGCGCATGGCCCGGCCATCCCACATCGCCCGGATCGTCATCGGATCGATGCGCAGTCCATGTGCTTCGACCGTTGCCCGTGGCGATTCGTACAGCCCCCGACGAAACTTCTCATCACCCATCATCATTTCAGCGAATCGCTTGATTTCTGCGGTCAACGAGAACGGGGTTCCGAACACCGACACGGGATCGGTCATCATCCGCAACCGCAATTGATCGTCGTGGAATGACTCGGCGAGCAGTTCGAGTTCCTTGCTGCCGGCAGTGATTTCCTTGGTCTTGCTGTCCAGTTGCATTGGTGGCTCCTCCAGAATTGCCGTGACGTGCGCCGTGGGATAGTGATGAAAAACGTGCAGACACAGGTGGCCGCGATCGAATTTCGATCGAGTCGTAAAACGAGGCGTAGGAAATCCCGCGGCAGGCTCGAATGCCTGCCGGACAGCATGTCGTATTGGTCCCCGTTTCAGGCCGCTGTGCGGCCCCGACACGGCCCGTGGTTCGGGCGTGTCTTGCTCGTCAATTATCCGTTCGGTGTATCTCCCCGCAGACGGCTCCCCAGTCGTCTGATTCGGGAATAGACATAACCCACTCGGCTGGGCATGTCATGCTGCATTGCAATATTCGCGTTCAAGGAATCGCTGTCACCGTTCAGTTGCGCGATCCAGTGCTATAAATCTCGATTGGCTGAAAAATTATGGAGCGATTGCCCCGTATTAGTGTCGGTTCGGTCGAATCCTTTGCCCGCAGTCATCCGCCGTGCCCAGGTCGGGCGTCGTCGTGCCTCGCACAGTGGGCAATGTCCATGTTCGACCTCGATCATCTGGCGAGCGCAGGCCGCCGTGCCGATGTGCTCGGGCGATGCCGCATCGCAGGCGGCGTTCGCGGGCGCTCGATCGACGCGCCGGGTTAAACTGTCGGGATGATTTCCTTTCGCGATTTTGCGCTGCGGCGCGGTTCGTTGCGCCTGCTGTCCGGCGTCGATCTGACCCTGCATGCCGGTTGGCGAGTCGGTGTGATCGGCCGCAACGGCTGCGGCAAGTCCTCACTGTTTGCGGCGATTCGCGGTGAGTTGGAAGCTGATGCCGGCGATCTCGACCTGCCGACCAGGCTGCGGATCGCCAGTGTTGCCCAGGAAACGCCCTCGCTGCCGGACCCGGCGCTGGATTTCGTGCTGTCCGGCGACCGCGCGGTCCACCAGGCGATCCGTGCCGAAGCCGAGGCGATGCAGGCCGAGGACTGGGAGGCGGTCGCCGAGGCGCATCATCGCCTGGAGGAATTGGGCGGTTACGATGCCGGTGCCCGGGCCGGCCGCCTGTTGCATGGCCTGGGCTTTCCGGCGACCACCCATCAGCGGCCGGTCGCCGAGTTTTCCGGTGGCTGGCGGGTGCGCCTGAATCTGGCGCGTGCCCTGATGACGCCGTCGGACCTGTTGCTGCTGGACGAGCCGACCAACCACCTCGATCTCGATGCCGTGCTCTGGCTGGAGCAGTGGCTGTTGAAGTATCAGGGCACCCTGCTGCTGATCTCGCACGATCGTGAGTTTCTCGACGGCGTCTCGACCCACACGCTGCACCTGCACGAGGGCCGGGCGCGGCTGTACGTCGGCGACTACACGGCATTCGAGCGACAGCGCGCCGAACACCTGCGCCAGCAGCAGATCGCCTTCGAGAAGGAGCAGGCCGAACGGGCACACCTGCAAAGCTTCATCGATCGGTTTCGGGCCAAGGCCAGCAAGGCACGACAGGCGCAGTCGCGCATCAAGCGCCTGGCCAAGCTGGCGGGAACCGAGGCGGTGCGTGCCGAGCGAGCGCTGCGGATCGAATTCGCCGAGCCGGCCAAACTGCCGTTCTCGCTGATTCGCCTGGAGGGCCTGGATGCCGGTTATCGCGCCGATGCGCGACGGTCCGAGCCCGAGGATGGCCTGCCGGGCGAGCACGATGCTGCGGCCGATGTCGTGGTGCTGCGCCAGGTCGGCTTCGCGCTGGAAGCCGGCGATCGGGTCGCCCTGCTCGGTCCCAATGGCGCCGGCAAGTCCACCCTGGTCAAGACCCTGGTCGGCGCACTGCCGCCACTGTCCGGCGAGCGGGCCGGGCATCCGGATCTGCGGATCGGTTATTTCGCTCAGCATACGGTCGAGAGTCTGCGCGAAGGCGCGAGCCCGATCGATCATCTGCGCGACATTGCGCCCGATGTCGCGACCCAGGAGTTCCGCGATTTCCTGGGCCGTTGGAATTTCCCCGGCGACCGGGCATTCGAGCCGGTCGATCATTTTTCCGGCGGCGAGCGGGCACGGCTGGCGCTGGCGCTGATCGCCTGGCGTCGGCCGAACGTGCTGCTGCTCGACGAACCCACCAACCACCTTGATCTCGACATGCGCGAGGCCCTGGCCGAGGCGCTGGCGGTGTTTTCCGGCGCGATCGTGCTGGTCTCGCATGACCGCCATCTGATCGGTCTGGTGTGCGATCGGTTCTGGCGGGTTGCCGATGGGCGGGTCGAGGAATTCGATGGCGACCTCGACGGCTATGCGGCCTGGCTGCGTTCACGTGGCGCCGAACCGCGTCGCGAAGCGACCGCTGCGCGACCGGTCGCGGTGGCCACGCCGCGTCCGGCACGCAGCGATGACCGGCAATTGCGTCGCCACCGAACGCGGCTCGAACAGATCGAGGCGCGAGTGGCGGCGATCGAGGCCGAAACCGGGGCGATCGCCGAGCGCCTGGCCGATCCCACCCTCTATTCCGACAGCCTGGAACTGGCCCGGTTGGGTCAGGCACAGGCCGGCCTGGCCAACGAGCGGGCGACGCTGGAAGCCGAATGGGAGTCGTTGTACGCACAACTGGAGGCCGGTTGAGTCGTCCGTCGCCGCCGGTGCCGGACGATCGAATTCGACCCCACTGCACCAGCGAATCCGACCTGGCCGACTTGAAAGCGCGCCGGGCGAGCCTCACATTGGCTCCGGTCGATCGTCCGGAGGGACGCCGCACGACGTGATGTCGTGCCACGACTGCATCCACAGCCCCGCTGTCGCGCGCCACGGGCCAGGCTCGGCCGGGCGATTGCGGGGTTCATCTGTCCGAATTTCGAGTTGCCGCCATGCCCATCTATGCCTTCGAATGCACCGCCTGCGCGCATCGCTTCGAGCGCCTGCAGAAGCTTTCCGACCCCGACCCGACGACCTGCCCCGAATGCCAACAGGCCGAGGTCCGCCGGCAACTGACCGCACCGGCATTCCGTCTGGCCGGCAGTGGTTGGTACGAGACCGATTTCAAGCGCGACGGCGAGAAGAAGCGCAACCTGGCCGGCGATGGCAGTGATACCGGCGCCAGTGCCGGCAGCGCGCCCGCCGAAGGCAAGAGCGACAGCAAACCGGGCGATGCCAGCGCCAAGCCGGCGGACACGTCAGCAAACACATCAGCGGACAAGCCAGCCGGCAAACCAGCCGCAGCGACCAGCAGCACGCCTGCGGCCGGTGCCGGCAGCGCGGCGAGCGTGTGAAGGGGATGCGGCCGCATGCGATCCGGTCGTCGTCGAAACCGACCCGTCTGACTCATGCCCTGACTGGACATTTTCCGGCGAACGGTCAGTATGGTCGGATGACACTCCACGATCTTTCCTGGCGCCGCCCGATCGCGGCCGTTGTCAGTGCGATGATGCCGGCCCTGTTGCTGCTGGCCGGCTGCGCGCCCGCGCCGACCGATCCGCCGCAGTCGGCCGCTGCTCCGAAGGCTGCGGCGCCGCATGCGCAGCCGGCACCGGCCGATGCCTTCCTGGCGGCGATCGCCCGCTACTGCGGCCAGGCATTCGCCGGTCGGGTGGTGATCGACCAGCCGGCACAGGACAACAGCCCATTCGCCGGAAAGCCGCTGCGGATGCATGTCCGTGGCTGCCGCGAGGGGCAACTCGACATCCCGTTCCATGTCGGTGACGATCGCTCACGCACCTGGCAGGTGCGGCGCACCGCCGATGGCCTGCAACTCAAGCACGATCACCGCCATCAGGATGGTTCCGAGGATGCCTTGACCCAGTACGGTGGCGCCACCGTCGAGCCGGGCACGGCCAGCCGGCAGGCGTTTCCGGTCGATGCCGAATCGATCGACCTGTTCCAGCGTCTCGGCTATCCGGCCTCGGTGAGCAATACCTGGACCCTGGAAATCATCCCGGACCTGCAGTTCGTCTACGCGCTGTCGCGCCCCGACGGCAGGCTGTTTCGAGTCGAGTTCGATCTGTCCGAGTCGGTGCCACCCCCACCTCCGCCGTGGGGCCACGAGTGAGGTCGACGCATCGGCATCCGTTAAACTAGCGGGCTTGCCGGCGTCGGCCGGAGTCCAGTTCGGAGCATCCATGCGTAGCCATTTCTGCGGCCTTGTCGATGAGCGTCTGATCGGCCAGACGGTCACCCTGTGCGGCTGGGCCGATGTCGCTCGAAATCTCGGCGGGGTCTGTTTCATCGACCTGCGTGACCACCAGGGCATCGTACAGATCGTTTCGGAGCCGGGCGATTCCGCCCATGCGACGGCTTCCGAGATCGGCTACGAGGACTGCCTGCGGGTGACCGGCACGGTGCGGGCGCGGCACAGCATCAACGAGCGCCTGGCCAGTGGTCGGGTGGAAGTGGTGGCCGAGCACATCGAAGTGCTCAACACGGCCCGCGATCTGCCCTTCCACTTCCACGAGAATCCGGCCGAGGAACTGCGTCTGAAATACCGCTTCCTCGATCTCCGTCGTCCGGTCATGCAGGCGATGCTGCGCACGCGCGGTGCCCTGGTGTCGGCCTTGCGCCGCTACCTCGATGCGCGCGGCTTCCAGGACATCGAAACGCCGATTCTGACCAAGGCCACGCCCGAAGGCGCCCGCGACTATCTGGTGCCCTCGCGGGTTCATTCCGGCGAGTTCTACGCCTTGCCGCAGTCACCGCAGTTGTTCAAGCAGTTGCTGATGATGGCCGGCTTCGACCGTTACTACCAGATTGCCCGCTGTTTCCGCGACGAGGATCTGCG
>DIHI01000093.1 GCA_002420085.1 Lysobacterales bacterium UBA5700 | reverse complement strand
GCTGCTGATTCTCATGCGGCTGGCTGCCACCGGTAGGCGTCAGCGTATTGGGAGACATGGGCACTCGGGCACTGGGATTATTGTTGAGGTAGCGAATGTTAACCCCGGTTTTTAGTACGTCAAATCCAAGTGCATCGCCGCTCTCCGGCGCACCGCGCTGTCCTTCCTGATTCACACCGGCCATGCCATGTGTATGGCTCGGCAATTCCGTGTTCAACAGCGTCACGCTGGCACTGCCACTGGCCTCACCCAGCACGCGCGGGGTCAACCCAGGTCCACTGCCCTGCTGCATGGGTGAGCGGCCCATCAGATCTGGCAGGCCGAAGCTGGTCGTGCCATTGCCACCATAGGTCGTGCCCAGCAGGGAAAACAGGGCGGAGTTCTGCGAGATCGGCAGGATTTGGCCATTGCAGAACGCCCAACCCCTGGGCGCGAAGTTGAGTGCCCAGATTCGCACTTCAGCGAGGAAAGGTTCCGACATCGGTGAATCTCCTGTAGGTGGGCATCGCGATCGTGGCGTACCACCGTAGCCGACCACTGCGCCCGGTCAATCGAGCCGGCTCAACTCCGGGATGGGAATATGCCGAACAAGGCGATGATGAAGTTCAGACACAAGTAGGGCGCCATATTGTCATGCGGCTGGCTGCCGCCATCAGGCGCGACCAGATCCGTTCGCATGAGGACCGTCGGCGTCACCCCTCCGATGAAAACCAGGTCGTTGGGCTGAGCGGCAACCACCGCCCCGGCAGGAGAACTGGCAGTCGCAGCAGTACCGCTGGCGACCAGGGCATGGGTGTGGCCCGGCATCTGACTGCTCAGCAAGTCCACCTCTTCCGCACCAAACCGCTGACCGATGATCCGGTTGGTCAGCGCTGGCCCCTGGCCCTGACCGACCGGGATGCGGCCCCGCAAGTCCGGCAGGGCAAAGGTGGTCTGGCCGTCACCACCATAGGTGGTGCCGAGCAGGGTGAACAGGGCGTCATTTTCGCTGATCGACTGCAATTGGCCCCAGCAGAATGCCCAGCCGCGCGGGGCGAAATTGCCCGCGAACATCCGAATTTCGCCGATGAAGGGATCCGACATGTGCAACTCCTTGGGTTGCGTCCGTCGACGGTCAGCGCCGACGGCCGTATACGCTCAGCTACGGGAAGGGAACACACCGACCAGGGCGATACAGAAATTCAACACCAGGGACGGCTGAAGATTGCTGTGTGGCTGATTGCCACCAGTCATACTGACCGACCCAGCATTCAGGGGCACAAGGTTGGTCGCGCTGCCATAGGCATTCACTGGCAAGCCGTCTTGCGTGTTGATCGCCGAGGCGAACACTGCGGCATCGAAGTTTCGAAAGTTTGACTGATCACTCGTCGCACTCACCGCATGCGTGTGCTGCGGCATCTCCGACGAGATCAGGGTCACCGATTCGGAACCCGCCACGGCGCCCAGCGGGATACTCGCAGAGGTATGCAGTGGCGTTCGGCCACGCAGGTCTGGAAGATTGAACGTAGTCATGCCGTTGCCGCCGTAGGTCGTGCCTATCAGTGCGAACAGCGCCTGATTCTGAGCGATCGACAGGGTTTGTCCCTCACAGAGGGCCCAGCCCTTGGGGGCGAAGGGAAATCCGAACAGACGGATTTCGCTGATGAAAGGTTGTGCCACCGTACATCCCTCCGTGGTTTGCCAGTAAGCTGGCAAGGCGAATCTAGAACAGAATCACAAAAATGGCAAGCACCCCGAAAATTCCAGCCTCCGACCCGCTCGGTCTGCGGCCCCTGACCGATGCCGACCTGCCGTTTCTGCGCGTGCTCTACCGCAGCCTGCGCGAGGACGAGTTGCGTCTGCTGCCGCCTGATCTGGTCGAGCCGTTCATCACCCAGCAGTTCAACGCCCAGTACCGGCACTACACCGAGAACTACGACACCTCGCGCTACGCGATCATCGAGTACCACCAGCAGGCAATCGGCCGGTTGTTCGTCGATCGCTGGCCTGAGGAAATCCGCGTGATCGATATCGCCCTGCTGCCCGACCATCGAGGCAAGGGGATCGGCACCCGGCTGCTGCGCGGCCTGTGCGACGAGGCCGATCGCGACGGCCTGGCGCTGTCGATCCATGTCGAGCGCAGCAATCCCGCTCGGCATCTGTACCAGCGTCTCGGCTTCCTGCCGGAAGAAACCGACAACGCGGTCTATCTGCTGATGAAGCGCCCGGCGAACACGGCCAGAGATCAGCCGATCACGCCGGGGACGAACGCCGTCGGTTGATCACGATCTCGAACTCGCTGTAGCTCTTCGGCGACACGAACAGGTCGTGTTCGCCAAGCTCCGGGTGAGCGATGCGGTAGACCCCCTGCGTCATGGCGATCGGCTCGTCACTGACCATGATCAGGGCGAACGACTCCCACTCCGGGCCATGCATGCTTGAGCAGGCGAGCCGATCCAGGCTCAGCGACACGCTGTTGCCCTGGTCATCACTGAGGGTGATCCGTTGACCGAGGCGGGCAGCCAGGCTGTCATGGTGGAATCCGGGGGATGTCATGTCGGTCTGCTCGCTGGCTGTTGAATTCAGATTCGATAACCGCTGTGGATGGCGACGATTCCGGCACTCAGATTGCGATAGTCGCAACGCTCGAAGCCGGCGTCCTGCATCAACTCGCGCAGCGCCGCCTGGGGCGGGTGCTTGCGGATCGATTCCGCGAGATAGCGATAACTGTCGGCATCACCCGCGATCAGACGACCCAGGCGTGGCAGCACCTCGAACGAATGGAAGTCGTACAGGGGTCTCAGCCAGGGCGCGGCAACCTCGGAAAACTCCAGCACCAGTGCTCGTCCACCCGGCTTGAGCACACGCCGCATCTCGGCCAGTGCAGCCGCCTTGTCGGTCACGTTGCGCAGCCCGAAGGCGATGGTCACCAGATCGAATGTCGCGTCGGCGAACGGCAGGACTTCGGCATTGCACTGGATGTAGTCGAGGCCGGCCAGCACGCCACGATCGATCAGGCGATCGCGGCCGACCCGCAGCATCTCGGCATTGATATCGCCGAGCACCACGCTGCCGGTCTCGCCCAGCCGAGGCCGCAGCAGGGCGGCGATATCGCCGGTGCCTCCGGCCAGATCGAGCACCCGGTCACCGCGCCTGACGCCGCTGGTCGCGACGAAATAGCGCTTCCAGACCCGATGGATGCCCAGCGACATCAGATCGTTCATCAGGTCGTACTTGCTGGCCACGGAACTGAACACCTGCCCGACCAGCCGGCGTTTCTCGGCGGTCGCAACCGTGCGGAAACCGAAGTCGGTGGTGTCGTCCGAGGGGGGCTGTTCGCTCATCCCACCATTATGAACCCTTGCCCACGCCAATCGGCAAGCGCGAAGACACGACCCACGCTCAGTTCGGCGGCGGGTCGGTCAGGCTTTGCAGATAGTCCAGCAGCGCATCGAACGCCTCCGGCGACAACGCCCGATAATCCGATTTCATCGCCCGCACGCGCGCCGGCAGGGCGCTGGCCACGGCAGGATCAGCGACCACCCACTGGCCCAACGCCACGCGATCCAGCCGTGTCGCGACGCCATCGAGCGGCGCGCGCAGATTGCCCTCGCCGGCCACGGCATGGCAGGCGGAACAGCGCAGTTCGAGGTAGAGCTGCCGTCCGCGCACGATGCTCTCGATGTCGGACTGCGGCGGCAGGTTGGCCACCGGCTCGATCCGACCACGCCGATCGGCCAGAATCAGGGCAGCCGCGACCAGCACCAGACCGGTGACCAGGGCGAGCAAGCGGGCCAAGCGCTCTCTCATCTCGGTCAGGCCAGATCAAAGAGTTCCGAATGAATGCGGCGCAACGGCACTGCCCGTGCCGACAGGGCACGCTCGGCGATCCGGATCATCGGGGTCGGGCCGCATACGAAGTAATGCCAGCGCGCGGCACCCTCCGGCAGGTGACGCGCGACGATCCCGTCATCCAGCAGCCCCCGCTCCCCGGTCCACTGCTCGGGCGGCTCGCCGAGCACATGGCAGACCCGGAGGTCGAGGCGCGCGGCCAGGGCATCGAGTTGTTCCCGAAAGATCACGTTGTCCCAGACCCGATTGCAGTAGATCAGTGCCAATGGGCGACGATCGCCGCGATCGGCCAGATCGTGCAGCATGCTGATGATCGGCGCGATGCCGACGCCACCCGCGATGAAACCATAGCCCGGTGCATGTGGGTGCCGGCCATACCCGAACGCACCGTAGGGGCCATCGACATGGGCGCGCTCGCCCGGCCGGAGATCGCCGAGACCGGCGGTGAAATCGCCCAATGCCTTGATCGTGAAGGCCAGCCGCCCCGGTTGGCTGGGGCTCGACGAAAACGAGAACGGATGCTCACGCAACGCAAATGGCGAGGCTCTCACGGTCAGCCAGGCGAACTGCCCGGCTCGATAGTCGAACCCGGCATGACCGTCCGGCACGACCGTGATGGTGACCGCCCGGCCGTGTTCCGGCTGCACCGATTCGATCCGATACGGACGTCGCAGCAGGCGCAGCGGTCGCAGCATCCGAACATGGATGAACGGCAGCAACCAGACCAGAGCCAGCACGAGCCAGGCAATCCGCTTGAACGGCGTATCGAGAGAGTGCCCCGAACCGGCGACATGAGCGACCGCAGCAACCAGTGCCAGCACCGCCAGTCCGGCATGCAGATGTCGCCACACGTCGTACTCGATGCGCAATCGCTTGCGCCACAGCGAGGTCAGGGTCACCAGCAGCAGCGCCGCCAGCGCGATCCGACCGACCGTCATGTAGCCCGGCGCCACGCGCGGGTCGAGCGGCCCGACCGAGTCCGGATCGACCCAGCCGACGATGATCACATGGCCAAGCACCAGCACCAGCAGTACGACTGCCAGATAGCGATGAACGTAGTAGACGATGTCGATGCCGAACGGCGCCGCCAAGCGCTTGAAGCGCGCAGTCAACACGAATTGCACGCCGACCATGGCAACCCCGGCAAAGCCCAGGGCCATGGCGAAATCCCAGGCGAACCCGCCCGATGCTGGCACCGTGCCGGAGAAAGCCAGGACCAGCGGCGCCAGCACCAGCAACGAATACACGCCGAGCCAGAACAGGGCGGGGCCGGACTTCACGTCAGCACCGCTGCGATCGATCGAATCCGCACAGACCCCGCTCCCACCGAGTTGGATCGCCCAGCCATGACCGCGATTCAATCACGCGACAGCCCCTCGACGGCCAGTGCGTCGAGATAGGCCGACCAGCGGCTGGCCTGCTCACGACCGAGCCGATGCAGGGTCTGCCAACTGTAGATGCCACTGGCATGGCCATCCGAGAAGCGCAACAGCACCGCATAGTGACCGACCGGCTCGATCGCATCGATGGTGACCTGGCGCTTTCCGGCAACCAGAACCTTCTGACCGGGACCATGCCCCTGCACCTCGGCACTCGGCGACTCGACCCGCAGGTACTCGGCCGGCAGGTCGAAGTGCTCACCGCTGTCAAAGGCGACCGCAAGCACCCGCTCGGCCTTGCGCAGCACGATCTCGGTCGGCCGGGGCGTGCTCATGGCTGCACTTCGATCGACTCGGTCGCCTTGAGCGTGCGGGTAGCCTCCACGAACGCATCCAGTTTCGCTCGCGCGCCGCCGTCGGCGATCACTGCCCGTGCCCGCTCGATCCCCTCGGCGATCGAATCGGCGACACCGGCCGCATACAGCGCTGCTCCGGCATTGAGTGCGACGATCTCGCGCGGCAATCCGTCCTCGCCAGCCAGCGCACGCAGCAACATCGCCTTGGACTCTGCGGCATCCTGGACCTGCAGATTGCGGCTGGCCGCCATCGAGATCCCGAAATCCTCGGGGTGTACCTCATACTCGCGAACCTCGCCGTCGAGCAGTTCGCCGACCAGGGTCGATGCCCCCAGGCTGATCTCGTCCATGCCGTCACGGCCCCAGACCACCAGGGCGCGTCTGGCGCCCAGGCGTTGCAGGACACGCACCTGGATACCGACCAGATCGGGATGAAACACGCCCATCAGGATGTTCGGCGCCCCGGCCGGGTTGGTCAGCGGACCGAGAATGTTGAACAGGGTGCGCACCCCCATTTCCCGCCGCACCGGCGCGACGTTCTTCATCGCTGGATGATGAACCGGCGCAAACATGAACCCGATGCCGGTCTGCTCGATGCAGCGGGCGACCTGCTCGGGTCGTAGATCGATGGCGGCTCCCAGCGCCTCCAGTACATCGGCGCTGCCGGACTTCGAGCTGACCGAACGATTGCCGTGCTTGGCAACCTTGGCGCCGGCTGCCGCAACCACGAACATCGAGGCCGTGGAAATATTGAAGGTGTGCGCACCATCGCCGCCGGTTCCGACGATATCGACGAAATTCTCGGCATCCGCAACCGTCACCCGGGCAGCAAACTCGCGCATCACCTGAGCCGCACCGGCAATCTCGCCGATGGTTTCCTTCTTGACTCGCAGACCGGTCAGAATCGCCGCCGCCATCAAGTGGCTGATCTCGCCGCGCATGATCTGGCGCATCAGATCGACCATTTCGTCGTGGAAGATCTCCCGATGCTCGATGGTTCGTTGCAGGGCTTCCTGGGCTGTGATCGGCATGGTCGGAAACGTCCGGAATCGAAAGATCGAAGGGTAACCGGTGGGCGCCGGGAAGTCGAAGACAGCGTCGTTCCGAATGTCCTGTCGTAGTGCAATCGCGCACGAGCGCATCGCAGACCGTCCGTCGGATCACGGCCTCCGGACCGGACGACCCCGCTCAGGCTGCGGCCAGCCGCACCGGTTGCAGGAAATTGCGCAGCAGGGCGTGACCATGCTGGGTCAGGATCGACTCGGGGTGGAACTGCACCCCCTCGATCGCAAACGCCCGGTGGCGAACGCCCATGATCTGATCGAACTCGCCATCGGCGGTCTCGGTCCAGGCGGTGATCTCAAGACAGTCCGGCAGCGACGCCCGTTCGATCACCAGCGAATGGTAGCGGGTCGCCTCGAATGGATCGGACAGACCAGCGAACACCCCCGCACCGCGATGCCGGATCATCGACGTCTTGCCGTGCATGATCGTCCCGGCCCGCACCACCTTGCCACCGAACGCCTGACCGATCGCCTGATGGCCCAGGCAGACGCCCAGGATCGGGATCCGCCCGGCCAGACGCTCGATCAGTTCGACCGAGATGCCGGCCTCGTTCGGCGTGCAGGGCCCGGGCGAAATCACGATCCGCTCCGGCGCGAGACGCTCGATCCCGGCCACGTCCAACTCGTCGTTGCGCACCACCCGGACCTCCTCACCCAACTCCTGGAGGTACTGCACGAGGTTGTAGGTGAAACTGTCGTAATTGTCGATCATCAGCAGCAT
>DIHI01000054.1:14343-16044 GCA_002420085.1 Lysobacterales bacterium UBA5700 | reverse complement strand
CTGGTCGGTCACGTCACCAAGGAAGGCGGCATCGCCGGGCCGCGCGTGCTCGAACACATGGTCGATTGCGTGATGAGCTTCGAGGGGGAGCGCAGCCACCAGTACCGCATCCTGCGCAGCCTCAAGAACCGGTTCGGCGCGGTCGACGAAATCGGCGTCTTCGCCATGGCGGGCCAGGGTCTCGAGGAGGTCGCCAATCCCTCGCTGCTGTTCCTCACCGGGCGCGACGATCCGCTTGCCGGGAGTGCATTTTTCGCCGGCGTCGAAGGAACCCGCCCGGTGCTGGTCGAGGTACAGGGGCTGATCGTCCGGCTGCAGTCGGGCGCGACCCCGCGCCGTTCGGTGGTAGGATGGGACAGCGGCCGGCTGGCGATGCTGCTGGCGGTGCTGCACCGGCATGGCGGGATCGGCGTGTTCGATCAGGATGTGTTCGTCAATGTGGTCGGCGGCATCCGGGTCCAGGAGACCGCCGCCGATCTGCCGGTGCTGTTGGCGGTGCTGTCGAGTCTGCGCGACGCACCCCTGCTCGACAAGACGGTGACCTTCGGCGAGGTCGGCCTGTCCGGCGAGATCCGACCGGTGCCGAACGGTGAGGAGCGTCTGCGCGAAGCCGCCAGCCATGGTTTCAAGCGCGCCATCGTGCCGCGCGCCAATGCCCCGCGGGGCGGTCATTTCAAGGGGCTGGAGACGATTCCGGTCGAGCGGCTGTCGGAGGCGCTGGCGGCGGCGCTGTAGCCGTCGGATCGACGGGCGGCAGGGCGGGTGGGCTGTTCAGAGGTCGTGATGGTCGGGGTCGGGTGGTTGCACCCGGACTCGCTTGACGACATTGCCTTCGACATGTTCGACCCGCATCCGGTAGCCGTCGATGCTCAGTTCGGTGCCGGCCGCTGGCAGCGATTCCAGATGATTGACGATCAGACCGCTGAGGGTGTTGGCGTCCTCGGTCGGCAGGTCGAAGTCGAGTCGACGATTGAGGCTGTGGACCGCGATCCGGCCATCGACCAGGATGCTGCCGTCGGCCTGATGCTCGATCCGGCGGCTGTTCTGCTTCGGCTCCGAGGTGAACTCGCCGACGATTTCTTCCAGGATGTCGGCCAGGGTCACCAGTCCGACGATCTCGCCGTATTCGTTGACGACCAGGGCCAGTCGGCGCCGCTGGCGCTGGAATTCGGACAACTGCTGCGGCAGGCGGGCGCCTTCCGGGATGAAGTAGGGTTTGCGCAGGCGAGAGACGATCAGGGCCGGGGTGATGGCGGTTTCGGTGCGGACATCGACGACATCGCGCAGATTCAGAATGCCCTCGACCTGGTCGATGCTGTCGCGGTAGACCACGGCCCGGCCGAACGGGAATTTGGCCAGCTTCGCCGGCAGTTCGGCCGGATCGCCATCAAGGTCGATGCCGACAATCTCGTTGCGCGGCACCATGATGTCCTCGACCCTGGCCTCTTCGAGGGCCAGGATGTTGAGAAACATCTTGCGGTGCGACTGCGGAATCAGGCTGCCGCCGTGTTCGAGCAGGGTGCGCAGTTCCTCCTGTGAGATTTCGCCATCGTCCTTGCTGCGATCGTGGACGCCGAACGGTCGAAGCACGATTCCGGCCAGGAGGTTGATGACCCACACGAATGGATAGGCCACACGCAGCAATGGCCAGAGCAGGAATGCCGCCGGCAGGGCCACCCGCTCCGGTTTCAGCGCCGCCAG
>DIHI01000054.1:354-14053 GCA_002420085.1 Lysobacterales bacterium UBA5700 | reverse complement strand
AACGCCGACAACACGAGGAGACCGGCCAGACCGGCGAACAGGATACTGAGTGGGATGTCGTCCATCACGGTGCGCCGATCGGGTCAGGTCCGGCGCAAAAGGATCTCCAGTACGAATTTCGAGCCAAAAAAAGCCAATGCCAGCAGCACCATGGCGGTCAGGGTCAGCTTCACCGCCCGGCGTCCGCGCCAGCCATAGCGCCAACGACCGAGCAGCAGGCCGGCCAGCACCAACCACGACAATAGCGACAGAACGGTCTTGTGTGCAAGGTGCTGGGCGAGCAGGTCATGGACGAAGGTGAGGCCGGTGATCAGGGCCAGGGTCAGCACCGCGAATGCTGCGGCGAGCGTCCGGAACAGCAGCATTTCCAACTGGGTCAGCGGCGGCAGGGCACGCAGGGCGGTGGTGAACCGCCGCTGTCGCAGGGCCCGTTCCTGCAACCAGAGCATGATCGCCAGCAGGGCGGCCAGGGCCAGGGTGGCATAGGCCAGCAGGGCCAGCAGGGCGTGCAGTTCGATGCCCCAGTCGAGTCGCTCCGTGGACGTCGTTCCGGCGCTGTCGAGGCTGTGTCCGAGCAAGGCGAGCGCCGCCAACGGGAACACCACCACGCCAAGCGCTTCCAGCCGTTGCCGATGGCTCGCCAGCAGGGTCAGCGCCGCCATGCCCAGGGCGACCCAGGACAGGGCCGACAGGAAGGACAGGTCCGGTCCGCCCGATAGGCGCCAAGTGTCGGCATGGACGGCCAGATGGATCAGCGCCCCGATCGTGCCCATCAGCAGGCCCGGACCGCGCGCGTATTCGGGAGCCCAGGCCATGCGCGCCAGATGGTATGCCCCGGCCAGGTAGGCAGCGGCGGCGGCGAGGACGGTCATCATGGCGGCAAGTGTGGCATGGACGGACACGGCGGCCAAGCAGGCCCAGGCGATCGGCGGCGTGGCTGGATCGGTCGCATCGGTCGAACACGGGCCCACGCTATACTTTGCGCCTTTCCGAAGCCGTCGGTCGCACCATGTTCGAGTCCCTCAGTCAGCGTCTATCGGCCACCTTCGATCGCGTGCGCGGTCGCGGCCGGCTCAGTGAAGAGAACATCCGCAGTTCGCTGCGCGATGTCCGGGTCGCCCTGCTGGAGGCCGATGTCGCCCTGCCGGTGGTGCAGGCGCTGATCGAACGGGTCAAGGTCCGGGCGGTCGGTCAGGAGGTGTTGCGCAGCCTGACGCCAGGTCAGGCGCTGATCAAGATCGTTCGGGACGAACTGGCACTGGTGATGGGTGCCCAGAGCGCCGATCTGAACCTCAATGTGCCGGCGCCGGCGATCATCCTGATGGCCGGCTTGCAGGGTGCCGGCAAGACCACCACGGTGGCCAAGCTGGCGCGGCATCTGAAGGAGCGGCGCAAGAAGAAGGTGATGGTGGTCAGTTGTGACGTCTACCGACCGGCAGCGATCGAGCAGTTGCGCACGCTCGCCGGGCAGGTCGATGTGCTGTTCCATCCGTCCAGCCCGGACCAGCGGCCCGAGGACATCGCCCGCTCGGCCGTGGCCGAGGCGCGCAAGGCATTCGCCGATGTCCTGCTGGTCGATACCGCCGGCCGGCTGGCGATCGATGCCGCGATGATGGCCGAGATCAAGGCCCTGCATGCGGCGGTCGCGCCAGTCGAGACCCTGTTCGTGGTCGATGCCATGACCGGTCAGGATGCCGCCAATACCGCCAAGGCATTCGCCGAGGCGTTGCCGCTGACCGGGGTCGTGCTGACCAAGACCGATGGCGACGCCCGTGGTGGTGCCGCCTTGTCGGTGCGTTACGTGACCGGTCGACCGATCAAGTTCGTCGGTGTCGGTGAGAAGACCGATGCGCTCGATGTGTTCCATCCGGATCGGGTCGCCAATCGCATCCTCGACATGGGCGACGTGCTGTCCCTGGTCGAGGAAGTCGAGCAGCGGGTCGATCGCGAGAAGGTCGAGAAGCTGGCGCAGAAGGTCGCCAAGGGCCGCAAGTTCGATCTCGAAGACATGCGCGATCAGTTCCTCCAGATGCAGAACATGGGCGGCCTGGGAGCGTTGATGGACAAGCTGCCCGGCATGGGACAGATTCCCGATCAGATCAAGAGCCAGGTGGGCGGCAAGGAAATCCCCCGGTTGATCGCCATCATCGGTTCGATGACGCCTAAGGAACGCCGTCATCCGGACATCCTCAATGGCTCGCGGCGGGCACGGATCGCACGCGGCTCCGGCACCACGCCGGCCGATGTCAATCGCCTGATCAAGCAGTATCAGCAGATGGAAAAGATGATGTCGAAATTGTCGCGCGGCGGCATGAAGGGCATGATGCGCGGCATGCAGGGCATGCTGGGCGGTCGGGGGCCGGGCGGTTTCCCGATGCGCTGAGGGGTCGCGACCGCGCGAGCGTCGCGGTCAGCCGCCGATCAGGTGCAGCGACAGGCCCGCGAGGACGGTGCCGACCGCCGTGGCGGCCAGCACATCGCTTGGATAGTGCAGGCCGAGCACCACCCGCGAGACGGCGACGCTGGCGGCGAACGGCACCAGCACCCAGGACAGGGCCGGATAGTAGGCCAGGGCGACGATGGTGAAGGCGACCGCGTGCAGGGTGTGGCCGGACGGGAAACTGAATTCGTCGAGTGGCGGCACCAGGGCCTGGATGCGGCGGTCGCGGGCACAGGGTCGCGGTCGCCGGGTCCAGCGCTTGAGCACCGTGTACAGGATCAGCGCGGCCAGGCCGGTGGCGGCCATGTGGGTCGAGGCGAGCAGGCCGGCATAGCCATCGATCAGCACCGACAGGGCCATCAGGCCATACCAGAACACGCCATCGCCGAGTCGGCTGACGGTCGCGAAGTAGCGATGGACCCGCCGGTGTCGGCCCCAGGCGTTGGCGACCAGGCACCAGCCGTGTTCGCGCTCGATCATCTGTCGGGTGCTGGTGGAGAATTTCATGCGGCGCACCGATTCGCTTGGTGCGACCGGCCATGGCTGGCCAGGTCGGACAACAGGTCGGCGAAGCGTTGCACCACCCGGTCCGGGCTGAGCGGGCTGACTGCCGCTCGGGCGGCGGCGGCCATCGCGGCGCGGGTCTGCGGTTCGGCGGTGGCGATCCGGCAGGCGCGGGTGACAAAGCCGTCGTCGTCGTCGAGGGCCAGGGTGGCGCCATGCAGGCCGTCGCGCAGGTGCTCGTGGGCGGCACCGTAGTCGAAGGCGACGGTTGCCAGACCGCTGGCCATCGCTTCGAGGGTGACATTGCCGAAGGTTTCGCTCTTGCTCGGGAACAGGAACAGGTCGGCACTGGCGAAGTGTCGGGCCAGGTCTTCGCCACGCTTGATGCCGAGCATCAGGAAATCCGGATTGGCGCGCGCCAGTGCGGCGCGCTCGGGGCCATCGCCGATCCAGACGAAGCGGGCGTCGGGGCGCTTGGCCTGAATCGCACGGAAGGTCCGGACCGCGAGTGGCAGATTCTTTTCGGCAGCGATTCGCCCGACATGGACGACCGCCAGATCGTCTGGCCCGAGTTGCCATTGCCGACGCAGTTCGGGGTCACGCCGGGCCGGGTCGAACAGCGCGGTGTCCACCGCCCGTTCGAGCACGGTGACCGAGGCGAAGCCGCGTCCGTGCAGGAAATCGGCCAGTGCCGGGGTCGGCACCAGGGTGGTGGCGGCATGGTTGTGGAAGCGCCGCATCCAGGCGAAGACCAGTGGCCGCAGGTAACCGAAAGCGTATTCGCCGATGTAGTCGTCGAAGCGGGTGTGCAGGCCGGTGCAGACCGGAATGGCCAGTCGCCGGGCGGTGCGCAGGGCCGACCAGCCGAGCGGTCCCTCGGTTGCGATGTAGATGGCATCCGGACGAGCGTCGTGCCACAGGGCGGCCAATCGCCGGCCGGCCGGCAGGCCGAAGCGCAGCCCAGGGTAGCGCGGCACCGGCGCGCTGGGCAGCAGGCACTGGCCGTCCGGTGACTCGGCCGGGTCGTCCGGCTGGCGCGGTCGGATCAGTTCGACGTCGTGGCCGAGCCGGCGCAGGCCGAGTTCCAGGCCCTGCACGGTCAGTGCCACGCCATTGACTTCCGGAGGGTAGGTTTCGCTGACCAGACTCAGGCGCATGCCGGTTATCGGTATGACAGGAATGTAGCGTCATGTTCCAGTGCCCGCATGTGCGGTCGATGACAGCGATGCGTCGGTTGCATGACAGCGCGTCGGCCCGACCGCCGGTCCGGCTGGTCGAAGAACCGGTCATAGCGACCGGTCGAAGCGACCGGGTGAGCCGGCGATCCCGGTTGGGCGGGCGTGCTCAGTCGGCGGTGATGCCGAAGTCGAGGCCGACGGCAGCCAGCAGTTCGGTTTCGGTGTCGAGGTCGGAGCGGGTCAGGCTGTGGCTGGCCAGCCAGTCACTGGGCAGGCGCAGTCGGATCGACCGACCATCGACGGTCAGCCGCAGCGTGCTGGGGAGCGGGGTCGGTTCGTGGCTGCGATGCAGCAGGACTGCCAGGCGCAGCAGCACCAGGGTCAGCAGGGTCGGTCCGGACAGGGCTTCCGGCAGGGCATCGAGCGTGCTGGCAGCGATCGAGCGACGCTGGTTGCGGACCAGGGCCGCCAGCACCTGCTGTTCCTGTCGCGAGAAACCGGCGATGTCGGAGTGCTCGACCAGGTAGGCGCCGTGCTGGTGGTACTGGCTGTGGGCGATCGCCAGACCGATCTCGTGGATGCGGCAGGCCCAGCCGAGCATCCGGCGCATTTCATCGTCGAGTTTCCAATCCGCCTCGGTGTCACTGAACAGGCGCAGTGCGCTGGCCTCGACCCGCGCCGCCTGTTCGGCATCGACACCGTAGCGGACCGCCAATGCCTGGATCGAGGCATCGCGCGGATCGCTGTCGCTGGCACGGCCGAGCATGTCGTAGAGGATGCCTTCCCGCATGGCGTTCTTGCTGACCGTCATTTCGCTCAGGCCCAGTTCGTTGAACGCCGCTTCAAGAATCAGCAGTCCGCCGGGAAACACCGGTCGGCGTTCGGCCGACAGGCCGGGCAGACGGACCGCGTCGATGCTCGGGAATTCCAGCAGTCGCGATCGGATCGCGGTGATCGCCTCGGCGCTGATGGCACCACGGCCGAGCTTCAGGCTGGCGGCGACCTGGCCGATCGCCTTGACCGTTCCGGAGGCGCCCATGGCCTGGCGCCAGCCGCGCCGCCGGTAGGTGGCGGCAAACTGCTGGAATTCCGCCGACACCTCGGTCAGTGCCTCGCGCCAGCGTTTGCGACTGAGCTTGCCGGTATCGAAGAACCGGCGCGTGCTGGCCACGCAGCCGACTTGCAGGGATTCCCGTTCGAGTGGCTCGAAGCCCTCGCCGATGATGAACTCGGTCGAGCCACCGCCGATGTCCATGACCAGGCGGCGGCCCTCTCCCGGTGGGCTGCCGTGGGCGACGCCCAGGTAGATCAGGCGTGCCTCCTCACGACCGGACACGACATTGATGCTGTGCCCGAGCGCGGTGCCGGCCGGAACCAGGAAGGATTGTGGATTGTCCAGTTGCCGGACCGTGCTGGTGGCGATCGCTCGAACCCGTTCCAGCGGCAATGCCCGCAGACGCTGGCCGAACCGGTCCAGGGTGTCGAGCGCACGCTGGGTGACGTGTGGTTCGAGACTGCGTCGCTCATTGAGTCCCTCGGCCAGCCGCACGGTCTCGCGCAGTCGGTCGATCACCCGCAACTGCCCGAGCACATAGCGCGCCACCACCATGTGGAAGCTGTTGGAACCGAGATCGACCGCTGCCAGCAGGTCGCCGTCCTTGAAGCGCGGCCGGGTCGGCATGCTCAGCCCTCGCGATGCCGGGCCAGCAGGGACGTCTGCGCGCAGTGCGGCATTTCGTCGTCGCTCGGTTCTGCGCGCCGATAGCTGCCATCGGCATCGAGGGTCCAGGCTTCGGTGTTGTCGGCGAGATAGTTGTCCAACTCTTCGACGTAGACGCGCCGAGCCAGTTCCGGGTCACGGATCGGGAAGCAGACCTCGACCCGGCGCAGCAGATTGCGTTCCAGCCAGTCGGCGCTGGCGCAGTAGGTCTCGGGTTTGCCGGCATTGGCGAACCAGTACACGCGGCTGTGTTCGAGGAACCGGCCGACGATCGAGCGCACCCGGATGTTGTCCGAGACGCCCGGAACACCCGGCCGCAGGCAGCAGGCACCGCGCACGATCAGATCGATGCTGACGCCGGCCTGGGAGGCGGCATAGAGTGCCTGCATGATGCTCGGCTCGTTGATCGCATTGACCTTGGCGATCAGTCGGCCACCTGCGCCGGAGCGGGCATGCCGGGCTTCGCGCTGGATCTTGTCGATCAGGGCGGCGTGCAGGGTGAACGGCGAGTGCAGCAGATGCTTCAGGCTGATCGCCGGGGCCAGGCCGGACAGTTGCTGGAACACCTGATGCACGTCCTCGCCGATGGCCTCGTCGGCGGTCATCAGGCCGATGTCGGTGTAGGCTCGCGCGGTTCCGGCGTGGTAATTGCCGGTGCCGAGGTGGACATAGCGGCGCAGTTTGCGGCCCTCGCGACGGACGATCAGCAGCATCTTGGCGTGGGTCTTGTAGCCGACCACGCCGTAGACCACCTGTACGCCGGCTTCCTGGAGCCGATCGGCGAGGCGGATGTTGGTCTCCTCGTCGAAGCGGGCGCGCAGTTCGACCACCACGGTGACATCCTTGCCGGCCTGCGCGGCCCGGATCAGATGCTCGACCAGGCTGGCGTCGCTGCCGGTGCGGTACAGGGTCTGCTTGATCGCCAGGACATCGGGATCGGTAGCGGCCTGTTCGACCAGATCGAGCACGGCGCCGAACGAGTCGAACGGCTGGTGCAGCAGGATGTCGCGTTCGCGCAGGGTGGCGAACATGGTTTCGCCGTCGCTGCCGAGTGTGCGCGGGCGGAACGGTGGGTATTTCAGTTCCGGGCGATCGACCAGATCGTAGACCTGGCTGGCCCGGTTGAGATTGACTGGGCCGTTGATGCGGAAGGCTGCCGATTCCGGCAGATCGAAATTCTTGAGCAGGATCTTGACGATCTCGCGCGGGCAGTGGTGGGCGATTTCCAATCGAATCGCACGCCGGAAGCCGCGTCCGGCCAGTTCATCCTTCAGCGCGTGGGCCAGGTTCTCGACTTCCTCCTCATCGACGAACAGTTCGGAATTGCGGGTGACCCGGAACTGATACGCGCCCTTGACCTTCATGCCGGGAAACATCTCGTCCACGAAGGTGGACAGCACGGCCGACAGGAACACGAAACCGTCGCCCGACTCGATCAGATCGGTCGGCACCCGGATGATGCGCGGCAGCGAGCGGGGCGCGCGCACGATCGCCATGTGACCGGCCCGGCCGAAGGCATCCTTGCCTTCCAGAACCACCACGATGTTCAGCGATTTGTTGAGGATGCGGGGAAACGGATGCGCCGGGTCGAGCCCCATCGGTGACAGCACCGGGGCGATCTCTTCGCGGAAATACTGACGCAGCCAGCGCTGGAGGCGGGCGCTCCAGGCTTCGCGCGGCAGGATGTGGATGCCGGCCGTGTCGAGTGCCGGGCGCAGCACCTCGTTCCACTCCCGGTACTGGTCCTCGACCAGGTCGCGGGCCAGGGCGTGGACCCGCTCCAGCACGGTCGCGGCGCCCAGACCGTCGGCGGACGGGCTGCCACCGTACTTGAGCTGGCTGCGAATCGCCGGTACCCGAATCTCGAAGAACTCATCGAGATTGGTGCAACTGATGCACAGGAAGCGCAGCCGTTCCAGCAGCGGGATGCGGGTGTCCTGGGCCTGGGCCAGCACCCGGCGATTGAAGGCGATCTGCGAGATTTCCCGGTTCAGGTACAGAGCCGGATCGGTCAGTGGACGCGGGATGGCGGAAGCCTGGGGTACGTCCATGGGTGGTGCGGGCAAGTCGGTGCTCACGGGTCTCGGTAGAGTAGCGCAGCGACGGCTTCAGCGGGTCGGCCGGTGGCGATCGGGTTGGTCGCCTCGGACCCGATTCGCCGGGAATACGCAGGTGAAGGTGCTGCCACGGCCGGGCTCACTTTCGATTTCCAGCCGGGCCTGGTGCAGGTTGAGGACATGCTTGACGATCGCCAGACCCAGACCGGTCCCGCCATTCTCGCGTGAACGGCTGGGTGAGACCCGGTAGAACCGCTCGGTGATGCGCGGCAGGTGCTGGCGAGGAATGCCCTGGCCGGTGTCGCGCACCGAGACGCGCAGTTCGCCGTGCGCGTCGCGGGCGCAGGCCAGATCGATCTCGCCGCCATCCGGGGTGTAGCGGATCGCGTTGCCGAGCAGGTTGGAGAACGCGCTGTGCAGATCCTTGGCCGAGCCGACCAGGTTGGCCCCGCAGCCGCCGGTCACCCGGATGCGATGCCGGCCCTGACTGAGCGCGTCGCCTTCCCGGCGCAGCGAATCCAGCAGCGGCTCGATGGCGACGGTGTCATCGCCGGCATCGGTGCGCGCTTCCAGGCGCGACAGGGTCAGCAGATCCTCGACCAATTGCGCCATGCGCTGCGATTGCCGACGCATTTCCAACAGCATGGCGGCGTGCTGGGGCAGGTCTTCCGGCTCGATCATGTCGAGGTAGCCGTGGATCACGGTCAACGGGGTGCGCAGTTCGTGCGAGACGTTGGCCACGAAGTCGCGCCGGACCTGTTCCAGATGCATCAGCTTGCTGACGTCACGCACTACCAGCAGCCATTCGCCATTGTCGTAATCGACCAGACGCAGGCTCAGGCGGCTGCGTTCGTCGCTCGGCATCGGGACGTCGAGCAGGGGCTCATCGGTCTGTCGGCCGGCCAGCCAATCGATCACCCGTGGATTACGCACCAGATTGGTGAAGCGTGCGCCCAGGTCACGCGGGTAACGCAGCCCGAGCAGGCGGGTCGCCGATTCGTTGAACCAGGTGATGCCGAGGTCGCGGTCGAGGATGACGATGCCGTCCGGCAGGGCGGCGAATGCCCGCCGGTAGGCCCGCACCATCGCCAGCAACCGGGCGCGGCGCTGGCGTGACTCGTTCTGGCGGCGATGCAGTTGGCTTTCCAGTTCGGCCCACAGGCCGCGTCCGTCGGGCAGTCGGAAGCGCTGCCGTCGGGCCAGCCGGCACAGCACGTGCCAGAGCTTGCGGTAATGCCAGACGGCGACCGCCGTCGAGGTCAGGGCCATGACCAGCCAGAACCAACCGGTGACCAGGCCGAGCACGAATGCGAGTCCGTAGACCCCGGCCAGATTCCAGATTGATTGTTGGGTCGAGCGGCTGAGGAAATAGTTCATGCCGCTGGCGCGGGTCAGGTGGCGGTCGAGAAACGATACCCTGCACCGCGCACGGTTTGCACCATCGAATCGAGTCGGAACGGTTCCAGGGTCTTGCGCAGGCGTCGGATGTGGACATCGACGGTGCGCTCCTCGACGTAGACATTGCCGCCCCAGACGTGGTCGAGCAGTTGCGCACGCGAGTAGACCCGCTCCGGGTGGGTCATGAAGAAGTGCAGCAGCCGGTATTCGGTCGGGCCGATCTGCACCGGTTCCTCGCCCGCGAAGACCCGGTGGGCGGCGCCATCGATCCGCAGCCCGCCCAGCACCACGCTGCCATCGGCCTCATCGGCCCGGCTGCGGCGCAGGACGGCGCGGATGCGGGCCAGCAGTTCGCGGGCGGAGAACGGCTTGACGACATAGTCATCGACCCCGGCATCGAGGCCGCTGACCCGGTCGTTTTCCTCGCCGCGTGCGGTCAGCATGATGATCGGCACCCCACGGGTCAACGATTCCTTGCGCCAGCGCCGGGCCAGTTCCAGACCGCTGGTGCCGGGCAGCATCCAGTCGAGCAGGATCAGGTCGGGCACCTGCTCGGAAATCGCGGTCTGCGCCTCGCGGGCATCCTGGGCCGGGACCGGCTCGAACTCGCCCTTGCGCAGGGCATAGAGCACCATCTCGCGGATCGAGGCTTCGTCTTCGACGACCAGAATGCGTTTATGCACGGGGTTACCTGGGCTGATGCGGCGAGCGGTTCCCGAAAGTACATAACACTTTTGTGATCGTTTTATGACATCAGCAGGCGGATCTTGGTCTGCCGGTGGCCAATTCAGCCACGCGGCGTGTTGCGACCGCCCGGTTCCAGTCCCTGGCGCTGCAATTCCAGAATGAACGGGGTGATCTGGGCGATCCGGGCATCGACCCTGGCCCGAGTGATGTAGTCGAGATCGTCACGGTCGAGCAGGCGGCGGTACTGGTCGAGGGCGTCGAAGGCGCGACCACTGAGCAGGGCGACCTCGGCATGCGCCTCACTGGCCCGGATGTCGTCGCCGGCCAGTTCGGCGGCACGGGCAAACAGTTGCTGGATGCCGGCGTCGTTGCCGCCTTCGTCGAGCAGGGGCCGGATCACGGTCAAGGCCCGGCGGGCAGCATCCGGATCCTGGAGGTGGACCAGTGCCTGGACGTGCGAGAGGGTGATCGCCCGATTGCGCGGCTGGGCGGCACTCAGGCCCTCGTAGCGGGCCAGGGCCTGGGCGATCAGGCCGGCACGCAGTTCGGCCTCGGCCAGGGCCAGGGCATTCCAGAGGTCGTCCGGGTTCTCCTGTGCCAGTTCGCGCAGCAGGGGCAGGGCATCGGCGGCGCGATTGGCGCGGGTCAGGGCCAGGGCGTAGCCATAGCGCTGGGCCGGATACAGGTCGTCGTAGATGCCCTCGGCGATCTGCTGGTAGTGGCTGATGGCTTCGTTCGGAGTGGCGCTGCTCAGCACGAACAGCCGCTCGCGCACCCAGCCGAAGCGTTCGGGATGGAGGCTGCGGGCGAGCAGGGCATCGCGCAGACGCGGCTGCATGTCATCGGGAATCAGCGGGTGCAGCGGGCCGTCGCTGGCCTCGGCCTGGAATGCCGCTTCGCTGTAGCTGCATTCGAGGGTGCTGCCGTCCAGTTCGTTGACGCAGGCGGTGCCGCCGGTGGTGGTCTTCTGGCGCTGTGCGATCTGTCGGGCACGATCGCGGGCTTCAGCGATTCGGGTGGTGGTGACCGGGTGGGTGCGCAGGAAGTCAGGGAAGCCGAATGGGTTGGAGGTTCTGAATGCCCGGCCGAAGAAGTCCGCCATCGCTTCCGGGTTGTAGCCGGCGCGGGCCAGCATCTGGATGCCCAGCCGATCGGCCTCATGCTCGCTGGCGCGGGTGTGGTTGATCTGCCGTTGCAGCATCAGA
The DNA here is from genome assembly GCA_002420085.1 of Lysobacterales bacterium UBA5700. Taxonomy (GTDB): domain Bacteria; phylum Pseudomonadota; class Gammaproteobacteria; order Xanthomonadales; family Xanthomonadaceae; genus UBA11164. Next base: position 2,864 of record DIHI01000054.1, on the reverse strand, counting down.
CCTTGGCCGCTGGCGACGGCCGCCTGGACGGCGTCGGCGCTGCCAGCCCCGGCTCCGGCGATTACTGCGGCCAGCATGCCGAGCATGATCGGGATGGCGTCCTGCTGCGACCGTTCGACCTGACGCACGATGTGGCGTTGGGTGGTATGCGAGATTTCGTGGGCCAGGACCGCCGCCACCTCGTCCTCGTACTCGGCGGCCATCGCCAGGCCGGCGTTCAGGCCGATGTAGCCGCCAAGGGTCGCGAAAGCGTTGATTTCCTGGGAGCGGACGATGAAGAAAGTGAAGCCGTTGTCGGGGCGGTCGCTGGCGGCGACCAGCGCGTAGGCCATGTCGTTCAGCCATTCGTCGAGCAGCGGATCTTCGATCAGCAGGCCGCCGCGACGAAGCTGGCGGCGGGTCTGCTCGCCGAACAGGCGTTCCTGGGCCGGGGTGATCAGCGCCTGGGCCGACGAGCCCATGTCGGGGAGGGGGGGCGGGCTGCTGGTCTGGGCTTGCAGCAGGCTGGGTGCTGCGCACAGCAGTGCCAGGCCGCATGCGAGGGCGATTCGGGACGATGCGAGAGGCACGGACAGGACTCCGGAAGCTGTGGTCTGGGCGCCGAACGTGTCGAGTATGGCAGTCGGCGGTGAACCGGGAGTTAAGCGGTCGGGCGCCGGAGTGTACGAATCGACGGGTGGCATGAGCGCTGACCGCATCCGGGGCGACGGGTTCAATCGGGATGGCTCCGGGACGGTCGGCGGTTGCGAATAAATGCAGGGCGGCTCGCGTTTTTGCTCCCGAGCGGCGGACGAACACCGCTGGAAATCACTCCGGTGCGGCATCATATTGGCCCCACCTCACATCCCGGAGCCAGTCATGGCCGACATCCAGATCTACACCACCGCCATTTGTCCCTACTGTCTGGCGGCGAAGCAGTTTCTCGCCAGCCGCAACCAGACCTATCGCGAAGTGCGGGTCGATCTGGATCGTGCGGTCCGCGAGGAGATGGTCGGCCGTGCCGGGCGCACCAGTGTCCCGCAGATCTTCATCAACGGCACCCATGTCGGTGGCTATGACGACATGGTCGCACTCGACCGCAAGGGGGGGCTGAAGCCCCTGCTGGAGGCGGTGTCGTGAGTACCGACGCCGGTGAGGATCGGGTCGCGGCGTTCAGTGAATTTCGCAAGCGCATGAACGAACGCATCCTGGCCGAGGACAATCAGGTGGTCCGGCGCTTCTTCGCTCTCGACACCCAGACCTACCGGCCGGGTGCGCTCGACGGCAAGACCAAGGAGCTGCTGGGTCTGGTCGCCTCACTGGTGCTGCGCTGCGACGACTGCATCAGCTACCACGTCGCCCAGTGTCGGCAAGCCGGAGCCAGCCGCGAGGAGATGTTCGAGACCTTCTCGGTCGGCCTGGTGGTCGGCGGCTCGATCGTGATCCCGCATCTGCGGCGGGCGGTCGATTTTCTCGATCGCCTGGAGTCCGGGGCCGACCCGAGTTGATCGCTGCGGCCTGCCAGGCGCCCGGTCGCCGGACAGGCCGACGTTGGTCCGAATCCAGCCGGTCGCTGCCGGCCTCCCTCGATCACGCCACGTTCTCGACCAGCCACCCGCCTCGGCCTGGTCGTTCGGGACCGATTGTGGGTGTCTCGGGCATACTTGGCGGCTGACCTGACCCGGCCGCATGGCCGACTTCCCCAGCCTGGAATTTCCCCCAATGTCTCAGAAAATCGCAGTGCTTCGTGGTGATGGAATCGGCCCGGAGATCATGGATGCCACCCTGATGGTGCTCGATGCCCTCAAGGCCGATCTGGAATACGATTTCGTCGATGCCGGCCTGTCGGCCCTGGAGAAGACCGGCGAACTGCTGCCGCAGACGACCCTGGATGCCATCGCCAGCCACCGGATCGCCCTGAAGAGCCCGTTGACCACGCCGATCGGTGCCGGCTTCTCATCGCTGAACGTCGATCTGCGACGCCGATTCGACCTGTACGCCAACGTCCGGCCGGCGATCAGCTTCCCGAACACCCGCTCGCGCTACCAGGACATCGATCTGATCACCGTCCGCGAGAACACCGAGGGTGCCTACGTCGGTGAAGGCATGGAGGTCTCGGCCGACGGCGAGGTCGCCACTCTGACCCAGAAGATCACCCGCCGCGGATCGTCGCGGATCGTCCGCTATGCTTTCGACTTGGCGCGTCGGCTCGGTCGGCGCAAGGTCACTGCGGTCCACAAGGCCAACATCCTGAAATCGACCTCCGGGCTGTTTCTGAAGGTCGCCCGCGAGATCGCCCAGGACTACCCCGACATCGTTTTCGACGAGGTCATCGTCGATGCCTGCTGCATGAAACTGGTGATGCAGCCCGGACAGTTCGATGTGATCGTGACCACCAACTTGTTCGGCGACATCATCTCTGATCTGTGCGCCGGCCTGGTCGGGGGGCTCGGTCTTGCGCCGGGCGCCAACATCGGCACCGATGCGGCAATCTTCGAGGCGGTCCACGGCTCGGCCCCGGACATCGCCGG
>DIHI01000054.1:0-282 GCA_002420085.1 Lysobacterales bacterium UBA5700 | reverse complement strand
CTCGGCCCCGGACATCGCCGGTCAGGGTATTGCCAATCCCTGCGCCCTGTTGCTGGCGGCGGCGCAGATGCTCGATCACATCGGGCGTCTCGATCAGGCACGGGCCTTGCGCGCGGCGATCGTCGCCACCCTCGAAGCCCGCGATAGCCTGACGCCGGACCTCGGCGGCCAGGGCCGCACCGACAGCTTTGCCCGCGCGATCGCCAGTCGAGTCTGATGGTTTGCCCGCCCGCCCGCCCGTCTGCCGGGCGGGCCGCCCCACCCTGGGCGGAAGGCCCGCCC
>DIHI01000047.1:10026-15787 GCA_002420085.1 Lysobacterales bacterium UBA5700 | reverse complement strand
GAAATGTGATCGGTGGTGATCGAGTCGCCCAGGATCGCCAGGCAGCGGGCATCGCTGATGTCGGTGATCGCCGTGACCGCCATGGTCATGCCGTCGAAGTAGGGTGGATTCTTGATGTAGGTCGAGCCGGCATCCCAGGCGAAGCTCTCGCCGTCCGGCGAATCGATCTGGTTCCAGCGGCTGTCACCCTTGAACACGTCGGCATAGTTCTTGGCGAACAGTTCCGGTCCGATGGTCCGGGCGATGAAGTCGCCGATTTCCGTGTTGCTCGGCCAGATGTCCTTCAGGTAGACGGCATTGCCGTCGCGATCCTGGCCGATCGGGTCGTTGACCAGATCGATATCGACCGTGCCGGCCAGGGCATAGGCGACCACCAGGGGCGGTGAGGCCAGGTAGTTCATCTTGACCTCGGCGTGTACCCGGCCCTCGAAGTTGCGATTGCCGGACAGCACCGAGGTGGCGACCAGATCGCCCTGGGCGATGCCGGCGCTGACTTCCGGCGGCAGTGGTCCGGAGTTGCCGATGCAGGTGGTGCAGCCGTAGCCGACCACATTGAAGCCGAGCGCTTCGAGGTCATCGAGCAGACCGGCCCGCTTGAGGTAGTCGGTCACCACCAGCGAGCCTGGACCCAACGACGTCTTCACCCACGGCGCGCGGGTGAGGCCCTTGGCGACCGCGTTGCGGGCGAGCAGGCCGGCGCCGAGCATGACGGCCGGATTGGAGGTATTGGTGCAGGAGGTGATTGCCGCGATCACCACTGCGCCGTCGCACAGTTCGACCGTCTTGCCATCGATGCTGATCGTGCTGCGACCCTTGCCGGAATCTCGCTTGCTGACCATTGGCGCCAGGGCGCTGCGGTAGTTGTCGCGCATGTCCGACAGGAGCACGCGATCCTGGGGGCGCTTGGGACCGGCCAGCGACGGCTGCACCTGAGTCATGTCGAGGTGCAGCACTGCGCTGTACTCGGCTTCGGCGGCGCCGGCATCGCGCCACAGCCCCTGGGCCTTGGCGTAGGCTTCGACCAGGGCGATCTGGGCTTCGTCGCGTCCGGACAGGCGCAGATAGTTGAGCGCTTCCCCGTCGATCGGGAAAATGCCGCAGGTGGCACCGTATTCGGGCGCCATGTTGGCGATGGTGGCGCGATCGGCCAGCGGCAGGTGATCGAGCCCATCGCCGAAGAATTCCACGAACTTGCCGACCACGCCGTGGCTGCGCAGCATCTGGGTTACGGTGAGCACCAGGTCGGTGGCGGTGGTGCCCTCGGGCAGGCGACCGGTCAGCCGGAAGCCGACCACCTGCGGAATCAGCATCGAGGACGGCTGGCCGAGCATGGCGGCTTCCGCTTCGATGCCGCCCACGCCCCAGCCGAGTACGCCGATGCCATTGATCATGGTGGTGTGCGAGTCGGTGCCGAATACGGTGTCGGGGAAGGCGAGGCGTTGGCCGTCGCGGGCATCGACCATGACCACGCGGGCGAGGTGTTCGAGGTTGACCTGATGGACGATGCCGGTGTTCGGCGGCACCACCTTGAAGTTGTCGAACGCCTTCTGGCCCCAGCGCAGGAAGCTGTAGCGCTCATGATTGCGCTCGAATTCGATGCGGCCGTTGATGTCGAGCGAGTCGGCCCTGCCGAACGAATCGACCTGCACCGAATGGTCGATGACCAGTTCCGATGGAATCAGCGGGTTGATCCGATCCGGCTTGCCACCGAGTCGCAGAACCGCGTCGCGCATGGCAGCCAGATCGACCACGCAAGGCACCCCGGTGAAATCCTGAAGCACCACTCGGGCCGGCATGAAGGCGATCTCGGTGTCGGGCTCGGCCTTCGGATCCCAATGGGCAACCGCCTCGATGTGGCTGGCATCGACCGAAATCCCATCCTCGTTGCGCAACAGGTTCTCCAGCAGGATCTTCATCGAGTACGGCAATCGCTTCAGGTCGAAGCGCTGGCCGAGCTTGGCGAGGCTGTAGAAGCGGTAACTGACACCGTTGACGTCGAGGGTGTCGCGGGTCGCGAAGGAGTCGCTCATGGATGGCTCCTGACAGAGAGGGCGGAGGGGGCTGAACTCAATCCTCCATTATAGCCCGCGCCACGGCGGTCCCCCAGGGCTCAATGCCCGGCCAGCAACTCCCGAGCCGCAGCCAGCAGCGGCTGCCGGCGCAGCAGCAGGTTCCAGTAGTTGCCGCCGACCTGGCGCCAGAGCACCGCCGCGCGCAAGGCGGCAAACAACACGGCGCGGATTTCGGCAACCACCTGTGGCTGGGTCAGGTAGGTCGGATTGCCATGAACCTGGACACGCGGCTCGATCTGGCTGATCGTCGCGGCGTACAGTTCGCCCAGCCGGGCAAGCACCTGCGGGTGGGTCGGTCCCTGCTGCTGGTGTTCGTGCGCGATCTCGGCAAGTCCGGCATGGACACGCTCGGACAGGGTCTGATTGCCGATGAAGCGGCGTTCGAGCCGCAGCACCGCACCGGCGATCCGGCCGATCCCGGAGTCGCGCTGATCGCCACGTTCGAGCATGCCGATCAGATCGCGCAGTCCCGGCCAGATGCCCGATGTGCCACCGTAGATGTCGGCGCTGCTTTCGGCATCGAAGCGGAACACGCTGTCGATCAGGGTACCGACCGAAGCGGCATTGGCTTCGCCGGTTTCGGCGATCCGCTGGGCGGTGCGGGCTGCCTGCAACAGGGCAGCCAGGGCGATGGCGCGATCGCGGTAATCGTGATTGGTCATGATCCGGCGGTGGGCAGTGGGCGATCGTGGCGGGTCGGGTCGGGTCGGTCGATGGCAGCGGCCTGCGGGCAGCCGGCCTGGAACTCGCCGGCGCGTTCACCTGGGGCATCGGTGCTGGCGATGATCGCACCACCCAGGCAGCAGGTATTGTCGTACAGCACCAGTGACTGGCCGGGCGCGACCGCGCGTTGGGCCTGATCGAAGCGCACGGTGAGTCGGCCGTCGGGCTGCACCTGCACCTGGCACGGGCGATCAGCCTGGCGATATCGGGTCTTGCCGGTGCAGCGAAAGACCGATCCCGGTGAACTGCCGGCGACCCAATGGGCCGGCTCGGTGACGATCACCTGCGATCGCAGCCAGGGGCTGTCGCTGCCCTGATCGACCACGATCAGATTGCGCTCGACATCCTTGCCGACCACGTACCAGGGGGCTTGGTCGCGGCCACGCACGCCGCCGATGTGCAGGCCCTCGCGCTGGCCGATGGTGTAGTAGAAGGCTCCGGAATGCTGGCCGAGCAGTTGCCCTTCGACGCTGCGGATCTCGCCGGGCTGGGCCGGCAGGTAACGGGCCAGGAAGGTCCGGAAATCGCGCTCGCCGATGAAGCAGATGCCGGTCGAATCCTTCTTGCCGGCGGTCGGCAAGCCGGCTTCGAGGGCCAGTCGGCGGACCTCGGCCTTGCGCAGTTCACCGATCGGGAACTCGGTGACCGCCAGTTGCGCCTGACCCAACTGGTGCAGGAAATAGCTCTGGTCCTTGTCACCATCGACGCCGCGCAGCAGACGAAAAACCCCGTCCCGACAATCGATCCGGGCGTAGTGACCGGTCGCGATGCGCTCGGCGCCGAGTGCCTGGGCATGTTCGAGGAAGGTCTTGAACTTGATCTCGCGATTGCACAGCACGTCCGGGTTGGGTGTGCGGCCGGCCCGATACTCGGCGATGAAATGCTCGAACACGCTGGTCCAGTATTCGCGAGCGAAGTTGCGCTGGTGGATCGGGATGCCCAGTCGGCCGCACACCGCCACCGCATCGCGACGATCGCTCTCGGCACGGCATTCGCCCGAGCCGTCGTCTTCCCAGTTCTGCATGAACAGGCCGGCCACCCGGCGTCCGCCGCGTTGCAGCAGCAGTGCCGACACCGACGAATCGACGCCGCCGGATACCCCCACCACGATCTCCGGTCCACTCATGCTGCCGACCTCATGGCCTCGCTTTCATGCGATGGCGGCCACGCTGTCCAGCGGCAGCCGCTGGCCGGCCAGGTAATCGGCGACCACGCGCCAGACCATCGGACTGCGATGCTGTCCGGCGCGTGCGGCGAGTTCGCCCGGAGTCAGCCACAGCGCGGCCTCGATGCCGTCATCGAGCGGCCGGTCGGGATGATGCCGGATCGGCTCGGCGGCGAACGCGAAACGCAGGAAACTGCGATGCGGCGGGTCGGCGGTCCACTGGTAGGCGCCGATGAAGTGGCAGAGTCGGACGTCCCAGCCGGTTTCTTCGAGGGTTTCCCGGATCGCGGCGGCGTGCAGGCTCTCGCCCGGTTCCAGGTGGCCGGCCGGTTGGTTGAGCACCCGTTGACCGCGCACGATCTCCTCGACCACCAGCAGGCGTCCGGCGTGGAGGATCACGGTGGCGACCGTGATGTCCGGCCCGAAAAACGCAGCGTCCGGATGGCCAGGATGCCTGCTGTTAGGATTTTCCGACATTTTCACGGCGAAAATGGTACATGAATTGCAGCGCCTCGACCCTTGCAACCCGGTCGCGGAACAGCCATATAGTGACAGCCGGAATCAACCGAACGACGTAGACAACGATGGCGGAGAAACGCGAACACGAGCACGATCAGGAGCAACGGCACGGTGCGCTGGCGGTCGAGTCCCGACCGGAGGTGATCCGACCGCCGCTGTATCAGGTGGTTCTGCTCAATGACGATTACACGCCCATGGAATTTGTGGTCGAGGTGTTGCAGATCTTCTTCAGCCTCAACCGCGAACGGGCGACCCAGGTGATGCTCCACGTCCATACCCGTGGCAAGGGCGTGTGCGGCGTGTTCACCCGCGAGATTGCCGAGACCAAGGTGGCCCAGGTCAACGAATTTTCGCGTCAACATCAGCATCCCTTGCTCTGCACCATGGAAAAAGCCTGAGCGGCGCAGCCTCGACCGCAGGCCCGGAGGCCCGACATCATGTTCAGCAAAGACCTCGAATTCACCATCAGCCAGTGCTACAAGAAGGCCCGCGATGCCCGTCACGAGTTCATGACGGTCGAACATCTGTTGCTGGCCCTGCTGGAAAATCCCTCGGCCGCCGGGGTGTTGCGTGCCTGTGGCACCGACTTCGATCGATTGGCCCACGACCTCGATCAGGTGATCGTCGAGACCGTGCCGGTGCTGCCCGAGGGTGACGGCCGCGATACCCAGCCGACCCTCGGATTCCAGCGCGTGCTGCAACGCGCGGTCTACCATGTGCAGTCATCCGGCCGCAAGGAAGTGACCGGCGCCAACGTCCTGGTCGCGATCTTCGGCGAGAAGGATTCCCATGCCGTCTACTTCCTGGGCCGTCAGGAAATCACCCGGCTCGATGTGGTCAACTACATCGCGCATGGCGTCAGCCGACTGAGCGACAGCAGTGCCGAGAAGCCCGATTCCGATGCCGAGCGTGACGGTGAGGGCGAGGGTGGCGAAGGCCGCAGCAGTCCGTTGAATGAATTTGCCAGCAACCTCAACGCCCTGGCTCTGGAAGGCAGGATCGACCCATTGATCGGGCGGGCCGAGGAAGTCGAGCGCACCATCCAGGTGTTGTGCCGGCGGCGCAAGAACAATCCCTTGCTGGTTGGTGAATCCGGGGTCGGCAAGACCGCCCTGGCCGAAGGGCTGGCCAAGCGGATCGTCGATCGCGAGGTACCGGAGGTGCTGGCCGATGCGGTCATCTACGCGCTCGACCTCGGTGCCCTGGTCGCCGGTACCAAGTATCGCGGCGACTTCGAGAAACGCCTGAAATCGGTGATCGCTGCGCTCAAGAAGCAGCCGGG
>DIHI01000047.1:9600-9918 GCA_002420085.1 Lysobacterales bacterium UBA5700 | reverse complement strand
TCCGCATCCGGCGGCACCATGGACGCCAGCAACCTGATCAAGCCGCTGCTCGCCTCCGGCGAGATGCGCTGCATCGGTTCGACCACCTTCCAGGAGTTCCGGGGCGTGTTCGAGAAGGATCGGGCACTGGCGCGGCGCTTCCAGAAGATCGACATCGTCGAGCCGACTCCGGCCGAAGCGGTGCAGATCCTGCATGGGCTGAAGTCGCGCTTCGAGGAGCACCACGCGGTCACCTATGCCGACGATGCGATCCAGGCGGCGGTCGATCTTTCGGTCAAGCACATCGGCGATCGCATGCTGCCCGACAAGGCGATCGAC
>DIHI01000047.1:9056-9542 GCA_002420085.1 Lysobacterales bacterium UBA5700 | reverse complement strand
GTGATCGACGAAGCCGGCGCCCGGCAGCGGCTGCTGGCGCCGGACATCCGCAAATCGATCATCGATGTCAACGAAGTCGAACTGATCGTCGCCCGGATCGCCCGGATTCCGGCCAAGCAGGTCAGCGCATCCGACAAGAGCGTGCTCGGCAATCTCGAACGCAACCTCAAGATGGTCATCTTCGGCCAGGATGAGGCGATCGAGAGTCTGGCCTCGGCGATCAAGATGGCGCGCTCGGGTCTAGGTTCGCCGGACAAGCCGATCGGCAATTTTCTGTTCACCGGCCCGACCGGTGTCGGCAAGACCGAGGTCACCCGCCAACTGGCCATGCAACTGGGCATCGAACTGATCCGTTTCGACATGTCCGAATACATGGAGCCGCATTCGGTCAGTCGCTTGATCGGCGCACCGCCAGGCTATGTCGGATTCGATCAGGGCGGTCTTCTGACCGAACAGATCGTCAAGCATCCGCACTGCGTGCTGCTG
>DIHI01000047.1:1078-8960 GCA_002420085.1 Lysobacterales bacterium UBA5700 | reverse complement strand
CAACATCCTGCTCCAGATCATGGATCGCGGCGCACTGACCGACACCAACGGCCGTGAGGCCAACTTCAAGAACGTGATCCTGGTGATGACCAGCAATGCCGGCGCCGCCCAGGCATCGCGCCGGAGCATCGGCTTCACCCGCCAGGACCACAGCACCGATGCGATGGAAGTGGTCCGCCGCAGCTTCACCCCGGAGTTCCGCAATCGTCTCGACGCGATCATCCAGTTCCGACCGCTGGGCATGGAACACATCCTGCGGGTGGTCGACAAATTCCTCATTCAATTGGAATCGCAACTGCACGAGAAGGCCGTCACCCTGTCGGTTTCGCCCGAGGCCAGGCAATGGCTGGCCGACCATGGGTTCGACGAGCACATGGGCGCACGTCCGATGGCGCGGGTGATCCAGGAGAAGATCAAGCGCCCCCTGGCCGACGAACTGCTGTTCGGAAAATTGATCGCTGGTGGTCGGGTCGCGGTCACCATCGGCAACGACGAACTGCTGGTCGAAAGCTGGCCGGAACCCGAGAAACTGCTGCCTGCCACGGTCTGAACGGCACGGTTTGAACGGCAGCGGAGCGAGTGGCGATCGCGAGGTCGGGCGACGGGCGACGGGCGACGGGTAGGCGCTGGGGTTCGGAATCGGCAGGCGTGATCTCCGCCGGGCCGCAACACCCGGGTCGAGGCGCAAGCCATCCAGCGAACCCACGTTCGATCCGCGTCCGTCGGCGCCCGGCAGCGCTGGAATGCTCGCTACGACGCGACTGTCCCCTCTGTCGTTTCGAGGCAGAGGGGACCACGAAACATGCATGGCCAGCATTCGGCAATGACCAGCCTCCGCCCACCAGCATCCGCCTCGTTCAAGTCAATGGCGCAGGAACGCCCCGACTTCTCTTCTGCTTCTCAGGAGCCCTTGGCCCAGAAATCAATCGGCCATGCCGAATCGTGCCTGGGTGTCTGGGTCGGCTGTTGCAAGCACCTTGAGACTGCACTCGACGACCTGCGAAGGGGCGTCAGCATGACTCAGGATGCAGCGGCGCAGCGCAGCAGATTGGAAGGGGTCCGGGGAGTTTTTCTGCAGATGTGGATTGGCCTCAATCCGCTGGGCCACTTCCTGGGCGAAGCGCTGGCCAATTTCCGGGCTGGCTTGATCGTATAGTCTTGCGACGCCGAACGTTGCCGCATTGATGGTGCTCAGGATGCGTGCTGTAGTCTGATCATCGGAGCGAAGATTGCCATGCGCATCAGCGACGGAATCGAGCTTGTTTCGCCACTCAGTGGCAACATGGTCGCCCGGCCCACCCCACCAGTTGAACAAAACAGCTTTTGTGGTGACCACGCCCAAGCTCAGGCCCAATGCAAAAACCAAGGCAAATGACAGGATGGTACGCAGCCATCCAGGGGCTTCAAGGGAATTTGTCTTCATGACTGGCCTCAAAATGTGTAGGCGGTTGAGAGAATGAGGAGGTGGACGTGATCAATTAGGCACTACTTCGATCCAACACGATTGCAATATCTCGTTGATGAAAAGGCACATAAGCCACAACTCTGATCCACCGCCACCAAATCGAATAGTGAATTCATTCGCGCCGGTTCCACTGATGCCGCCATTCACAGGCTCTACCCCGCCACCACCACTGCCTCCGCCATCTTCCGATGTAATGGCAATTCCATTCGCATCTACTGCAGTTCCATTGATGTAGGCTGCAGCAGAGGGTTGGTTGAAGACCAACGCGAAGCAGGCGCTGTCACCATTCTCGAATACCTGACACGCAACTGGACCTTTCCCGAACAAGGATTTCAATGCGCCGAAGAGAGTCGCTCTCAGGGTGCTCCTAAGCTGTGATCCTGCCCAAGCAGGATTCGCTGCTGTCATCCTGTTGTAAAGATGAAGTGAAACATTCTCCATCAATTTCTGGTTGAATGATTCAAACCCGGGAACACCTCCCCCTGGTGGTTGAGCGATTATTTGATTTTTATGTGCCCAAACTGCACCAGCGAAGCTCTGATTCTCAGCTTCCGAGGCGGGGTAAGAGCCAGTCTGTGGGCCGCTTGACTGGATGGATGGATTACCAGATTCAAGCGGATCGATCAGTACTTGCAAATTCTCTTGACCGATCACCACTGCCGTTGAATCGAGCAGGGCGGATTGGTCAATGGCTTCAGATTCTGCCGGTGGAGTTATGCTGAACGGCTCAATTCCATCAGGATAGTTTGTGACGAAAACATATTCGAATTTCCCAGTGACCGTATTGCCAACTGCATACTCAAATTCTCCGACTCTGTCTCCTACCTTTTGCGCTGCTGCGTTACGGAAGTCTTGGGATGTCACACAGTTATCGCAGAAAATCCATTGCTGTGCGGTTGCTTCTTGATGTGTCAAAGCTGTTGCGAAAACAATCACACATAAAATAAATTTCCACATTCCGGGCATGTCGATCTCCTTAGGGTGTCCACGGCTTTCTAATCGATCCTGTATCGGCAGTATATGCTCGTGTGCTCGCAGTACCTCATTGCCAAATTTTATTGGATCAGGTTCATAATCTTCTGTCAAGTGTGACCTGAATCGATGACCGCCGTCGATGTTCGCTGTCTCGTCGATGGCAGTGGGGCGTCAGGGCAGGCGTCCGCTACACCCCATCGCTCCGGTGTGCGCATGACCGTTGGTTGCGATCCGCCGAAAGCAGGCCAGGCCATTGGTGAGCGCACCGGCACCGGGGCCAGACGCCGTCCGAGCCAGTCGGTCAGCGAGGCGTTGTCGAAGGCGTGAATCGGTCGGCCATGGCAATGATCGGGTACTGCGTCGCGGGCATCCGTGCTGGCTGCGATGATGATGGTGCGCGTGTTCTCCGAGCCGCGCCCGGCTTCGGGCTCCGTCACGTCGGGTTCGATGCCGCCGTGCCAGGATGGTCGAGGTTCGGGTCGAGGTGTCTGGATGGAGCGGATCAACGGTGGGAGCGGGTCGTGGTTGCTGTCGCTAGTGTTGGCGATGCTGTGGCTGCCGGGGTGGGCGAATGAGCGTCAGGTCGGACCGACTGCGGCGACCCAGGCGGGTCATTGGCGGGCATTGGATATGGCCTTTTCCGAGTTGGCCAGCCAGCGTCGGGCAGTCGGGTTCGGGGTGGTGGTGCTGGTCGATGGCAAACCGTATTGGCAGCGCGTCCACGGTCGGGTCAGTGCCGATGCCGAGCCGGCTTTCGATCTCGATACGCGGCTGCCCTGGGGGCAGTTGAGTGCGCTGTATCTGACCCTGGCGGCACTGCGCCTGGAGCACCAGGGGGTGGTCGCTGATCTGCGGGCAGGTGGTCGTCGATCCGATTCGGAGGTGGCGATCGGACCGTCGAATATCGGTGAGCGACGGCGTTTCGATCTGGATGTGCCGATCACCGATTGGCTGCCGGAGCTTCGCATCGGTCGGGTGCCGGAGCGGTTCCGGGCGGCCAGTGTCCGCGAGATCCTGCTGGGCCGCTCGGGGTTGGCGATGGGCCGCTTGCACGGCCGCTACTGCCGGCCGGAGCTGTGTCGGGCGATTGGCGATGGCGATGGCGAGTGGTATGCGCTGTCCGAGCCGATGGTCCTGGGCGGCTTGCAGTCGGCGGCGGCGATGGAGATTCTGGCGCGGGTGCTGGAGCGGGTGTCCGGGCTTGCCATCGAGCACCTGATCGAACGTGAGGTGACCGCTCCGCTCGGGTTGCCGGAGCCGTCCTATCGGCCCGATTTCGTCAGCCATCGCAAGGGTCGGGTGACGCCGACCCTGGCCACCCGCGAGCGCTCGGCACTCGGTGTGGTCGGCTCGTTGACGGAACTCACGGCACTGGCCGAGGCCCTGCTGGGTGCCGATGATGACTGGCTGCCGTGGTCGGTGCGCGAACGGCTGTTCACGGCACAGCCGCTGTCCGGCGCGGCGATGCCCTGGGCGCGGGCCGCCTATCTGTTCCGACTGTCCGGGCATGCCGGCGACGAGCCGGGTCTGGCCAGTCTGTCGGCGTTCTATCCGAACGCCGATGTCCGCATCCAGGTCGTGCCGGAGTGGCGCATTGCGGTGCTGGCGGCCGGCAATTTCGATCCCGAGGATGCCCGTCTGGGGCCGGTGCTGCGCGCTGCGCGACTGGCGGCATTGGCCGAGGTCGGGGTGCCGATCGCCGAGCCGGTCGATGCGGTCGAAGATCGCCTGCCGGATACGATCCCGGCGCCAGCCGGACTGGCCGAGGATGATTTTGCGGCGCGCTACGCCACGGTGTTCGGGCTGGTCGATGTCCGCCCCGAGGGATCGGCCCACACGGCCACGGCGGCAGGCTGGAATTTCACCCTCGATCGCCGTGCCGATGGCTGGTATCGACTGCGGCTGCGGGTGTTGCGCATCCCGATCGGTCTATCGTTCCTGGATCGGATCACAGTTCGACCGATGCGCCGGGACGGTCAGCGGCTGCTGCTGATGGCGACCGCCGATGACACGGTGGTGCTCGGTTCGGCGCTGATCGCCGGATCGGCGAGTAGGCAGATCGAGCCCTGGCTCGGCCGCTATCGCCTGGTCAATGCCGATCCGCTGGCCGAGCAGTCGAAGATCGATCGGGTCGAGGTCGGCATCGATGCGGGAATCCCGGTGGTGCGAGTTCCCTTGCCGGGTCTGGTTGCGCCGACCCTGAGCATTCCGCTGGAGCACGAATCGGGGGATCTGTTCCAGGTCGCCGGCTTCGGTCCCGGTCTGGGCGAGCGCTTTCGCTTCGATCGCAGCGATGGCGAGGCCAGTCTGTGGTATTCCGGTTATCGCTTGCAGCGCGAGTGATCGGGCGCATCCGGTCGTCCAATTACCGCCCGACTACAGCCCGAGCGCGAACAGGCCGAGGCAGAGCAGCAGGCCGAGGCCCGGCACGATCACCGTCAAGGCGCCGACCGCGCCATAGGCGGCGGCGTGGGTCTCCTTGCAGATCGCGCGGATCGTGGTGACCACGTAGCCGTTGTGCGGCAGTGAGTCGAGCACGCCGGAGGAGATCGCTACCGCCCGGTGCAACTGGTCCGGGTTGACGCCCTGGTCGAGGTAGTGCGGGGCCAGCAGGGGCAGGGCGATCACCTGGCCGCCCGAGGCCGAGCCGGTCATCGCGGCGATGGCACTGACCGCCAGCGCGGCGGTGGCGACCCCGGAGCCGGGCAGGTGGGTCATCCAATCGACTGCCAGCATGAACGCCGGGGCGGCTTTGGCGACGGCCCCGAAGCCGACCACGGCGGCGGTATTGCCGATCGCGATCAGGGCACCGGTGCTGCCCTCGGCGACCGCATGGCCGAGCGTGCGCCGATGCCGCCAGCAGGCCAGCAGGGTGACCAGGCAGCCGGCCAGCAGGGCCAGGATCAGGGCCGAGGTCTGCAAGCGGTCATGCAGGGCGAACGACACCGCCAGGACGGCGATCGGGCCGAGCAGGGCACGGATCGGCGTCGGCAATGCCGCGCGCTCGATCCGGACATCATCCGGCCGTGCCTCGAAGCCTTCGCCGCGTGCCTTGGCGCGGTCGAGCATCCAGGTCAGCCAGAGGTAGCCGATGCCGGCCATGAACAGGGCGACCAGCAGGCTGGCCTGCCAGGCGGCCCAGGGTGAGGTGCCGAGGTACTGGATCGGAATCCAGTTCTGGATTTCCGGCGAGCCGGCCGACGTCATGGTGAAGGTCACCGAGCCGAATGCCAGGGCGGCCGGGATGAATCGACGCGGCAGATCGGCGCCGCGAAACAGGGCCAGGGCGGTCGGATAGACCGAGAAGGCCACCACGAACAGGCTGACTCCGCCATAGGTCAGCACGGCGCAGGCCAGCACCACGGCCAGCGCCGCCCGCTGCTGGCCGATGCCTTCGATCACCCAGCGTGCGACGCTCTCGGCAGCGCCGGTGTCTTCCATCAGCTTGCCGAAGATCGAGCCGAGCAGGAACATGAAGAACCAACTGGCGATGAAACCGGTGAAACCCGACATGTAGACTCCGACCAGATCGCCCTGGCCCTCGCCGGCCAATTGCGGCAACAGCGGCAGGCCGCTGCTCACTGCCACCAGCAAGGCGCACAGCGGGGTGGCGACGAACAGGTTCATGCCGCGCACGGTGAGCACGATCAACAGTGCGAGGGCGCACAGTAGCCCGATCAGGCTGAGCATGGAGGGTCCGGAAGGCGGGATTGGGCGCAGAGTATCGGTGGCGGACACCGCCTGCGGCACTGTACCAAGGTACAAGTGCCGGTCGGGTCGGCGCTGCTTAGGCTTCCGTGGTCGGCAGCGGGCCGAGGTCCAGATACGGGAGAATCCAAGATGCCATTCGATCCACTCAGTCGCGCCATCGCGCGGTCGCTGCACAGCCGCCCCGGACGCGCCGGGCGCAACGGATTGGCCCTGACCGGCCTGGTCGGAGGATTGCTGCTGGTGGCAAGTCCGCTGGCCGCCCAGGACAACAGTGATGGCGAGGCCGGTGCCGATGCCGAGCGCAGCAATGCCCTGGCGCTCGATGCCATCACCGTCACGGCCCGCCGACGCGAGGAGACCGTGCTCGACGTGCCGCTGGCGATCACCAGCTTCAGTGGCCCGCAGTTGGAAAAGCTCGGTGCGGTCGATATCACCGACCTCAACCAACTGGTCCCGAACGTCACCTTCGAGCCGACCCGTGGCACCAATACCACCCTGTCGGCCTTCATTCGTGGCGTCGGCCAGCAGGATCCGGTAGCCGGTTTCGAGCAGGGCGTCGGCGTCTATCTCGACGACATCTATCTCAACCGCCCGCATGGTGCGGTGGTGGACATCTACGATGTCGAGCGGATCGAGGTGCTGCGTGGTCCGCAGGGCACGCTGTACGGTCGCAACACCATCGGCGGCGCGATCAAGTACGTGACCCGCCGGCTCGGCAACGAGGCTTCGGCGCGGGTGACGGTGTCGGCCGGTTCCTACGACCAGCGAGATGCGATCGGCACCTTCGTGCTGCCGGTGGCCGACAGCCTGCGGCTGGGGGGCTCGGTTGCCAGCCTGAATCGTGACGGCTTCGGCGAGAACATCATCACCGGCGCCGACAACTACGACAAGGAGGTGTTCGCCGCTCGGCTCAGTCTCGAATGGACGCCGAGCGATGCGCTGTTCGTGCGGTTGGCCGCCGATCGCACCGACGACGACTCCAATGCCCGTCAGGGCCATCGCCTGCTGCCCAGTCTGCTGACCGGCCAGCCGGTGCTCGACAACGTATTCGATACCCGTGCCGGGCTGGCGGTCCCGGAGTCCGAGCAGCTCAGTCGTGGCGTCTCCGGCACCATCGAGTGGTATCTGGACGACCGCTTCACGCTCAAGAGCATCACCGCCTATCGCGAGAACGACGCCGGCTGGGCCAATGACTTCGATGGCCTGCAAACGGTCGATGTCGATGTCCCGGTGTTCTACCGCGACGACCAGTTCAGTCAGGAGCTGCAACTGCTGTTCGAAACCGAGCGGGTCTCGGGCGTTGCCGGCTTCTACTACCTCGATGCCAATGCCTTCAACGAGTTCGACGTGGTGCTCGGCGCCACCGGCAGCCTGATCGGCCTGCCTGGGCTGAATGCCAACACGGTCGGCGATGTCGATACCGAAACCTGGTCGCTGTTCGCCGACATCACCTTCGACCTGACCGATCAGATCGAACTGTCGGTCGGTGGTCGCTACACCGAGGACGAGCGCAGTGCGCACATCCTGCGGCGCACCTTCCTGGGTGGCTTTACGCCGCCATTCGGAGGCCCCGAACGGCCGCCGATCGCCACCGCTGCCAATTTCAATGGCGACGAAACCTTCACCGACTTCACCCCGCGCGCCGGCATCGCCTGGAAGCCCAATGACGATCACAACCTGTACTTCGGGTTCTCGCAGGGCTTCAAGGGCGGCGGCTTCGACCCGCGCGGC
>DIHI01000047.1:500-1000 GCA_002420085.1 Lysobacterales bacterium UBA5700 | reverse complement strand
GACGGCGATGGCGATATCGACGGCGACGACATCCAGGATTTCATGCAGTTCGATCCCGAGGAAGTGACCGCCTACGAGATCGGTCACAAGGCGACCTGGCTGGACGGCCGGATCGACACCGCCCTGGCGCTGTTCTGGAACAGTTACGAGGACATCCAGATTCCCGGCTCGGTCGGGGTCGATACCAATGGCGACGGTGTCAACGACAGCTTCGTCGGGGTTACCACCAATGCCGCCGAGGCGCGCATCCGGGGCGTCGAGTTCGAGGGTCGCGCCACCCTGGGCGAAGAACTGTTCGGTGCCGGCGATCGGCTGGTCGGCAACTGGGCGATCGGCTACATCGATGCCGAGTTCCAGCAGTTCATCAATGCCTTCGGCGTCGATATCTCGGACACCGCGACCTTCCAGAACACCCCCAAGTGGACCCTCAACCTGGGCTTCGACTACAGCCTGCCATTGGCCATCAATGGCGTTGCCGGCACCCTGAGCTTCCTGCCGCG
>DIHI01000047.1:0-406 GCA_002420085.1 Lysobacterales bacterium UBA5700 | reverse complement strand
TGCTCGATCAGGGCGGCTATACCCTGTTCGATGCCAGCCTGGTCTGGGGCTCGGACGATGGCCGCTGGCAGATCGGCATCCACGGCCGCAACCTGGGCGACAAGCGCTACATCAGCTCCGGCTGGGACTTCGTCAACGATGCCACCCTGGCCCCGACCCTCGGCCTGGAGCGGACCCTGACCGCCTTCTTCGGCAACCCGCGCACCATCACCGGTACGGTCACGGTCAACTTCTGAGTGGGGCGGCGGGGTCGGAAGTCCGGCCCCGTCGTCGATTCGCCATCGCCGCGCGCCGGACTTCGCCCAGCCCGCCGCCCGGCCCGCCGCTCAGGCCGCCCGCCAGTCCGGCCACGCGGACAGACTGGCCGGCTCGGCGCGGACGGCCACCACCTCCGCCAGCCGATACA
>DIHI01000030.1:19734-24821 GCA_002420085.1 Lysobacterales bacterium UBA5700 | reverse complement strand
CCCGACCACCGCCCGGAAAGCAAACCCCCAAGCCAGCGACAGCGAGTTCACCACGGCAAAATCACCCACACGATTTCACGAAGACCCAGAAAAACGTCATCCACGCATATCCTGCGAACAGCGGCCGACGGCATGCCGAAGACGAGGCCGCCAGTTGATCGATCGGACCAACCGTCCATGCCAGAATCGTGCGATGGACCTGACTGCCTTTCCCGATCTGGCCGAATGGCTGGCCGCGCGCCGCGACCGACTCGCCGAGGCGGCCGGCACCGATGCCCTGGCGCGTGATGGCGCACTGACTCGACTGCTGCTGGCCAGCGACTTCGCCTTCGATGAATTGCTGCGCTGGCCGGATCCGCTGCGCTTTGCGCAATGGCCGGAGCCGGAACTCGCCGCGCCGGACCTGGGCCGCTTGCCGGAGTCGGAGTGGTCCGGGACGCTGCGGCGCTTCCGTCGGCGAGGCTCGCTGCGTCTGATCTGGCGCGACATCACCGGCCTGGATGCGGTCGAGCAGACCCTGGCCGGAGCCACGCGCCTAGCCGAAGCCTGCATCGGCGCGGCACTGGCCGCCATCGAGACCCAGATGCGCGAACGTCACGGCACGCTGCGCACGGCCTCCGGTGTACCGCAGTCGCTGGTGGTGTTCGGGCTGGGCAAACTCGGCGGTGGCGAACTGAACTTCAGTTCCGATATCGACCTGGTGTTCGCCTATCCGGAAGCCGGCGACAGCGACGGGGTCCGGCCGATCGCGGCCGAGGCCGGCTTCATGCGGCAAGGCCAGCGGCTGATCCAACTGCTTGATGAGGTCACGGCCGAGGGTTTCTGCCACCGGGTCGATATGCGCCTGCGGCCGTTCGGAGCGAGCGGTCGCCTGGCATTGTCGTTTGCGGCGATGGAAGACTACTACCAGCGCGAAGGCCGCGACTGGGAACGTTATGCCTGGATCAAGGCACGGCCGGTGGCGGGCGACCTGGACGCCGGCTGGCGGCTGCTGGATACCCTGCGGCCGTTCGTCTACCGCCGCTATCTCGATTACACCGCACTCGAAAGCCTGCGCGAGATGAAGGCGATGATCGCTGCCGAGGTTGCCCGGCGCGACATGACCGATCACATCAAGCTCGGTCCGGGCGGCATCCGTGAAATCGAGTTCCTGGCACAGTCGCTGCAACTGATCCGGGCCGGCCGGGAGCCGGCGCTGCGCCAACGCAGTCTGCTGGCAGCGCTGGCGGCACTGGCCGAAGCCGGGCATCTGGCACCTGCGGTGGCGTCCGGGCTGGCCGATTCGTATCGGTTCCTGCGTCGACTGGAGAACCGTTTGCAGATGCTCGGCGATCGCCAGACCCACCGCATTCCGGAGGATCAGCCGACTCGGGATCGGATCGCACTCGGCCTGGGCTATCCGGGCTGGTCGGCCCTGGCGACCGAACTGGACCGACACCGGAGCCGAGTCGGCGAGGAATTCGGCAACCTGCTGGCACCACGAACGACGGCGCGACCACAGGCGAATGCCTTGCAGGTGTATTGGGCGGCGCTGCCGGAGGCCGAGCCGCGCGATGCGCTGGTCGAACTGGGCTGCACCGATCCGGATGCCGCTGATGCCGCCTTGCGGGCATTCGCCGCAGCGCCTGCAACCCGCGCGATGAGTCCACGCGGACGCGAGCGCCTGGACCGGCTGATGCCCAGTCTGCTGGCCGGACTGGCTGCGGTGGCCGAGCCGGATCGCTGCCTGCTGCGCCTGCTTGATCTGCTTGGCGCGATCGTCCGACGCAGCAGCTATCTGGCGTTGATCGAGGAGCGTCCGGGCCTGCAACAGCGCCTGCTGTCGGTGCTGTCCAGCAGTGCCCTGCTCGCCGATCGCCTGATTCGCCACCCGCTGCTGCTCGACGAATTGATCGCGGGCGGTGATGGTGAGTCGCTGGATTCTCGCCATGCGCTCGACGATCAGCTCGCTCGTCTGCTGCGTTCGGAGGTGCTGGCCGATGGTGAGGAAAGTCTGCGGGTGTTGAATGAGTTTCGCCATGCTGTCTCGTTCCGGATCGCCCTGGCGACGCTCGATGGCCGGCAATCACCGAGCCGCTCGGCACGGCAATTGGCGGCACTCGCGGAGACCGTTCTGACCACGGTGCTGGACTTGGCCGAGCGGGAGATCGTCCGCCAGCACGGGCCGGCCCCCGGCGCGGGTCTGGCGGTGTTGGGTTATGGCAGTCTGGGCGGCGAGGAACTCGGTTTCGCCTCCGACCTCGACCTGGTGTTTCTCTACGATGCTGATCCGGAGGCGGTCTCGGACGGGCCACGACCGCTGGAAGCGGCGCGCTGGTACGCGCGTCTGACCCAGAAGCTGGTCGGCCTGCTGGCACTGCGGACGCCCTCCGGCCGCCTGTACGAAACCGATCTGCGCCTGCGCCCGGACGGGGCCGGTGGTCTGCTGGTGACTGGCCTGGACAGTTTCCGGCGTTACCAGGGCGAGCGTGCCTGGACCTGGGAACACCAGGCGTTGATTCGGGCTCGACCGATCGCCGGCTCGGCTTCGGTCTGTGCCGGCTTCGAGTCGGTTCGCCGCGCGGCACTGAGTCAACCGCGCACGGCCGAGCAGGTCCGCGCCGATGTATCACGCATGCGGCGCAAGATGCGGCGCAGCCTCGACCGCAGCGATGCCGGTCGGTTCGACCTCAAGCATGGTACCGGTGGCCTGGTCGATCTGGAATTCCTGCTGCAAGCCCAGGTGCTGCTGGCAGCCGGGCGGCATCCAGAACTGCTGCATGTCCGTGCCAGCGACGATCTGGTCGTCGCCCTGCGGGCCTGTGGCGAGTTCACCGGGGAACGGGCGATCGCCCTGCTTGCCAGTCACGAGACCCTGCTGCGGGCGGCACTGGCCTGCACGCTCGATCGACGTCCGCGACTGGTCGCGATCACGCCCGAGATCGAATCGGCGCGTGCCGTCATCGCTGCCGCATGCCGGGATGACGGGCTCGACTTCGATGCCTCACAGGCCGAGTAAGGCGCGGACCTGGGCCACCACCGCCGGCAGGTCGCGAATCGGCTCGATCGACCACCCCGGCGCCGACACCCGCAATGGCCGGACCCGACCGCGCTCGATCAGACTGCGCAGGAATCGCCCATGACGGCCGCGATCGGCGACCCGAGGCTCGGCGCCGAAGGCGATGTACACCGGCACGCGGGTGGCGCAGGCTTCGGTCACCAGATTGATCGAATCCGGCGAGACCACGATGCGATCGGCGTTCGCCAGGAAACCGGCGTAGGGGTTGTCGCCATCGCGCTCGGAAAACCAGCACCGGACGCCCGAACCGGCCAGGGTCGAGCGGGCGGCCTGCGCCAAGCGCGCCGGGGTCCGTCGCGAACCACACAGCCAGAGTGTTCCGCCATCGCGTGCCTGCCAGTCGCCGAGGGTATCGGCGACGGTGCGCCACCAGCGCGGTCCGAGATCGATGCCGCGAATCGGACCGCCCAGCAACAGCAGGGTGCGCGGCTGGGGATCGCTGGCCAGCAGGGGAAACGCCCGCGCGCCAGCGCTCAACCAGGCATCGTCGATCTCGTGCAGGCCACCGGTGCAGGTGACCACGTTGTCGCCGCGCACCCGGTCGTGCTCGGGCACCACCAGTACATCCCAGGCCGATGGTGACAGCCGGGGGTCGAGTACCTGGACGGCTCTGCAACCGCGCTCGCGCAGCAATCGCGTGGCCAGGGCCGCCTGTCGCCCGCAGCCGACCACCACGGCCGGTGGTCGCAGCGCGGCCCGAGCGAATTCCGGCCCGAGTCCAGTCCACACGCCCGGACAGCGACGCGGCGCCAGCCAACGCCACGGCGCCCGAACCCGCAGACGCCACTCCCAGACCGGACCCAGCCCGGCAGCGGCCGCCAGTGCGTTGGCCAGCGCCAGCGCCTGGCGTCGATTGCCGGCCGCACCATCACTCAGCGCCCAGACCTCGCCGGTCATCAGGCGGCGGCCCGATGCTCGATCTCGGCCAGCGCGGCCGGCACCTGGCTGGCGTCGGCGACGGTCAGACAACGCGGCTCGTCGGGTGCCAGCGCGTGCTCCATCTCATGCGCCCAGGTCAGTCGGTACGGGATGTGGATCCCCCAGCCGCCCAACCGCACGACCGGGTCGATGTCCGAGCGCAGTGAATTGCCGACCATGGCGAAACCGGAGGCCGGCTGGCCGAATTCACGCAGCACGCGGGCATACCGCCCGGCATCCTTTTCCGAGACGATCTCGATCCGATGGAACAGGTCGGCCAGGCCGGAGCGGGCGACCTTGTCCTCCTGATGGAACAGATCGCCCTTGGTGATCAGCACGACCGGGTGGCAAGCCGCGACGGCTTCGACCGCTTCGCGCACCCCCGGCAGCAGTTCGACCGGATGACGCAATACGGCCTTGCCCAGTTCGACCACTCGATGCAGGTCGGCGGCCGAGATCCGACCCTCGGTCAGTTCGATCGCGGTTTCCACCATCGACAGGGTCATGCCCTTGGCGCCGTAGCCGAACAAGGCGATATTGCGCTTCTCGGTGGCCAGTAGCCGATCGTGGATACGGGCATCGGCGAGATCGAGGTAGTGTTCGAGAACCCGTTCGAATTCGCCGTGCGCCTGCTGGTAGAAATCCTCGCTGCGCCACAGGGTGTCGTCGCCGTCGAAACCGACCAGGCCGATCGGGTGGGCTGCGCTGGGCATGGTTGGCATCCTCATCGGGTAGGGGACGTTCGGGCAGCCGTCGGGTCGCTCGGACTGCCACGAATCCTGCGTGGTCCGGTCATCCCGGGTCGGGCTGACGCGCCGTGCGCGCCGGCATCGGCACGGCCATCACGCCGGCATGATACCCGGCACCGACCGACGGGTCGCGACCGGGCGATTGCGATGCACGATCAGCGCAGGCGGTTGATCGCCGTCCGCAGGGCTTCGGCACGGGCGCGCGCCTGTTCGGCGAAATCCGGGCCGTCGCTGGCATACAGGATCGCCCGCGAGGACGAAATCATCAGGCCGGTGCCCCGGCTGTCGCGACCGGCCGCCAGCACGGCATCGAGATCGCCGCCCTGGGCGCCGATGCCGGGCACCAGGATCGGCAGGTCGCC
>DIHI01000030.1:17895-19576 GCA_002420085.1 Lysobacterales bacterium UBA5700 | reverse complement strand
CGATGCGCTCGGCAACATGCAGGAACAGCGGCCGGCCTTCGACAGGCATGTCTTGAAAATCACCGGCACCGGGATTGGACGTGCGACAGAGAATCACCACGCCACGATCGGCACGATCGAGGAACGGCTGCACGGCATCGCGGCCGAGGTAGGGATTGACGGTGACAGCATCCGCGCGGTAGCGATCGAAGGCTTCCACCGCGTAGCGTCCGGCGGTCGAGCCGATATCGCCGCGCTTGCCATCGAGGATGACCGGCACGCCCGGATGGGCGTCGTGGATGTGCTCGATCAGTCGTTCCAGATCGCGCTCGCCGGCCAGTGCCGCGAAATGGGCGATCTGCGGCTTGAAGGCGCAGACCCGATCGCCGGTGGCATCGACGATCGCCCGACAGAACCGGAACAGCGCATCCGGTTGTCCGCGCAGATGGGCCGGGAATGCGGCGGGATCGGGGTCGAGCCCGACGCACAGCAGGGAATCGGCCGAGCGCCAGCGCTCATGCAGCATCTGGATGAAGTTCACCGCACCCCCGTTCACCGTTTCACCCCGAATCCCCGCATCCGGATCACCGTCCGGGAGGCGGACCCCTCACTTGAGCGCCTTGAAGCGGATGCGATGCGGCTTGGCACCTTCTTCGCCGAGTCGGCGCTTCTTGTCTTCCTCGTACTCGCGGTAGTTGCCCTGGAAGAACTCGACGTGCGAATCGCCCTCGAAGGCCAGGATGTGGGTGGCGATGCGATCGAGGAACCAGCGATCGTGGGAGATCACCAGGGCGCAGCCGGGGAACTCCAGCAAGGCGTCCTCCAGGGCGCGCAGGGTTTCGACATCGAGGTCGTTGGACGGTTCGTCGAGCAGCAGCACATTGCCACCCTGCAACAGGGTCTTGGCCAGATGCAGCCGGCCACGCTCACCGCCCGACAGGGTGCCGACCAGCTTCTGCTGATCAGGCCCCTTGAAGTTGAACCGGCCAATGTAGGCGCGCGACTGAATCTCGACGCCATTGATGGTCAGGATGTCGGAACCACCTGACACCTCCTGCCAGACATTGTGGTTGCCCTCCAGCTTGTCACGGCTCTGATCGACATAGGCCAGCTTGACCGTAGGACCGATCAGCACCTCACCGGAGTCCGGCTTCTCGGCACCGGTGATCATCTTGAACAGGGTCGATTTGCCGGCGCCGTTGGGGCCGATGATGCCGATGATCGCACCCGACGGCACGGTGAAACTGAGGTCGTCGATCAACAGGCGATCATCGAAGCGCTTGCTCACCCCCTTGAATTCGATGACATTGTTGCCCAGTCGCTCACCCGGCGGGATGAAGATTTCATTGGTTTCATTGCGCTTCTGGTAGTCGGCCGATTGCAGTTCTTCCAGCCGATTCAGACGTGCCTTGCCCTTGGAACGTCCACCCTTGGCATTCTGCCTGGCCCATTCCAGTTCGCGGGCGATGGCTTTCTGACGGGCCTTCTCCGAGGCGGCCTCCTGCTTGAGTCGCTCATCCTTCTGCTGCAACCACTCGGTGTAGTTTCCCTTCCACGGAATGCCTCGGCCACGGTCGAGTTCGAGAATCCACTCCGCCGCGTTGTCGAGGAAGTAGCGATCATGGGTGACTGCCACCACGGTGCCCGGATAGCGGGCGAGGAACTGTTCCAGCCATTCGACCGACTCGGCGTCGAGGTGGTT
>DIHI01000030.1:12949-17821 GCA_002420085.1 Lysobacterales bacterium UBA5700 | reverse complement strand
GGCTCGTCGAGCAGCAGCATGTCCGGCTTGGACAGCAGCAGCCGGCACAGTGCCACGCGGCGCTTCTCACCGCCGGAAAGGACACCGACCCTGGCATCCCAGGGCGGCAGGCGCAGGGCATCGGCGGCGACCTCAAGCTGCTGTTCGAGGGTGTGGGCGTCGTTAGTGGCGAGAATGGCCTCCAGGCGCGCCTGCTCGGCGGCCAGCTTGTCGAAGTCGGCATCCGGCTCGCCATAGGCGGCGTAGACCCGGTCCAGATCGGCCTGGGCACTGAGCACATCGCCGACGCCTTCCTCGACCGCCTCGCGCACGGTATGTTCGGGCTTGAGCCGGGGCTCCTGTTCGAGATAACCGACCTTGATGCCGGGCTGCGGCCGGGCCTCACCCTGAAAATCGGTATCGACACCGGCCATGATCCGCAGCACGGTGGACTTGCCTGCACCGTTCAATCCGAGCAGGCCGATCTTGGCGCCGGGAAAGAAACTGAGCGAGATGTCCTTGATGATCTGCTTCTTCGGCGGAACGGTCTTGCTGACGCCGTTCATCGTGTAGATGTACTGCATGGCGGATTCGACTCGATCTGGAGGCGTGGAAAGCCGATCATTATCGCATGGCAAGCGTGATAAGTTCGACGCTTCGATGGCGTGCCGATCCGACATCACTGCCCGTCACCGAAGCCGTGCGGCTACAATCCACGCTCCGCCGGCACTTGCGCGAGGTTGTCCATGTTTCCCCAGTCCATGAGCATCGAAGGATTCGACCCGGAACTCGCCGCTGCAATCGCGGCCGAACGGCGCCGACAGGAAGACCACGTCGAACTGATCGCCTCCGAGAACTATGCCAGCCCGCGCGTCCTGGAGGCCCAGGGCAGTGTGCTGACCAACAAGTACGCCGAGGGTTACCCCGGCAAGCGCTACTACGGCGGCTGCGAGCATGTCGATGTCGCCGAGCGCCTGGCGATCGAGCGCGCCAAGGCGCTGTTCGGCGCCGATTACGCCAATGTCCAGCCGCATTCCGGCTCGCAGGCCAATGCCGCCGTCTACCTGGCCCTGCTGCAACCCGGTGACACCATCCTCGGCATGAGCCTGGCCCACGGCGGCCACCTCACCCACGGTGCCAAGCCGAACTTCTCGGGCAAGCTGTTCAACGCCGTGCAGTACGGTGTCGATGGCGACGGCCGGCTCGACTGGAACGAGATCGAGCGCTTGGCCAGCGAGCATCGTCCGCGCATGCTGATCGGTGGCTTCTCGGCGTATTCGCAGAAGATCGACTGGGCTCGGATGGCCGAGATCGCCCGCTCGGTCGGGGCCTATTTCTTCGTCGATATGGCCCATGTCGCCGGTCTGGTCGCCGCCGGCCTGTACCCGAACCCGGTGCCACATGCCGATGTCGTCACCTCGACCACCCACAAGACCCTGCGCGGCCCGCGCGGCGGCCTGATCGTCGCCCGCGCCAACGAGGAGATCGAGAAGAAGCTGCAATCGCTGGTCTTCCCCGGCACCCAGGGCGGACCGCTGATGCATGCGATCGCCGGCAAGGCGGTGGCGTTCAAGGAGGCGCTCGAACCGGAATTCGTCGACTATCAGCGTCGGGTGGTCGAAAACGCCCAGACCCTGGCCCAGACCCTGATCGAGCGCGGCCACCGGATCGTTTCCGGCGGCACCGAAAATCATTTGTTCCTGCTCGACCTGATCGGCCATCCGCTGACGGGCAAGGATGCCGAGGCCGTGCTTGGCCGCGCCCACATCACGGTCAACAAGAACGCCGTGCCCGGCGATCCCCGCTCACCCTTCGTCACCTCCGGCCTGCGCATGGGCAGTCCGGCCATAACCACGCGCGGTTACGGCCGCGACCAATGCATACAACTGGCCCATTGGATCGCCGATCTGCTGGCCAATCCCACCGACGAGGCCCTGATCGCCGAGGTCCGCGACAAGGTGACCGGCCAGTGCCGCGCGTTTCCGGTGTACGGTTGAAGGCTTGGCTTCGGCGGCCGGGATTGGAGATTCATTGAACACCGTGTGAGACCGCCAACCCCCTGCCTCCAGTTCCCGCCCCAACCAATCCCGAACCTCGAATCCCGAACCGCGCCCCCCGAATCCCGAGCCAATGCACTGCCCCTTCTGCCAACACGATGACACCCGGGTGATCGATTCCCGGGTCAGTGACGATGGCGGCAGCATCCGTCGGCGGCGTGAATGTCCGGCCTGCGGCGCGCGATTCTCGACCGTCGAGGAGGCCGAACTGAAACTGCCGGTGGTGGTCAAGAGCGATGGCCGCCGCGAACCCTTCGACCGCGACAAGCTGCGGGTCGGTTTCGACCGGGCCTTGCAGAAGCGACCGGTTCCGGCCGAGCAGATCGATGCGGCGGTCTCGGCGGTCACCCACGAACTGAGCCGTGGTGGCGAGCGCGAAGTGCCATCGCGACACGTCGGGGAACTGGTGATGCGCGAGTTGAAGAAACTCGACCGAGTCGGCTATGTCCGCTTCGCATCGGTCTACCGCCGATTCGAGGATGTCCAGGCATTCCGCGAGGAGGTCGAGCGGCTCGAACGCGATCTGCCGGTCCTGGACGGACTGCAACTGCCGCTCCTGGACGAGCCCGAACCGCCACCGCGCAGTCGACGCTGAACGATGTCGGAGTTTTTGGTCCTGCCGCTCGCCGAACGCCCGCAGCATGTGCCGGTTCTGGCCGAGTGGCACCACCGGGAATGGCACCGGCTCTACCAGGACTGGACCCTGGCAGTGGCGACTGCCGAGCTCCTCGACCACGCCCGCCGCCGGACCCTCCCGACCACCCTGGTTCTGGAAACCTCGGCCGGTGACCTGCTGGGCTCGGTCAGCGTGGTCGTCGAGGATGCACCGGAACTGGCCGACTACGGCACGCCCTGGCTGGCCAGCCTCTATGTCCATCCAGATGCGCGCATGTGTGGTCATGGTGCGCGTCTGGTCGCCGCCGCCGTCGCCCTGGCCCGACGCGAACGGGTCGAGCGATTGCACCTGTTCACGCCCGGACAGGCCGCGTTCTACGCCCGACTCGGCTGGCAGGCGCGAGCCCAGGTCCAACTCGGAGGCCAGCGGGTCGATCTGATGGAGATCGTCCCGTGAACCCGTCCTTCAGCGCGCTCGATCATCGCCACATGGCGCGTGCCTTGGCGCTGGCCGAGCGCGGTCGCTACACGACCCGACCGAACCCGATGGTCGGCTGCGTCATCGCCCAGGACGCACAGGTGCTCGGCGAGGGCTGGCACATGCGGGCCGGTGAGCCGCATGCCGAGGTCCACGCCCTGCGCGCTGCCGGCGCCGCAGCCCGTGGCGCCACTGCCTACGTGACGCTGGAGCCGTGCAGCCACCACGGCCGGACACCACCTTGCGCCCAAGCGTTGATCGAGGCCGGTGTGGCACGGGTGGTTGCCGCCATCGGCGATCCCTACGCCGAGGTCTGTGGTCGCGGTTTCGCAGCCCTGCGCGCCGCCGGCATCGGGGTCGAACACGGCCTGCTGGCCGATCAGGCCCGGCACCTGAACCAGGGCTTCCTGTCCCGTATCGAACGCGGCCGCCCGTGGCTGCGAATCAAACTGGCGATGAGCCTGGACGGCCGCACCGCCTTGGCCAGTGGCGAATCGAAATGGATCAGTTCGGCGGCCGCCCGCGCCGATGTCCAGCACTGGCGCGCGCGGGCCGGAGCGATCCTGACCGGTGCCGGCACCGCTCGCGCCGACGACCCGAGCCTGACCGTGCGCATCGATGTCGAACATGTACCGCCGCTGCGCGTGGTGCTCGACAGCCGAGGCGAACTGCCGCCTGACCTGCGTCTGTTCACCGATCAGGCGGCCCCGACCCTGGTCTGCCACGCCGCTGACCACCGACCGAGCCTGCCGGCGGGCATCCAGACCCTGGCGCTGCCGCGCGGCAGCGATGGTCTCGACCTGCCGGCCCTGCTGGCCGCTCTGGCCGCACGCGGCATCGGTGAGACCCTGGTGGAGGCCGGTCCCACCCTGGCCGGCGCCCTGGTCCGGGCCGGGCTGGCCGATGAATTGCTGGTCTATCTGGCGCCGGTCCTGCTCGGTTCGCATGGGCGACCGCTGCTGGGCGGCATCGAACCGGCGACCATGGCCGAACGCCTCGGCCTGCACCTGCTGGCCAGTGACCGGATCGGCCCGGACCTGCGTCTGCGCTTCGGATTGGCTGCGCGGGAGTTCGACTGAGGCCGCCGCGCGGTCAGCGCTGCAAGGCACGCCAGCCGATATCGTGCCGGTAGAACGCACCCGGCCAGCGGATGTCGGCAGCCGTTCGATAGGCCGCCGCCGCCGCCGCCGCGAGGTCATCGCCGAGTGCGCACACGGTCAGAACCCGACCACCCGCCACGACCGTCGCGCCATCGGCCGCACTCCGAGTGCCGGCATGGAACACCTTGACATCTTCGGCCGGGGATTCGATCGGCAGGCTGATCCGGTCACCGGTCCTGACGGCACCGGGATAGCCGGCCGCCGCCATGACCACCGCCAGCGCCGGACGTGCATCCCATACCGGACGGACCCGGTCGAGCCGCTGTTCGAGCGCCGCCTCGATCAGATCCAGCAGGTCACTGCGCAGGCGCATCAGGATCGGCTGGGTCTCCGGGTCACCAAACCGGACATTGAATTCGATGACCCGTGGCGCACCGCTGGCGTCGATCATCAGACCGGCGTACAGGAAGCCGGTGAATGGCGTGCCGTCCTCGGCCATGCCGCGCACGGTCGGCTCGATCACCTCACGCATGATCCGCTCGTGGGTTCGAGCATCGACCACCGGCGCCGGGGAATACGCGCCCATGCCGCCGGTATTCGGGCCGGTGTCGCCGTCACCGACCCGCTTGTGGTCCTGGCTGGT
>DIHI01000030.1:11040-12725 GCA_002420085.1 Lysobacterales bacterium UBA5700 | reverse complement strand
TCGGCCTTGACCACGATCGGCGCGCCTCGGCTGTGCAGGTAGGCCAGCGCCGGTTCGACCTCGGTGAAGACCGCATACCCGGCCGTCGGAATCCGATGTCGGGCCAGAAAATCCTTGGCGAACGCCTTGCTGCCTTCCAACTGCGCGGCCGCCGCAGACGGGCCGAATACGTGCAGCCCCTCCTCGCGAAAACGATCGACCAGACCGGCGACCAGGGGCACTTCCGGGCCAACCACGGTCAGCGCGACGCCCTCGCCGATCGCCAGCCGAACCAGCCCATCGATGTCATCGACGGCAAGTTCGACATTGCGGCATCCGGCCTCGTTCGCCGTGCCGGCATTGCCAGGCGCCACCAGCACCTCGGTGACGCGCGGGGAGGCAGCGAGTTTCCAGGCCAGGGCGTGTTCGCGCCCTCCGGAGCCGATGACGAGCACGTTCATGGGGTCTGACCGATCGCTGGGACGGATGGGAAATCGGCGGACCGCGACGTGCGGCCCGGTCGCTGGCTTGCTTCAGTGGCGGAAATGGCGGACACCGGTGAATACCATCGCCATGCCATGCTGATCGGCGGCGGCGATGGTTTCGGCGTCGCGCAGCGATCCGCCCGGCTGGATCACCGCGCAGACACCGGCCGCCGCCGCCGCATCGATGCCGTCCCGGAACGGGAAGAAGGCATCCGAAGCCATCACCGCACCGGCCACCGGCAGACCGGCCGCCTCGGCCTTGAGCACGGCGATCCGGGCACTATCGACCCGGCTCATCTGGCCGGCGCCAATGGCGATCGTGCGACCGTCGCGGGCATAGACGATGGCATTGGACTTGACGAATTTGGCGACTCGCCAGGCGAAGATCAGATCGGCCGATTGATCGGCCGTCGGCGCCCGCTGGCTGACCTGCCGGAGGTCTTCGGGCCCGATCCGGCGGTTGTCGGTGGTCTGTACCAGCAGGCCACCGCCGATGCGCTTGCAGTCGAAGGCATCGATCGCCGCACCGGTCGGCACCTCGATCAGCCGGACATTCGGCTTGCGGCCGGCGCGCTCGACCGCCTCGGCCGTGAAGGACGGCGCCACCAGCACCTCGACGAACTGTCGATCGAGCACCCGCGCCAGGGTCTCGCCATCGACCGGCCGATTGAATGCGACGATCCCGCCAAAGGCCGAGGTCGGATCGGTTTCATAGGCCAGATCGTAGGCCCGACCGGGGTCATCGGCCTCGGCGACACCACACGGATTGGCATGCTTGACGATGCAGCAGGCCGGACGCTCGAACTGGCGCACACACTCCCAGGCGGCATCGGCATCGGCCAGATTGTTGTAGCCGACCGCCTTGCCCTGGAGCACGCGCAACCCCGAAAACAGGCCCGACCCAGCGGCCGGGTCACGGTAGAAGGCCGCCGCCTGGTGCGGATTCTCGCCATAGCGCAGGTCCATGACCTTCTCGAAGCAACGGCTCCAGACACTCGGGAATGGCGAACCCGATTCGACCGGCAGGCGCGCACTGAGATAACCGGCGATCGCGGCATCGTAGGCAGCGACCCGGCCAAATGCCGCCACCGCCAGCCGGAACCGGGTTGCCGCCGCGAGCCGACCCTCGCTCTCGATCAACTCGGCCAGTACCGCCGGATACTGTTCGGCATCACTGAGCACGGCGACCCGAGCATGGTTCTTGGCAGCGGCACGCAGCAT
>DIHI01000030.1:0-10953 GCA_002420085.1 Lysobacterales bacterium UBA5700 | reverse complement strand
CGCTCGAACGGGTACAGGTTCAGCACCAGCAGGTCGAGCGACTCGATGCCGTGCTCGGCCATCACCTCGTCATCCAGGCCCGGTCGGCCAAGCAGGGCGCCGTGAATCTTCGGATGCAGGGTCTTGACCCGGCCGCCCATGATTTCCGGAAAACCGGTCACCGAACCGACCTCCACCACCGCCACCCCGGCCTCACGCAGGGTCTTGGCGGTACCGCCGGTGGACAGCAGTTCGACACCGAGGCTGGCCAGGGTGCGGGCCAGTTCCACGATGCCGGTCTTGTCGGAGACGGAGAGCAGAGCCCGGCGCACGGGCAGGCGAGTATCGGTCATTGCGACGCGGCAGCCCTGGAAAGGCCGCGATTATAGCCCCGGTCGGCGCAAGCCCGTGTGCAGGCCGACCCTGCCCTGACCCATCGACCCGGAGTCCACGTTCCGAACCGAGCCCTCCGGCGACCGGCCCGGTGCCGAGCGCGGCTTCAGGCCAGGTTGCGGCGGACGCTGCCTGGTGTCCGGCCGGTGACCCGCTTGTAGGCCCGCCGGAAGGCTGCCTCGGTCTCGTATCCCAACCGCTCAGCGACGCGGGCGACTGAATTACGGGCGTCCTGGAACAGGCGCTCGGCCTCGTGCATGCGCCAGCGGGTCAGATAGGCCATCGGCGAATCACCCATCAGTTCGGAGAAGCGCGCCGAGAACGCGGTCCGGGACATCCCCACCAGGCTGGCCAGACTGGCCACCGTCCAGGGCTTGCCGGGCTCGTTGTGCATGGCCAGCAGGGCACTGGCGATCCGCTTGTCGGACGCCGCCGCCAGCAGGCCATGACGATCGCCGACCCGCTTGATGTGGTGTCGCAGGACCATCACGAACAGGGCATCGGCCAGGCGATCGAGCACGACATTGGAACCGGATTCGATGTGCAGCGACTCGTCGGCCAGCAGCCGCAGCACGGCGCCGAACCGGTCATCGACATCCTCGGACGGAATGACAATCGCATCCGGCAAGGCATCCAGCAGGCCGGGTGGCGTGCCCTGCTCGAACTCGAACTCGCCGCAGATCAGCGAGGTGTAGGGCATCGCCAGGTCGGCGCGCTCCCATGTTCCGCTGCCACGCGGCGTCGGGCTGGAACTGATCAGGTGCCAGGAGCCGCGCGGAAACACGCACAGATCACCCGAGCGCAAAGCCCTGGGCGGCTGTCCTTCGAGATGCAGGTAGCCGGTGCCGCGCGAGATCAGGTGGAACTGGGCACCGGGGTGGTCGGTGGTGTCGATTTGCCAGGCACCACACACACTGGGCAGCGCATAGACCCGTGCGCGCAGGTGCAAGCGGGCCAGAACCGAGGAGAGAAGGTCTTGTTCCATGGCGTTACCTATCCTTGTTTTTTGTACGATCTGATATAAAAAACGATGTAAATGTGTCCAATATTTCAGATACTGCTCGGTATCATACTCCAGGCACGTTATGGATTCATTGCTGCAAAACGTGCCTGGCACCGGCCACCCTGGCCGTCGCCGCTCTCCTTTCAATTCCTCTCCATGGAGCACACCCGTATGTCGCGTCTCTCCACATCGCTCGCCACTGCCCTGTTGCTGTCGATCCTGAGCTTCTCGGCCTGGGCCGCCACCCCGACCACGACCGACGGCGTCACCACCATCCACCTCGACCAGTACAACGGCTACTTCACCGCCCGCGAGACCCTGGCCGGTCTGAAGCCGGGCCGCTACAAGTTCGTGATCCACAACAAGGCCGAGAAGCTGGTCGGTTGGCAGATCCAGGACGGTGACGGCAAGCAACTCGACATGTTCCCGCTCGAACCCGGCCAGACCGGCGAGAGCGTGGTCGAGATCGGCGAGAACGGTTTCCGCTACCGCTGCCCGATCAACCCGACGCCTTGGTACGAAGTCGGCGTCAGCGGCTGATCCGGCCACGATCGATCCGCTCGCGGCCAACCGAGGCGGCGATCGAATTGGACTGCACCACACTCAGGTTTCACCGGACGCTGGGAAAGGATGCCCGGCGTCCGACGTGCTCATCGACCCGGATCACCGCCCCAGGCGCGCCCCGAGACCGCGACCGATCCGCCCGCCGATGGCCGGTCCGGACCCACCCCTTGCTGGGTCCGACCTGACGACCCGCGTGATCGACTGACGGCACTGATCCTGACGGCCGGGGCTGGTCAGACGCCCGAAAATACGGGCACACTGCCATGGTCAACGGTATCGCCCCCGGTCAGGATCACGGCATGAAAACATCCCTCCCCGCTTCGTGGCGTCGTCTGGCCGTCGTTCTGGCGATCATCGCAGTCCTGGCTCTGGTCTGGCAGACCGGTCTGGTCGAGCAACTCAGTCTGGAAACCCTCAAGGCCCGACAGGCCGAACTGAACGCCTGGACCGAGGCCAATCCCTGGCGTGCCTGGGGCATCTACTTCCTGGTTTACGTGCTGATCACCGCCCTGTCGATTCCCGGCGCGGCCGTGCTGACCCTGGCCGGCGGAGCGCTGTTCGGCCTGCTGGCCGGCACCATCCTGGTCTCGTTCGCCAGTACGCTCGGCGCCACCCTCGCCTTCCTGGTGGCACGCTTCGTCGCCCGCGAGCCACTGAAGGCCCGCTACGGCGAGCGCCTGAAACGAATCGATGCCGGCATCGATCGCGACGGTGGCTTCTATCTGTTCACCCTCCGTCTGGTTCCGGTGTTTCCGTTCTTCCTGATCAATCTGCTGGCTGGGCTGACCTCCCTGCGCAGCTTCACCTTCTACTGGGTCAGTCAGCTCGGCATGCTGCCCGGAACCATCGTCTACGTGTTTGCCGGCACCCAGCTTGCCCGGATCGATTCGCCGGCCGATGTCCTGTCACCCGGCCTGCTGGCGGCGTTCGCCCTGCTCGGCCTGCTGCCCTTGTTGATGCGCTGGCTGAGCCGCTGGCTGGCGGCACGCCGAATCTATCGCGACCACGTTCGCCCGAAACGCTTCGACTACAACCTGATCGTGATCGGGGCCGGCGCAGCCGGGCTGGTCTCGGCCTACATCGGCAGTGCGGTCAAGGCACGGGTGGCCTTGATCGAGAAGCACCGGATGGGTGGCGATTGCCTGAACACCGGGTGCGTGCCATCGAAAGCCCTGCTGCGAACCGCACGCCTGCTCGCGGAGGCGCGAGAAGCCGAGCGCTACGGCCTGGCCCGACTCACCCCGGAATTCGATTTCGCCCAGGTCATGGCGCGGGTCCGGTCGGTGGTGGCACGGATCGAACCACACGACTCGGTCGAACGCTACCGAGGGCTCGGCGTCGATGTGATCGCCGGCGATGCCCGCCTGGTTTCGCCCTGGGAGGTCGAAGTCGATGGCCGCCGCCTGAGTGCCCGCTCGCTGATCCTCGCGACCGGCGCCGAACCACTGGTGCCGCGCATCCCCGGCCTGGAAGCGGTGGACTACCTGACCAGCGACACGGTCTGGGAGTTGGATGCCCTGCCGGCCCGCCTAGTCGTGCTCGGCGGTGGCCCGATCGGCTGCGAACTGACCCAGGCATTCGCCCGCCTGGGCAGCCAGACCACGGTGGTCGAGATGGCGCCACGCCTGCTGCCGCGCGAAGACGCCGATGCGGCCGAACAGGTCCGGGCGCGCTTTGCCGAGGATGGCATCCGAGTGGCAACCGGCCACCGGGCGGTCCGAGTCGAGGCCAACGGCCAGAATGGCGGCGTGCTGTTGTGCGAACACGACGGCCAGAACGTTGCAATCCCGTTCGACCGACTGCTGGTGGCCCTCGGCCGCAAGGCACGGGTACGCGGCTTCGGGCTGGAGGAACTGGGCATCGTGGTCAACGAGCGCGGCACCATCGCCGCCGACGAACTGCTGCGCACCAACTTCCCCAACATCCACGTCTGCGGCGACGCCACCGGACCGTTCCAGTTCACCCATGTCGCCGCCCATCAGGCATGGTATGCCTCGGTCAATGCCCTGCTTGCGCCATTCTGGAGCTTCAAGGTCGATTATCGAGTGATCCCCTGGGCGACCTTCACCGACCCGGAAGTGGCTCGGGTTGGCCTGTCGGAGGACGAGGCGCGGCAACGCGGCATCGCGGTCGAAGTCACCCGCTACGGCATCGACGACCTCGATCGCGCCATCGCCGACAGCGCCGACCATGGTTTCGTGAAGGTGCTGACCGCGCCCGGCAAGGACACCATTCTCGGTGCCACCATCGTTGGCGCCCATGCCGGCGACCTGCTGGCCGAATTCGTGCTGGCCATGAAATGGAACATCGGCCTGAACAAACTGCTCGGCACGATTCACATCTACCCGACCATGAACGAAGCCAACAAGTACGTGGCCGGCGAATGGAAACGTGGCCATGCGCCACAGACCGCGCTGCGACTGGCCGAGCGCTTCTTCGCCTGGCGCCGGGGCTGATTGCGAAACCGAGGCAATGAACCAGAACCTGATCGACCACCGCCCACGCATTTCGATCGTGATTCCGGTCGGACCGGGTGATACGGCATGGCAGGCCCTGCTGCCCGATCTGGCGGCACTCGGGCCGGACCACGAAACGATCCTGGTCGCCGCACCGGGCCAGCGACCGGCACAGCCATCCGAACCCGACCGACCGCCGCCCGAGCCGCGCTGGATCGAGGCGCCGACCGTCGGCCGGGCGCACCAGCTCAACGCCGGTGCCGATGCCAGCCGTGGCGACTGGCTGTGTTTCCTGCATGCCGATTCGCGACTGAGCGAAGCGGCACTGCGCGCGCTCGAACACAACACCCGCGACCCGAACGCCATGTACTTCTTCGACCTGCGCTTCCTCGACGACGGCCCGCGCTCGATGACCCTCAACCGCATCGGTACCCACATTCGCAGCCGCTGGCTGGCTATGCCCTTCGGCGACCAGGGCCTGACCCTGGCACGTACCCTGTGGCAGCGCCTGGGCGGCTTCGACCCCCGGATCGGACGGGGTGAAGACCACGAACTGGTCTGGCGCGCGCGCCGACTCGGCGCCGCCATCCGGCCACTGCGCGCGCCGATCCACACCAGCGCACGCCGCTATGCCGAACAGGGCTGGCTGCGGACCACGACCGAGCACCTCTACCTCACCGCCCGGCAGGCAATGCGCTTCTCACGGTCAGGGGGCGCCCGATGAACCGCACCCAGCCATCCCGACCTGCGACCGGCATCGGCGTGGCGATCTTCGTGAAAACCCCCGGACGATCGCCGATCAAGACTCGACTGGCCGCCGAGACCGGCGAAGACTTTGCCCTGTCCTGGCATCGCCGGGCCGCAGCGGCGGTTGCGGCAGTCGCTCGCGACAGCGAGCAGCGCGCCCCGATCGATACCCCGGTCCGGGCCTACTGGGCAGTCGCCGAAGCGGCGGCGATCGAGGAAGGTGACTGGCCGGGCCTGACCAATCTGGCACAGGAGGAAGGCTCGCTCGGCGAGCGGATGGCTCGGGTCTATGCGCAACTGCTCGACCGGCACCGGGCCGGCATCCTGATCGGCGCCGACACCCCGCAGATCGACGCCGACCTGCTGTTGTCGGCCGCCGCCTGGCTGGATTCCGAAATCGACCGGTTCGCGATCGGCCCGGCCCGCGACGGCGGTTTCTGGCTGTTCGGCGGTAATCGCCCGGTGCCGATGGCGGTCTTGACCGGGGTCGCCTACAGCCGTGCCGACACCGAGCGCCGGCTGTCGGAAAAGCTGATCGAACTGGGTGCGGCACGACGCTTGCCCGTACTGAGCGACCTCGATATCGCCGCCGACCTCGGCACCGTGATCGACGAACTTGCCGCGCTCGACCACCCACTTCCCGAGCAACGCGCCCTGGCCGACTGGCTGTCGCACAAACCGCCCTCGCGGATCACCCGGTGACTGCCGTGGGGGCCTGGCTGGTCGCTCACGAAGGCGTGGTCCGTCTGACCGCCTTCCTCACCACCCTGGCCCTGATGCTGGCCTGGCAGACGCTCAGGCCATTGCGTGGCGACGGCCGGCCGGCTCGCCGTCAGGCGATCAACGCCGCACTGGTGCTGATCGACACCCTGATGCTGCGCCTGCTGTTTCCGGTCCTTGCCGTCGGCCTGGCACTCGAACTCCAGGCCCGCGACATCGGCCTGTTCAATCACCTCGACGGACCGCCGGCACTGACGATTCCGCTCGCCGTCCTGGTGCTGGACATGGCCATCTACTGGCAGCACCGACTGATGCATCGCCTGCCCCTGCTGTGGCGGCTGCACCGGGTCCACCACAGCGACACCGGCTTCGACGTCAGCACCGGGGTTCGCTTCCATCCGATCGAGATCGCCCTGTCGATGGTGATCAAACTGGCCCTGGTCTGGCTGCTCGGGCCGGATCCGGCCGCCGTGGTGATATTCGAGTTGGCGCTCTCGCTCGGCTCCCTGTGTACCCACACCGACGCCGCCCTGCCGCCTGCCCTGGACCGGCGGCTGCGCTGGCTGCTGGTCACCCCCTCGATGCACCGCATCCATCACTCGCTGCTGCGTCAAGAAACCGACAGCAACTATGGCTTTCACCTGTCGATCTGGGATCGTCTGTTCGGCAGCTACCGGGCACGACCACTCGGCCAAGAGGCAAACATGGCGATCGGCCTGGAGCAGTTCCGTCGTCCCGACCAGCAATCCCTGAGCGCCCTGCTCAGGCAACCGTTCGACGCGGATCGTTGAGCATCGCGAGCCTGGCCAGGCCCGATGGCCATGGCCCGACCTGCACTTGCCGAGGCGATCCTTGCAACGTACAGTTTCCGACAGACCGCGTTCGCGCGATGCCCGGGCCCTACGCCAAGGAATCGAATCATGCAGCCGCTCGCCAAGACCGACCCCACCCGTCGCCCACCGGTCCGCACGGCCGGTCGGCCGCGTGAGTTTGACACCGAAGCTGTACTTGAAGCTGCACTCACCTTCTTCTGGCAAAAGGGCATCCGTGCGACCACCCGGCAACTGGAAACCGTGCTCGGCATGAGCCAATCGAGCATCTACAACGCCTTCGGCTCGAAACAGGGCCTGCTCGATCGCGCCCTCGACCGCTACGAGAGTCAGGCCGACCGCGCCCTGATCGCCCCCCTCCTGAATCGTGACGACGGGCTGGCGGCAATCGAGACGTTCTTCCTGGCGCTGCGCGACTGGATCGTCCGACAGGATCGGCGTGGCTGCATGCTGATCAATCTGATGGCCGAGACCGGCGCCACCGACGCCATGATCGCCCGCCGAGCGGAACGCTATCGGGATCGGGTTCGGGCGGCCCTGATCGGCGCCCTGCAACGGGCGGCCGCAGCGGGGGAAATCGCTGGCGACCGCGTGCAGGAGCGCGCCGACATCCTGATCTGCCTGTTGCTCGGCTTCAATGTCGCCACCCGTGGCGGCGCCTCGGAGGCCGAACTCCAACGCCTGCTCGACAGTGTCCTGAGCCAATGCCAGCGTTGGCGGCAACGGCACATCGACTGAACCGCCGATCAGGTTCACCCGTCGGTCTGGCGCGGGCCGTCGTTTGCAGCCCTGGCCCACTGGCGCGAAATATGACCGAAGCGCCAGATTTCTGACCGATCGTCCAGACGGCGGCCTCCGTCGCGCGAACCGAGCCCCGACAGCGACCGACACAGCACGCACGGCCGATCGCTGCCGAATCCAGGCGTCGCACCCGGACGACCGCTGGCACGCTCCGTTACCATGTCGCGATGATCGAAGCCCCGCTCAGTCCAGAACTCGCCGACGCCCTGGCCGCCCTGCGCACCGGCCAGGTGATCGGCCTGCCGACCGAAACCGTCTACGGCCTGGCCGGCGATGCCGAGAATCCGGCCGCCATTGCCCGCATCTTCGCCCTGAAACAACGTCCGAGCGACCACCCACTGATCGTCCACATCGCCGAGGCCGGCCTGCTCGACCGCTACGCACGGGCGATCCCGGACACAGCATACCGACTCGCCGACGCCTTCTGGCCCGGACCGATGACCCTGATCCTGCGCCGTCATCCGGATGTACTCGACGCCGTCACCGGCGGCCAGGACAGCATCGGCCTGCGGGTGCCGGCACACCCTGTGGCCCAGCGCCTGCTGCATGCATTCGGACGGGGCCTGGCCGCCCCCTCGGCCAACCGCTTCGGCCGGATCAGTCCGACCCGAGCCGAACACGTCCGCGACGAATTCGGCGACCAGGTTCCGATCGTGCTGGACGGCGGCGACTGCCCGGTCGGCATCGAAAGCACGATCGTCGATCTGACCGGCGCCACGCCCCGCATCCTGCGCCCTGGCCGCATCCACCGCGACGACATCGCCGACCTGATCGGGCCGGTCACCCTCGGCCCCGGCAGCGACAGCCCACGTGCGCCCGGCATGCTGGCTGCCCACTACGCCCCCCGGACCCCGCTGCGCCTGGCCAGCCGCACCGAGATCGCCGCCGATCGGCAGCATCTGGTGCTGGCGATCGCCACCCTGCCGGCGGAAACTCGTGGCATCGCCCTGCCGGATGAACCGAAAGCCTACGCCCGTGGACTGTATGCCGCCCTGCGCAGCCTCGACGCGATAGGCGCCGAGGCCATCCTGGCCGAACGACCGCCCGATGACGACGCCTGGAGTGCGGTCAACGACCGGCTTCGGCGCGCCGCCCAGGCGGTGTGAATCGGCGACAGTCGATCAATAGCGAACCGCTACCTCGACCCCGAGCACGCGCGGCTCGTTGACGTAACCGGTGAGATTGTTGAAATCGACACCGCCCAGCACCTCGGTCTGGTCGAAGATGTTGCGGCCGAAACCGGCAACCTCGTAACGCCCACCGGCCCAGCGATAGCCGAGACGCAGCCCGACCTCGGTCAGCGGATCACCGACGAACTCGACACTGCGGTACAGGAAGAAATCGATCCGACTGCGATAGCTGGCATCGAACAGGGCGAACAACTCGCCGCCCCGGACTTCCTGACGCCAGTCGAGCGCGACATTGGCGATCCACTTCGGCGCCTGTGGCAGGCGGTTGCCATCGATCGACACCGTACCGGCGACCGCACCGGGCGGATCGAGCACGGTGCAGCCACTGCCGCACGGCACCACCCCGAGAGTGCGGTCGCGAATCTCGGTATCGTTGAACGAAGCCGCCGCCGACAGCGTCAGGCTCGGCCCGAGCACGGCATCGAGATCGACCTCGATACCGCGCCCGACCACCGTATCGGCATTGATCAGGGTGTTGAAATTGGTCTCGCCACCCACCGCCGTCAACTGGGCATCGTCGAGCGCATAGCGGAACAGATTCACCCCCAGGCGCAGGCGTCGGTCGAACAGTTCACCGCGATAGCCCAGTTCCCAGGACAGCACCGTCTCGGAATCGGCGACCGAAACGACATCGCCGAACAGCAGCCGTCCCTGCACCGACGGCGCGCGATAGCCGCGTGCCAGCCGGGCATAGACCCTCTGCCGCTCGGACAGGGTCCGGGTCAGACTGATGTCGCCACTGAAATTGTCGTCGTCGAGATCGCGCTCGATCGGCGCCAATGCGCCTGCACCGATCGGCGACAGCAACCGCTCGGCCACGAAATCCTTCTCGTCGCGGGTGTAGCGCGCCCCAGCCGCCAATCGCCAGCGCTCGCCGAGCGCATGGCTGGCCGAACCGAACACGGCGTAGGCGCGATTGTCCTGACGCTGGCGCGCAACCCCGTTGACCACACTGCCGGCCAGGGTGTCGTAGCTGAGATTGTCGATGTCGAGGTTCTCGTCGTAGACGAACACCCCGGCCTGCCAAGCCAGCGCGCGGCCATCGTCGGCCGACTCCAGACGAACCTCCTGGGTCAACTGTCGGTGCTGCGGAATGCCGTCACCGGACTCCGCCGGAAACGGAATGAAGCCCGGCCCGAACGGCGGCGCGAACGAAGCGCCGAAACCACCATCGACATCGCCTCGCGCGAACATCTCGACCGACTCCCAGGCACTGATCGACACCAGCCTCAGGCCATCCAGCGTCCAGGTCAGTCGAGCACTGGCGCCCTGCGACTCGACATCAAGGGTCGGTTGCGCATCCTGGGCCAGGGTGAAGCGATCGAAGCCCGGCGCGATCCGGTTGCTGCCGGGCGCGATCAGA
Source organism: Lysobacterales bacterium UBA5700 (assembly GCA_002420085.1). Classification (GTDB taxonomy): domain Bacteria; phylum Pseudomonadota; class Gammaproteobacteria; order Xanthomonadales; family Xanthomonadaceae; genus UBA11164. The sequence goes on along the minus strand of DIHI01000030.1, from coordinate 907 downwards.
TTGGCCCGGAACACCTGCGACCCGCCACTGAGATCGCGCGCCCGGAATTGCAGCAATGCCTCGAAGGCATCATCCGTAGAAAACAGCCACTGCGCCTTGATCGCACGCTCGACGAAATCCTCGCGCCGGTCATCGGCGATCACCGTATTGTTGGCAATGCCGCCGCGCCGCTGATACAGCGCCGAGACCCGCGCCGCCGAACCCGCACCCAGCGCACCACCGACCGCACCCTCGAAATTGACCGTATCGAAGCGACCGTAGCCGAGCCGGGCAAACGCGGCGGGCTCCGCCGTCGGGCGTACCGACTCGAACTTGACCACCCCGCCGGGCGTGTTGCGGCCGAACAGCGTGCCCTGCGGACCACGCAGCACCTCGACCCGATCCAGATCGAAGATCGGGAAGCCCTTCAGGGTCGGGTTTTCCAGCACCACATCGTCATACACCATCGACACCGGCTGGCTGGCGTTGAGATCGAAGTCGGTATTGCCCAAGCCACGGATGTAGAAGCGCGGGAAGGTTCGTCCGAACGAGGACTCGGCCTGGACACTCGGCGCGCGGCCACCGAGCAGCAGCACATCCCGACCCGACGCACCGTAGGCGCGCAGCGCATCGGCATCGATCACCGACACCGACACCGGCACCGCCAGCACATCCTCGGCACGACGCTGAGCAGTGACGGTCACGGCATCCAGCCGCACCGCGAGATCGGACTCGGCCGGCTGGCCGTGTGCAGGCGCAGCGACACCGATGGTCGCGATCGCGGCACCCGCGATGACAGTGGCGATGGGTAGATCGAACGGACGCAACGAAACGGACACGGCATGAACTCCAGACGGACGGGCGGCACGCAAACGCACCACAGCCGCCCATTATCGCCCAAGCCGACCCGACCGACCGCAACTCGCAG
>DIHI01000088.1:14932-17365 GCA_002420085.1 Lysobacterales bacterium UBA5700 | reverse complement strand
TGATCGTTTGCTCCAAGGGGAAGGTCGAGTCCTCAGTTACTGGCAAGGCCCAATTGAGACGGCCTTCTATATCTATGGAAATTCATACGGAATGATGCACCATCGTCTGACTGAATTCTTGACAAGTTACCCACTGTGTCAGAAATGTCGCGTAGTGAAAATAGCTTAACACCTACCCTTCTCCTACCGAGACAAAGTNNTGGGCGAGGACACGGATTCAGGGAGATCCCTGATCCATTTCGATTATGCAACATGCAGACTTATGTAAGTCATTGATTTTTATCGAGCAGTCTAGCACTACTCAGGTTATCGAATAAATCAGGGGTTACTTAACGCCTGCCCTTCTCCTACCGAGACAAAGTCGCCGGAAGGGCTGGCTGAGGGCGCCAAGCGGCAGCAATCCGATACGAGTCGGGGTTTCCGATGCCCTACTCCAGGGCATAGTCCTCGACCAGCGGGTGCGGGTAGCCGAGGTATTGCTGTTCCAGTGCCAGCAGCAGTCCTCGCATGTGGTGCAGGACGGCGTCGAGATCGATATCGGCGGCGCCAGGGGTGCCGGTGAGTCGTTCCGGGCACGGAATCGGTTCGCCGGCTGCGTTCCAGGTGACCAGATTGCTGCGTTCGGTGGGGTCAGTCATCAGGTTGTACAGTTCCCACTGGTCGGCGACATCGCCCATGGGATCGAAATAGCGCACCAGTTTCCATTCCGAGGTGCGTGCGCAACGGACATGACAGGGCTGCACCACCGAGCCGGGCTGCAAGCCGATGCCCTGCTGGCGCTGTGATTCCACTTCCGCCTGGAAAATCTTGAATGCCGGTGCCGGCTGTTCACCCTTGAGCGTCTCGGTGATGGTGTCGTCGCTGATGAACAGCACGCCGTCGCGCGGTTTGCCGTCGGCCGTGACGACCGGGACCGAGGGGTCGGCGATCACTGGTGTCAGATCGGCGCCGGGCAGGGGTTCGTAGGTCTGGTCGGGAATGTTCGGGCCGAGTGCCTGTTGTTGCTGGGTGTCGAGACCGATCAGTCCGAGCAGCGTCGGCAGCACATCGACATGGCTGGTCAATTGATCGATATAGCGGATGTCCTGATCCGATGGATTCAGGTCTGGCGATGACACCAGGAAGGGCACATGCAGGATTTCCTCGTAGGCGCTGTGCCACTTCTCGATCATGCCGCCATGTGCGGCGGCATATTCACCGTGATCGGACAGAAATACCACCAGGGTGTCCTTGGCCAGTCCGGATTCGTCCAGTGTCTTCAATATCCGTTCCATCTGGGCGTCGGCCAAGGTATGGCAATAGGCATAGAACTGCCCGAATGCGGCACTCCACGCCTGGGGATCGTCCTGAATCTGCAATGGCAAGGCCATGTACGGGCGTTGCGGTGGCGGGCGACGCGATTTCAGTGCCAAGCCCATCTTGTAGCTGTAATCGAACTGGCAGTCCGGTTTGCTCGACAGATCCTCACCGTAGGTCTCGGGCAGGTCGAAGCAGTCCTGTGGAAAACCACGCGGGTTCAGCGGGATGCGGGTGACTCCGCCCGGCAGTGGGTTGCTGAGGTCGCCGGGCGCGGGAATCGGCCGTACCGTTGGTATGCTCTGATCGGCGGTCTGCACGCCGGGCTGCGGCAGGGTGTCGGGCATCCACCAACTGAGTGGATAGGCCGAAGCGATGTCGTGCGGGTTGACCAGCGACAATACGCACAGCCAGGGTTGAGGATCGGCCTTGGCGGTCTCGAAGTTCATCGCCTTGCGCTTGAGGAAAGTTTCTGCAAGGTCGACATAGCCGGGGTCTCGGTACACGCCCAACTGATTCAACTGACCGCCCTGGGCATCGGGTGATGACAGCGGCCAATCGGAAAAGCCCCAGGGATTGAGGTCGCCCCGTTCCGGACCATCGACATCGACATAGGACAAGTCCCATTTGCCGAAGTAGTGCGTGGAATAGCCGGCAGCACGAAACCAGTCGCCAAGGGTCGGGATTCCCCGTGGGTGCAGCCAGGGAAAGTTCGGGTCGCTGCCGTACTTGAACAGGCTGTCGGTTTCGAGAACGCGGGTCTTGGTGCCGTACTGGCCGGTGATGATCGTCGCCCGGCTGGGTACACAGGCCGAGGTTGCGATGACATGCTGGCGCATCACCACGGCGTTCTTGCGCAACCGCATGAAGCCGGGGAAATACTGTACGTAGCGATTGTCTGCGGACAGGGGCTGCAGGGCGAGTACCTGTTTCAGATCGGCGGACATTCCGCCCGATTCACGCAGCCGTGGATAGCGCATCTGGTCGAGCATGATGAGCAGGATGTTCTTGGTTTTCTGTGTCATGTCTGATGCCTTGATTCTTTTGTCGGGAGGGTGGTGAGTGGTCGCTGACTCTGGGTCCGCTGGGATGTGAAGTCTGGCAGGGGGCGGCCCCGGTCAAGCGGCCACGTCATGG
>DIHI01000088.1:14570-14750 GCA_002420085.1 Lysobacterales bacterium UBA5700 | reverse complement strand
GAAATAAGCTTGTAATTCAGCGTCTCGCCGACCCTGCTCGTGTCGTTCGATCGGTGTGATCGGATCGGTTCGGATGGCGCGACGCTGTCACCGACATGTTGCCGAGGTGGTCCGACATGTCATCGCCGAGCCGTGACACGTCGGCTGCGCACGCGCTGCGGGAGACGTCTGCACTGCTCG
>DIHI01000088.1:2819-14422 GCA_002420085.1 Lysobacterales bacterium UBA5700 | reverse complement strand
AGGCTCAGGCCCTGACTCCGGCGCCCGCCAGGGGTGCGCGGTATGCGTGCAGGAGTGGGTTTGTGCAGCCCCGACCGCCAGGGGCGGCTCGGGTTGTCGGCTGCGCGTACCCGGTTTACCGGCACAACCTGAACAAATCTTTAGAAATATGGCGCAGGAGGCGGATTCATATGGAAAAAAGCTTGAAATCGTCTAGCCGATGCGGTTGAATCGCGGCATGAGCCGAGCGTTCTGCCGCCGCACGTGGATGGATCTGTCCGTCAGGGCGATTTTCGGCTGCCTGCTGGTCGGTCTGTCCGCTGCATCGACAGCCGGGGAGATCAAGGCGCTCAGTCTGGCTGAGACCGGCGAGTTCACTCGGATCGAGATCAGTCTGTCCGGTTCGACCGAGCACAAGGTCTTCACCCTCGCCAATCCCGATCGACTGGTGCTCGATCTGCCGGACGGCCGGCTTGCCAAGGACTTCCGACCCGGCCCGGCGACTGGCTCGGTGGTCGGCGTGCGTACCGGCTCGCCGGAGCCGGGACAATTGCGAGTGGTGTTCGATCTGGTCGAGGCGATCCAGCCCCGGACCCGCATTGAGGGCGTCGGACCGGATGCTGCCCAGCGTCTGGTGGTCGAGTTGCATGCGCGCTCGGCACAGCGCACGGTGGCAGCGGTTCGTCGGGTCGAGGACGTGGTCGGTCGTGGCGAACGCGAGATCGTGGTGGCCATCGATGCCGGGCATGGTGGCAAGGATCCTGGGGCGATCGGTCCGAGCGGACGACGCGAGAAGGACATCACCCTGGCCGTCGCCAAGGAACTGGCTCGCGAGATCGATGCCATGCGCGGCTTTCGTGCCTTCCTGGTGCGCTCCGATGATCGCTTCATCGCCCTGCCCCAGCGCTATCAGATCGCTCGCGGCCAGCAAGCCGACCTGTTCGTGTCGGTGCATGCCGATGCTGCCCACAACCGCAACGCCAATGGTGCGTCGGTGTACGTGCTGTCGCTGGGTGGGGCCTCGTCGCAGGCTGCACGCTGGCTTGCCGATCGCGAAAATGCCGCCGATCTGGTCGGTGGTGTCAAACTCGACGACAAGGACGATACGCTCGCGGCAGTGCTGCTCGATCTTTCCCAGAGCGCGACCATGCGCGCGTCCGAGGATGTCGCCCGGCACGTGCTCGATGGCCTCAAGCGGGTCGGCAAGGCGCACAAGCCGCAGGTCGAGCGCGCCAATTTCGTGGTGCTGCGGTCGCCCGATGTGCCCTCGATGCTGGTCGAGACCGGCTTCATCAGCAATCCGAGCGAGGAGCGTCGGTTGTCCGATCCGGTCTATCGCAAGCAACTGGCTGCGGCGATCGGCGAAGGGGTGCGTGCCTATTTCGTGACTCGGCCACCACCGGACACCTGGCTGGCCGCCAATCCGGATGCGGCGCCGATCGGCGCGCGCGAGCATGTGGTGGTGCGCGGCGATACCCTGTCCGCCATCGCCGTCCGGTACGGCGTGAGTGTGGCCAGCCTCCGGCGTGCCAACAATCTGAATTCGGATGTCGTCCGGCTCGGCCAGCGGCTGCGGGTGCCGGCGCCGTCCGGCGTGGTCGGTTCGGTCGCTGCCAGCAGTGGCATGTCGGCACGCTGAGCCCCGGAACAGACCCGGCCGATCGATTCCGATCGGGTACTGATCCGATCGAACACCGTGGCTGCGATCGCCACTGGTATGATCGAGCGCCGTCAATCCTTGCTCGATCCCCGTGCCGATCCGCACCCTTCCCGAGATACTGATCAACCAGATCGCCGCCGGTGAAGTGGTCGAGCGACCGGCGTCGGTGGTCAAGGAACTGGTCGAGAACGCACTCGACGCCGGGGCGCGCAGTCTCGAAATCGATCTCGAAGTCGGCGGCACTCGGCTGATCCGGGTTCGCGACGATGGCAGCGGCATGGCGGGCGACGACCTGCCGCTGGCGGTTTCCCGACATGCGACCAGCAAGATCGCCTCGCTCGACGATCTCGAACAGGTGCGCAGCCTGGGTTTTCGCGGCGAGGCGTTGCCGTCGATCGCCTCGGTCAGTCATTTCACGCTGACCTCCCGGCGCCAGGAGGACGAGCATGGTGCGCGCCTGGAAATCGATGGGGGTCGGATCGAGCCGGTACGCCCGCATCCGCACCCGGTCGGCACCACGGTCGAGGTCCGCGAGTTGTTCTTCAACGTGCCTGCCCGGCGCCGTTTCCTGCGCGCCGAACGCACCGAACTCGGCCACATCGAGGAATGGCTGCGGGCCTTGGCGCTGGCTCGTCCGGATGTCGATATCCGGCTTGGCCACAACGGCCGGCCGAATCGCCACTACCGGGCGATGGCGGACGCTCGCCACCTGCAACGGGTGACGGAAATCCTCGGCGACGGTTTCGCCGATCAGTGCCTGGCGATCGAGCGGGAAGCGGCCGGTCTGCGCCTGAGCGGCTGGATCGGTCTGCCGACTGCCGCTCGATCCTCCGCCGATCATCAATATTTCTACGTCAATCGACGGGCCGTGCGTGATCGGGTGGTCGGGCATGCGGTTCGGCAAGCCTATGCCGATGTGCTCTTCCATGGACGACATCCGGCATTCGTGCTGTTCCTCGATCTCGATCCGCGCCGAGTTGATGTCAATGTCCATCCGGCCAAGCATGAAGTGCGTTTTCGCGACAGTCGAACCATCCACGACTTCCTGTACCGCAGCCTGCATGAGGTGCTGGCACAGACCCGAGCGGGTGCGCTCGGATCGGCGCAACCGGCGGCCGAGCCGGGGCCGCCCATGGCCATTGCCAGCGAGCCGGCCAGTCCCGATCATTCGCCGCGCCCGACCGATTGGCGCCGCTACCAACCGACCCAGAACAGCCTCGGCCTGCCGGTGCGCGAGCGGATCGCCGGCTATGCCGCACTCTACGGCGCCGGCGCCAGGCCGGATGCCGCTGCCGAACCGCAGGCCCGGACCGGTGACACTCCTCCGCTGGGCTTCGCGCTCGCGCAATTGCACGGGATCTACATCTTGGCCGAGAACGCCGATGGTCTGGTCCTGATCGACATGCATGCGGCTCATGAGCGAATCGCCTACGAGCGGCTCAAGGCCGCCCATGACGGTGCTGGCATCCGCAGTCAACCCCTGCTGGTTCCGGTCTCGGTCAGCGTGTCCGAACGTGAGGCCGACGAGGCCGAAGCGCAGGCTGAAACCCTGGCCTCGCTCGGCTTCGAGGTTCGCCGCAGCGGGCCGACTGCGCTGTCGATCCGCGCCATTCCGAGCCTGTTGGCCGAGGCCGATCCGACCGACCTGCTGCGCGATGTCCTGGCCGATCTCGGCGAACGGGGCGACAGTCAGCGGGTGACCGAGTCGCGCAACCAGCGATTGGCGACCATGGCCTGCCATGGTGCCGTGCGTGCCCATCGACGGCTCACGGTGGCCGAGATGAATGCCCTGCTGCGCGACATGGAAACCACCGAGCGCTCCGGGCAGTGCAATCATGGCCGGCCGACCTGGACGCAATTGAGCCTGGCCGAACTGGACAAACTGTTCCTGCGTGGCCGCTGATCGCGGGCGGCCATCAGCAGCGATCGTCATCAGATCATGACCGCCGTGCCGATGCTCGCACGACGAGACCCTGTCGCCCGGCGGCGCAACCGGGCATCATGGCGGTCCCGGATCACTCCCCGATTCGCAGCGCCTTGCCATCATGCCGAACGCACTCCAAACCATCGTCCGCCTGTTCATCCTGGCCACCCTCATGAGCCCGATCGCCTGCTCGCCCTCGACCGACTCTTCTGCGGTTGATTCGCCTGCGTCCGCGTCGTCTGCGGCCGACGCTTCGGTGACCGACGCCGGTCCGGCCGAGACCCGTCCCGACCAGGTCGCATCCAACCCGGCTGCATCCGACCGGGATGAAACCCACTGGGCCGAAACCGACGCCGCCTGGCACGCCGAGCGGATCGAACGGCTGACGGCCCCCGAAGGCTGGCTGTCCCTGGTCGGGTTCCACTGGGTCGAACCGGGCGAGCATCGGATAGGCAGTGGCCCTGATCGCGATATCCGCCTGGCGGTCGGCCCCGAGCGGCTCGGCCTGATCCGACTCGACGATGACGGTGTGCGATTCACGCCGGAACCCGGCGTTGTCGCTCGACTCAAGGATGTTCCGCTGGACGGTGAAATCCTGCTGGCCACCAGTGCCGACGGTCAACCGGATCGAGTCCACTTCGACGATGGCCAGGCCAGTTTCGAGGCGCTGGTGCGCGGCGGTCGGATTGCGTTGCGCGTGCGAGACGCACGCGCCCACACCCGGACCGGCTTCGTCGGCATCGAACGCTTCGATCCCGACCCGAGTTGGCGCTTCGAGGCTCGCTTCGAGCCGCATCCGGCCGGCAAGACCCTCGACATCGCCAACGTCCTCGGTCAACTCGAACCGATGCCGAACCAGGGGGTACTGGTGTTCACACGCGATGGCCGCGAGCATCGACTGGAAACCGTCGATGAGGGGGATGGCCGCTTGTTCGTGATCTTCGCCGATCGCACCAACAGCAGCGACACCTACGGCGCCGGCCGCTTCCTCTATGCCGATCCGCCGGATGACAACGGCCGCAGCGTGCTCGACTTCAACCGTGCCTACAACCCGCCCTGTGCCTTCACCGCCCACTCCACCTGTCCGCTACCGCCTCCCGAGAATCGCCTGGATGTCCGAGTCGAGGCCGGCGAACGGCGCTACACCGGCCCGACGACCTGATGTCGATGTCGGGCCGGGCAGGACGGCACTCCAAGCAGACCATTCAGCCGGCACCCCGCAACCAGATCGAAGCCATGACCCAGACCAGATGCCATTCCGTTCTCGATCGCCCGAACCCCTCCGTTCGCCGGTGGCTGGGTAGCGCATTCGCCACCACGCTGATCCTGTTGCTCGGCCTGGCCAAGGTGCAGGCCGAACCGCCGACGCCCTTGCTGTGGCAGGTCGGTGACGACGACCGCCACTTCTACCTGGTTGGCTCGTTCCACCTGTTGACCGCCGACGACTACCCGCTGGCCGACAGTCTGGAAGCCGCCTATGCCGGTGCCGAACGGCTGGTGTTCGAGATCTCACCGGAAGAAGCGCTGTCACCGGCGGTCGCCACCGCGATGAGTACACGCGGCATGCTGCCGGCCGATCGCAGTCTGACCTCGATGATTTCACCCGATACCCGCCAGCGACTGATCGGTTTCCTCGGCAGCGAGGCCGCCCTGCCGACCGTCGATCGCCTGAAACCCTGGTTCCTGACCCTGGGCATCGCCATCTCCGCCATGACCCAGGCCGGATTCGATGCCCAGCATGGCCTCGACATGCATTTCATGCAGCGCGCCCGCAGCGACGGCAAGACCACCCTCGGGCTGGAAACCGCCCAGCAGCAGATCGACGCCCTCGACAGCGCCCCGATCGAGGAACAGGAACGTTCTCTGCGCGAAGCCCTGCGGCCCTTGCCGGAATTGCGCGAAGAAATCCATACCCTGCACCGCTACTGGCGAACCGCTGATCTTGCCCGTCTGGAGCAGGAAATGTGGGCCGAACTGGTCGCCGAAACTCCGGTCAGCGCCCGCCTGCTCAACAGCGATCGCAATCGCCGCTGGCTGCCGCAGTTGCAGGCCCTGATCGCCGATGGCACGCCGACCCTGGTCGTGGTCGGCACACTGCATCTGGTGGGCGACGACGGACTGCCGGCCCTGCTGACCGCCGAAGGCATATCAGTGCGTCCGGTTGGCCGTTCGACACCCTGAACGGCACCCGGCATGGCCCTGCTGATCGTTGCCCCCAACCGCGATACCGGTGCCGTCGAGCGCCATCTGCATCGACTCGCGCCGAAACTCGACGTGCGCGTCTGGCCGGACCTCGGTACGCCCGCCGAGATCGACTTCGCCGTGCTCTGGAAGCACCCGCCCGGCCTGTTCCAGCACCTGCCGGCACTGCGTGCGGTCACCTCCTACGGTGCCGGGGTCGAGGCCATCCTCAACGATCCCGACCTGCCACCGGACCTGCCGGTCGGACGGCTGGCCGGCCCCCGATTGGCCGCCGACATGGCCGAGTTCCTGGCCGGCGTGGTCATCGCCCGGCATCGCGGCCTGTTCGGCTTCCGTGACGACCAGCGCAATGAGCGCTGGCAGCCATGGGCACCCGAACCCCTGCCGGTGATCGGCCTGCTCGGTCTCGGTGTCATGGCCAAGGCCAGCATCCGGGTGTTCCACGCCCTGGGCTACCCGGTCCATGGCTGGAGTCGCAGTCCGCATCGTTTGCCTGGCGTCACCTGCCATCACGGCAGCGACGGACTGAGGGCAATCGCCGCCGAAGTCGATTACCTGATCTGTCTGCTGCCACTGACCGAGCATACTCGGGGCATTCTCAACGCCGATCTGTTCGCAGCCATGAAGCCCGACGCCTGCCTGATCAATGTCGGACGTGGCGGCCACCTGGCCGAAGCCGATCTGATCCCGGCCCTGGCCGCCGGCAAGCCGGGGTATGCCGTGCTCGACGTGTTCGCCCAGGAACCTCTGCCACCCGGACATCCATTCTGGCAACATCCGAGCATCTTCATGACCCCGCATTGCGCCAGTTTCACCTTGCCGCGCGAGGCCGCCGAACTGATGCTCCGGAGCTATCGCCGAGTCCAGCGCGGCCAGCCGCCATTGGGCCTGGTCGATCGACGCGCAGGCTACTGAGCCGCCGTCCTCGGCGATCTCCCGTCACCCGTCACCCGCCATGGGTCGGCCACGGCAGGCGTCTTCGGCTCCGCGCCGACTGGCGGTGCCCCCAGGGCGATCGGTACAATGGACGGCTTACCCACGTGCAGTTCACCTCCGGCCATGGCTCTCGATCCCACCGATCTCTACGATGTCCGTTCGTTGCTCAGCGATGATGAGCGTGCGGTGCAGGACGCGGTGGCGCGCTTCACCGACGAACGGGTGCTGCCGATCATCGGCGACTGCTTCGACCAGGGCCGCTTCCCGACCGATCTGATCCCCGAAATCGCCGGACTCGGCCTTTTGGGTTCCAGTCTGCCCAGCGACTACGGGTGTGCTGGGTTGAACGCGGTGTCGTATGGGCTGATCTGCCAGGAGCTTGAACGCGGTGATTCCGGCATCCGCAGTTTCGTGTCGGTGCAAAGCTCGCTGTGCATGTATCCGATCTTCGCCTACGGCAGCGAGGAACAGCGCCGTGAATGGCTGCCGGCGATGGCGGCGGGCGAGGTGATCGGCTGCTTCGGACTGACCGAGCCGCACGGTGGATCGGACCCGGCCAACATGAAGACCGTTGCCCGCCGTGATGGCGACGACTGGTTGATCACCGGCGCCAAGATGTGGATCACTAACGGTAACCTGGCCCGGATCGCGATCATCTGGGCGCAGACCGACGACGGCATCCAGGGTTTCATCGTGCCGACCGACAGTCCGGGTTTCGCAGCGCAGGAAATCCACCGCAAGATGAGCCTGCGTGCCTCGGTGACCTCCGCGCTTTATCTCGATGCCGTGCGCGTACCCGATCGCAATCGCTTGCCGGGCGTGCGGGGCCTGAAGGGGCCGCTGGGCTGCCTGACCCAGGCGCGCTATGGCATCACCTGGGGGCCGATCGGTGCGGCGCTGGCCTGTTTCACCGAAGCGACCGCATACGCCAAGGAGCGCATCCTGTTCGGTCGGCCGCTGGCGGCCACCCAGGCGGTTCAGCTCAAGCTGGCCGACATGGCGCGGCGGATCACCCAGGCCCAGTTGCTCAGCCTGCAACTGGGCCGGCTCAAGGATGCCGGGCGGATGCAGCCGACCCAGGTATCGCTGGCCAAGTGGAACAATGTGCGCATGGCGCTCGACATCGCCCGCGAGGCGCGCGATGTGCTGGGCGGGGCCGGCATCACGGTCGAACACTGCGCGATCCGGCATGCCCTCAATCTGGAATCGGTGATCACCTACGAGGGCACCGAGACCGTCCATCAACTCGTGGTCGGTCGCGAGGTCACCGGCATCAACGCATTCTGAGCGCTTCGGAACCAGGGCCGGACATGGCCGGACACACCGATCGCCTGTCGCGGGCGCTGGCCGAGGTGCTGCCGGCGCTGGCGGACCACTGCCGATCGCCGTGGTGGCTGATCGGCAGCAGTGCCCTGGCGATCTGGAGCGTCCCCGAGATCGAATGCGCGGATATCGATGTGCTGTTGTCGGTCGAGGATGCCGAGCGCCTCGCCCGGCATTGGGCCAGTCATCGTGATGACGATCATCGTACCGAGAACGACCACCTGTTCCGTTCCCGCTTCGCCCGCTACACCGGGTTCGCCGTGCCGGTGGAAACCATGGCCGACCTCGAACTGCATACTGCCGATGGTTGGCGCCCGGTGGTGCCGAGCGACCGCCGTCGGATCGCGACGCCGCAGGGCGACGCCTGCCTGCCGAGCCTGGACGCGATGATCGCGATCCTGACCGCGTTCGGCCGCGACAAGGATCTGCGCAAGGCCGACCAGGTTCGAGCCTGGTTGGCCGATGCGCCCCGTCTACCCACTTCCAGCCCCGCCTGAGTCTTGCATGAGCACCCCAGCCACCGCCATCCCGGCCCGCATGAAGGGCATCAACCGCGCCGAGATCGTCGATCGCAATTTCAGCGAATTCGTCCGCAATTGGTCCGGGCCGGTCACGACGCAGGCAGACGAAGCAGGCCCGGTGCGTCCCGGCAGCACCTGCACCGGACGTGATTTTCTCGCGCTGTTCGAGTCGCAACTGATTTCCCGCCACCTCGATCTGATGGCGCGGGTGCTGCGTGTCCAGAACAAGGTCTTCTACACCATCGGCAGTTCCGGTCACGAAGGCAATGCCCTGGTCGCGCGGTTGACCCGACACACCGACCCGGCCTTCCTGCATTACCGCTCGGGGGCCTTCATGGCCGAGCGGTTCCGCAAGCTGCCAGGCATGGATCCGATCATGGATTCAGCGCTCAGTTTCGCCGCCAGCAAGGATGATCCAGCCTCAGGAGGCCGTCACAAGGTCTGGGGCAGCAAACCGCTGTGGGTGTTGCCACAGACTTCGACGATCGCCTCGCACCTGCCCAAGGCACTGGGCACGGCGATCGCCATCGAACATGCCCGGCGGATCGGCCATCGTCTGCCGATCCCTGAGGACAGCATCGCGATCTGCTCGTTCGGCGATGCCTCGGCCAATCATGCCACCGCCCAGACTGCCTTCAACGCAGCCGCCTGGACCGCCTACCAGAAACTGCCGGCACCGGTGCTGTTCGTCTGCGAGGACAACGGCATCGGCATCTCGGTCAGAACGCCGAGCGACTGGATCGCGGCCAGCTTCCGCGACCGTCGCGATCTCGACTATTTCCACGCCGACGGGCTCGATCTGGCCCGTGGCCATGACCAGGTGCGTGCTGCCGTCGAGCACTGCCGCCGCAGCCGACGGCCAACCTTCCTGCATCTGGCCACGACCCGTCTGATGGGCCATGCCGGCACCGATTTCGAGTTGGAATGGCGCTCGCTGGAGGAAGTCGTGGCACTGGAAGCCACCGACCCGCTGTTGCGCTCGGCCGACCTCGCGCTGGCTGCGGGCCTGCACACCCAGGACTCCCTGCTGGCCTGGTACGAATCGATCCGCGAGCGCTGCTTCGCTGCCGCCGAAGAGGCCGATCGACGGCCCAAGCTGACCAGCCTTGCCGACGTGATGGCACCCTTGGCGCCCTACACGCCGGATGCGGTGCAAGCCGAGGCCGAGCGCAGCGATTTCGATGATCGCCGGATCGCGTTGCATGGCGGCGCCGACAAATTGCCCGAACGGCAGCCAGCCCGACATCTGGCCGTTCAGATCGGACAGGCCCTGCACGAGTTGCTGGCCAAGTATCCCGAGGCCCTGCTGTTCGGCGAGGACGTGGCGCAGAAAGGCGGCGTCTATACGGTCAGCAAGGGCCTGCACAAGGCATTCGGACCGCGCCGGGTGTTCAACACCCTGCTCGATGAAACCACCATCCTCGGTCTGGCCCAGGGGTATGCCAATCTCGGCATGCTGCCGATCCCGGAGATTCAATATCTGGCGTACTACCACAACGCCTGCGATCAGATTCGTGGCGAGGCGGCGTCGCTGCAATTCTTCAGCAATGGCCAGTACCGCAATCCGATGCTGATGCGGATCGCCTCGCTCGGCTACCAGCGTGGGTTCGGCGGCCATTTCCACAACGACAATTCAATCACCGCCCTGCGCGACATCCCCGGCCTGGTGATCGCCTGCCCCAGTCGCGGCGACGATGCGGTGCGGATGCTGCGCACCCTGTCGGCACTGTGCCGGGTCGATGGCCGGGTCTGTGCCTTCCTTGAGCCGATCGCGCTGTACATGACCAAGGATCTCTACGCCGCCGGTGACGGCGGGTGGCTGTTCGACTACCCGGCGCCCGGCGAGGCGATCACCCTGGGCGAGCCGCGCCTGTATGACGACCAGGGCGAACGCGACGGTCTGGCCGACCTGCTGATCATCAGCTATGGCAACGGTGTACCGATGAGTCTGCGCGCTGCGCGCCGGTTGCGCGAACTGGCCGATGTCCACGTGCGGGTACTCGACCTGCGCTGGCTGCTGCCCCTGAACGAAACCGCGATCGTCGAGCAGGCCCGACGCGCGCGGCGCGTGCTGGTCGTCGACGAAGGCCGTCGCTCGGCTGGTGTGGCCGAGGGCATCATGACCGCCCTGGTCGAAGGCGGACAGGGAGGCAAGGCGATCGCCCGCGTGGTCGGCGCCGACACCTACACGCCACTGGCCGGCGCGGCTTTCCTGGTGCTGCCCAGCGAGGACGACATCCTCACCGCTGCCCAGCAACTGATCGGCCAACCCGGCTGAAGCGTCGCGCCTGGGCGGCCAATGGCCGCCGGGCAGACCCCAGATCGGTCGTGTCGAATCCGGTCGTGTCAAATTCTGCCGAGACGACCGATGGTGATCGGCCGCATTGAAGCCGATCGCTGCACTGGAACGAGCCTGCACCCAGTTCGATCGTCGCCCCGCAACCGGCTACCCACGCTACGGCCAGCCACTGAACCTGCTCGGCCGCCGGCTCGGACCGCTGGCCCGGCATGAATTCCGGGCAGCAAGCATCCCATACGATGCTCCCGTGATAGCACCAATGGCGCACAGAAGGAGAGCATTCTTGCGCACGGTCGTCGCCATCCGCTCGGGTAGTCGTGCCAATCAGGCTTCCAGCCAGGGCGAAGCGCTCACGCCCACGGTCTGGTTCGCGTCATGGCGCCAACTGGCCGGCGTGCTGTCGGACGAGAACCGGCCACTGCTGCGCCTGATGCAGGAGAGGCAGCCGCGCACGGTGCTGGAACTGGCCGGACTCTCCGGCCGCGCGACCAGCAATCTGTCGCGCACGCTGCGCAATCTCGAAAATTTCGGTCTGGTCAAGCTGCACCGTAGCCCGGACACCCGCGCCGTGCGCCCGGAGGCACTGGCCACCGAATTTCTCGTGGTGCTGGACTGACCCGCGCCGCCACTGAATCACAGGAACGACTCATGGCCAACGGCAAGAGCGAGAACCACGGCAACAGGCATGGTGGGGAGCGCATCGCCTGCGGCCATGTACTGGTGGAGCGCCGCAAGCGGCTGGCTGACCTCGTGCGGCAT
>DIHI01000088.1:331-2657 GCA_002420085.1 Lysobacterales bacterium UBA5700 | reverse complement strand
CCACCCTTCCATCTGACCCATCGCATGACCCAGGCGATGACCGGCATCCTACGATGCGCTGGCAGCCGCCGATGCGCAGGCCGACTGCTCGGGCTTCATCGAGTTCATCCTGACCGCAATCGAGGAAAGCCTGCACGAAGCCATTCGCTTGGAACAGGGTCTCGAAACGCCGGGGAAAACGCCGGGAAAACGCCCGAACGGGTTCAGTCCCTGCTCGCCGGAGCCCGGGCCCTGTCGATCCCCGAACTGGCCCGGCAGATCGGTAAGTCCGAAAGCGCCATCGAGCGCGCCATCCGCAAGCTGCGGGAAGCCGGACGACTCGCTCGCATCGGTCCGGACAAGGGCGGGCACTGGCAGGTGCTGGACGGGAATGATGCCAGGGAGCCCGAATGATGGCTTCTCTGTCCGAAGTCCATCCTGAAACCGCGCTGCTCACTCAAGTTTTTCGGGCTGGGTCATACCTGCGCCTCGGATCAGATCATCAGCCGTGATGGCAAACAGCCGGAGCGAGACGCCCACGACCCGCCCCCGAGGCGAACAGGGCAAGCCGCGCCTCGAATGGGGCAGTCAGCGTCTTGCTTGCCCCTTTTCTGCCTGCCCCATTTCTGCCATGCCCCATTTCTGCCAACGCGACCCGACAGTCACCAAGATATTTTGCAGAAACGCCGTTACTTTGAATTGACAACCGAAATCCGGCTACCTAAAATGGCGCCATGATGGTTGTCGTAACGACGTTTTTGCAAGCATGAACCTTGGCGATCTGGCTGAAGTACAGATGGGCTACCCCTTCCGGTCGCGCCTCGAACACGACCCGCAGGGCGATGTCGCCGTGATCCAGATGAAGGATATCGACGACACCAACCTGCTGCATGCCGAAGAAGCGATCCGGGTGGCACTGCCCGAGGGCAAGACGCACCACCTTCTGCGTGCGGGCGACTTGCTGTTCCGTTCGCGCGGCCGCAGCAATGGCGCGGCACTGGTAGCGGAAGGCATCGGCCCGGCCGTGCTCGCGGCGCCGATGCTGCTGATCCGGCCCCACACGGTGCTGCCCGCCTACCTGTGCTGGTACATCAACGCACCGGCCACCCAGGCCCAACTGGCGGCGCTGGCCGAGGGCACCTCGGTGCGGATGATCAGCGCGGAAGCGCTGAAGTCCTTACCCATCCCGGTGCCTCCGCTGGAGGCACAGCGTCGCATCGCCGAGGCCGCTGCGCTGGCCGAACAAGAACAAACGCTGCTGGCCCGCATCGCCACCCTGCGCCAGCGCCTGACCACGCACCTGCTGATGCAGCTTGCCCACCCCTCCCCGGACAAGACCACCCCATGACCGACCAGCTCACCCAACAAGACGTCAACAACACCGCCTGGGCGGCCTGCGACACATTCCGCGGCGTCGTCGATCCGGCCCAGTACAAGGACTACATCCTGGTGATGCTGTTCCTGAAGTACATCAGCGACCTGTGGGCCGACCACTACGCCGAGTACCAGAGGGAATACGGCGACAACGAAGAGCGCATCCGCCGCAAGCTGGAGCGCGAGCGTTTCATCCTGCCCTACATCGAATTCAAGGACGAGAAAACCGGCGAGGTCACCGACCGTTTCCTGGCCGACTTCCATGCCCTGTACGAGCGGCGCAAGGCGGCCAACCTCGGCGAGCTGATCAACATCGTGCTCGACCACATCGAGGAGGCCAACAAGGCCAAGCTCGAAGGCGTGTTCCGCAACATCGACTTCAACTCCGAGGCCAACCTCGGCAAGACCAAGGACCGCAATCGCCGCCTGGAAAATCTGCTGGGCGATTTCGCCAAGCTCGACCTGCGCCCCTCGCGCGTGTCCGAGGACGTCATCGGCAACACCTACATCTACCTGATCGAGCGTTTCGCCTCCGACGCTGGCAAGAAGGCCGGCGAGTTCTACACACCCAAACAAGTATCGAAGCTGCTGGCGCAACTGGCCGCCCCCAAGGCCGGCGACCGCATCTGCGACCCCACCTGCGGTTCCGGCGGCCTGCTGATCGAGGCGGCCGCGCTGGTGGAAGCACAGGGCAGCCGCGACTTCGCCCTGTTCGGCCAGGAGGTCAACGGCAGCACCTGGGCGCTGGCACGCATGAACATGTTCCTGCATGGCAAGGACGCCGCCCGCATCGAATGGGGCGACACGATCAACAGCCCGGCGCTGGTCGAGGCCGACCGCCTGATGCGCTTCAACGTGGTGGTCGCCAATCCGCCCTTCAGCCTCGACAAATGGGGCGACGCGGAGGTCGAGGCCGACCGCTACAGCCGCTTCTGGCGCGGCCTGCCGCCCAAGTCCAAGGGCGACTACGCCT
>DIHI01000088.1:0-131 GCA_002420085.1 Lysobacterales bacterium UBA5700 | reverse complement strand
GATCGCGCCCGTGAAAAAGGCGGTGCCCGCGAAGCTAGTCAGGACGTGCTGTTCATCGACGCCAGCCGCGACTACCAGAGCGGCAAGAACCAGAACGCCCTGCTCGACACACACATGGCCAAGGTGCTGGC
>DIHI01000128.1 GCA_002420085.1 Lysobacterales bacterium UBA5700 | reverse complement strand
TGCGCCGCTGCGGCCAATGGTCGCAAGGTGGTGGTCAACATGAGCCTCGGCGGCGGCCAGGCCAGCACCACCGAGCGCAACGGCTTCGATTCGCTGTTCGCTCAGGGCGTGCTGAGCATCGCGGCGGCGGGCAATGACGGCAATACGACGTTCAGCTATCCGGCCTCCTACGACAGCGTCATCTCGGTCGCGGCGATCGATTCCAACAAGGCGCTGGCCAGCTTCTCGCAGCGCAACAGCCAGGTCGAACTGGCCGCGCCGGGCGTGTCGGTGCTCAGCACCGTGCCATGGTCGGCAGCCTCGCTGACGGTCGGTGCCGATTCCTTCCAGGTGGCGGCCATGGACCTCACCTTCCAGGGCACCGCGTCGGGCGCGCTGGTCAATGGTGGCCGTTGCACGGCACCGGGTAGCTGGGCCGGCCGGGTCGTGTTGTGTGAGCGCGGCGATATCAGCTTCGGCGACAAGGTCAGCAATGCCACTGCCGGTGGGGCGGTCGCGGCGGTGATCTACAACAATGCTCCGGGCGGCTTTGCCGGCACGCTGGGTACCGCGTCCAGCATCCCGGCGATCAGCGCCACCCAGGAAGATGGCCAGTTCCTGGTCGCCAACCGCCTGGGCAGCACCGCCAATGTCAGCACCGTGTTCACCGCGCCGGGCAGCGGTTATGAGGCGTGGGACGGCACCTCGATGGCGACCCCGCACGTGGTCGGTGTCGCAGCCCTGCTGTGGAGCGCGCATCCGACCGCCAGCAACCAGCAGATCCGCGACGTAATGGCCGCCACCGCCCAGGATCTGGGCGCAGCCGGTCGCGACAACAGCTTCGGTTTCGGTCTGGTCCAGGCCAAGGCAGCGCTCGACGCGCTCAATGGTGGCGGCCCGCCGCCGGCTGATGTGGCACCGAGCAGCCTGACCGCCGCCCTGCTCAAGAGCGGGCGTACCACCGTCGGCACCCAGCTCAACTGGACCGTCGGCTCGGCTGCCACCGTTGACGTGTATCGCAACAATGCGATCATCGCCACCGTGGCCAACACCGGCAGCTTCGCCGACAGCTTTGTCGGTGCCAAGCGCAGCACCGCGACCTTCAAGGTCTGCATCCAGGGCAGCAGCACCGCGTGCAGCAACGAGGCAACGGTTCGTTACTGATCCGAGTCGCCTGCAACACCCTTCGAGAGCCCGGTTCGCCGGGCTCTCGTTCTTTACGGTCTCCACTCCGACCGCCTCGATGTGCTTGCCTCGACGGCGGATTCACGGCCACTGCACGTCCCGGCGCGTTACCGTGTGGCGATGAAAACCTGCCTGCTCACCGGCGCGTCCGGTGCCGTCGCCCGCGCACTCGGGCACCGTCTGCGCCGTTCAGGCCATCGGCTTGCCCTGGTCACCCGTCATCCGGAGTCGCTCACCGTCGAACCGGGTGATTGCATCATCGCCGCCGATGTCGCGACCGAATCCGGTGCCGAGTCGGCCCTGATCCAGGTCGAAGCCGCCTTCGGTGGACCCCCGGATGCCGTGGTCAACTGCGCCGGCGCCATCCTGATCGCCCCGATCGCACGCACCACCGAGGCGCAATACCGGGCCTGCCTGAGCGCCAATCTCGACACGGCGTTCTTCATCGCCAAAGCCTATGCCCCCCGACTCCAGAAGGCTGCCCGACCCGGTGCTCTGGTGCTGTTCAGTTCGGTCGCGGCCAGCATCGGGATCGGCAACCATGCTGCGATCGCGGTCGCCAAGGCAGGCGTCGAGGCATTGGTGCGTTCTCTGGCGGCCGACTTCTCGGGCATCGGCCTGCGGGTCAACGGCATTGCGCCCGGCCTGCTACGCGGCCCGGCGACCGAGCGCATGCTGAACAGCGAAGCGGCGGCCCGGGCGATCGCCGGACAGTATCCCCTCGGCCGGATCGGCGAAGCGGACGAAGCGGCGGCCCTGGCCGAATTCCTGATCGCCGACGGCACCTGGATGACCGGTCGCACGCTCGCCCTTGATGGTGGCTTCGGCGCGGTTCGACCCTACCTCAAGGTCGGTGGATGAACCTCGCCCTGGTCTGGTTCCGACGCGACCTGCGGCTGTCGGACAACCCGGCATTGACCGCCGCCCTGGCCCAGGGCTTCCGACCGGTTCCGGTCTACATCCATGCCCCGGTCGATGAGGGTGACTGGCCGGCTGGTGCGGCCTCGCGCGTCTGGCTGGCGGGGTCGTTGACCGCACTGGCGGCTGATCTCGATGCGCGGGGCAGCGGCCTGGTGCTGCGCCAGGGCGACACGCTGACCGAACTGCTTAATCTGATCGATGCCACCGGCGCACGGGCGCTGTTCTGGAATCGTCGCTACGAGCCGGCAGTGGCGCGAGCGGATGCCCGGATCGAAGCCGCCTTGCGCGCACGTGGCCTGCATGTCGAACCGCACAACGCGGCCCTGCTGGCCGAGCCTTGGACGGTCGCCACCGGGGCGGGCGGGCCGTATCGAGTGTTCACCCCGTTCTGGCGGGCCATGCGCCAGCGTCTGGCCGACCTGGCCGCACCGTTGCCAGCACCGACCCGGCTGCCAGCCTTGCCGGACACGGTGGACGTCCAGCCCCTGGCCGCCCTTGGGCTCGAACCGCCGCCCCACGAGCCGCGCTGGCACGCGGGGTTCCGACATTTCTGGACCCCCGGCGAGGATTCAGCCTGGGCACGATTCCAGGTGTTCCTTGAGCATGGCCTGGACGGTTATGCCGAGTCCCGTGATTTTCCCGATCGCGACAGCAGTTCGCGGCTGTCGCCGCACCTGCATTTCGGCGAGATCTCAGTCCGGCGCATGGTTGCCGCCGTACTCGCCCGCGACAGCGTGATGGCCGGGCAGGGCAGTGAGCGGTTTCTGGCCGAACTCGGCTGGCGGGAGTTTTCCTATCACCTGCTGCACCATTTTCCGGACACCCCGGAAACCAACCTCAACCCCCGCTTCGATGGCTTCCCCTGGGCCGAGCCGGAGCCCGCGCGACTGCGCGCCTGGCAGACCGGCCGCACCGGCGTGCCGATCGTCGATGCCGGCATGCGACAACTGTGGGCCAGCGGCTGGATGCACAATCGGGTGCGGATGATCGTCGCCAGCTTCCTCTGCAAGAACCTGCGCTACCACTGGCTGCATGGCGCGCGCTGGTTCTGGGACACCCTGGTCGATGCCGACCTGGCCAACAACACCCAGGGCTGGCAATGGAGTGCCGGCACCGGCGCCGATGCCGCGCCGTATTTCCGGGTGTTCAATCCGGCCCTGCAAGCGGCGCGCTTCGACCCCGATGGGGCCTACATCCGGCGCTGGCTGCCGGAACTGGCATCGGTGCCGACGCGCCATCTGGCCGAGCCCTGGCAGCGTCCCGATCTGCTGGCCCGTCACGCGCCCGACTACCCGCAGCAGCCGATCGTCGATCTCAAGGCCAGTCGCGACGCGGCCCTGGCCGCCTACGCCGGGTGTCGCTGATCCGGTTGCTCGAACCTCGTGGGTCTGGCCGGTCGAGTCCGGCGCTCGGGCTCGGGCTGACCGAACCGATCTGCCGGTGCAGTCGATCGATCGCCATGCCCGGCCGTTGCGCCGGTCGGTTCGACCGTGCTTCACTGGCGGCGCAACCGGAGAGCACCATGGCCGAATCAGATACCGTTCCGACGCCACGCAAGGAGCCCATGTCGCGGGTCGATACCGCCTGGCTGCGCATGGAGCGCCCGACCAACCTGATGATGATCACCGGCGTCATGATGTTCGCCGAGCCGATGACCCTGGCACGCCTGAAGAAGGTCATCCGGCAGCGCTTTCTCGCCTACCGACGGTTTCGCCAGAAGGCGGTGGACGGACCGGCCGGCGCCATCTGGCAGGACGACGAGAATTTCGACCTCGACTGGCATGTTCGGCTCAGTGCCTTGCCTGGTCGCGGCGGCAAGCGGGAACTGGAGCGCTTTGTCAGCAATCTGGCTTCGACCCCGCTCGATCAGACCAAGCCGCTGTGGCAGTTCCATCTGATCGAGTCCTACCACGGCGGCAGCGCCCTGGTCACCCGCATCCATCACTGCTATGCCGACGGCATCGCCCTGGTGCAGGTCATGCTGTCGATGACCGACACCGAGCGTGCCGCCAAGAAGGGCAGTGACCTGCGTCGGGCCTGGCTCAAGAAGGACGGTGAGCGGGTCGAGCGACGCTTCGCCGGCTTCGATCGGGCCATGAAACTGGGCGGCAAGGTGCTCGACCAGAGCATGAAGATGTACCGCGATCCATCCCTGGCCGGGGTGCTCGCGAAGGAGGGGGGTGAGATCGCCAAGGAACTCGCCATCGCCCTGAGCCTGCCCGACGATCCCAAGACCATCCTGCGTGGCCGGCTCGGCGTCAGCAAGCGGGTCGCCTGGGCCGAGCCACTCGACCTGGAGGACGTGAAAGCAGTCGGGCGGGCGTTCGGCTGCACGGTCAACGATGTCCTGCTGGCGACCGCCGCCGGTGCCCTGCGTGGCTACATGATCGAACGCGGCGAGCAGGTCGATGGCCTGAGCGTGCGGGCCACGGTTCCGGTCAACCTTCGCCCGCTTGAACATGCCCGCAAGCTGGGCAACCACTTCGGGCTGGTGTTCCTGGAATTGCCGGTCGGCGAGGACAGCCCGATCGCCCGCCTGTTGCGGGTCGCCGAGAACATGCGCGAGTTGAAGCGCTCACGCCAGGCGGTGATGGCCTACGGCCTGCTGGCGGCGATGGGCCTGGCGCCACCGGCCCTGCAACAGACCGCGCTCGAACTGTTCAGTCGCAAGGCCAGCACGGTCGCCACCAATGTTCCCGGCCCGCAGCAGCCGCTCTACCTGGGCGGCAGCGAAATCTCGGAAATGATGTTCTGGGTGCCGCAGACCGGCTCGATCGGGCTCGGCATCTCGATCCTCAGCTACAACGGCCGCGTCCACTTCGGCCTGATCGGCGATGCCCGCCTGGTTCCCGACCCGGATGCCGTCATCCGGCGGTTCGGCGTCGAGTTCGAGAAACTGCTGTACCTGGCCCTGATGTCCGACTGGGGACCGGCTCCGGAGTCCGAGCAGTCAGGTGGCAACCGCACGCCGGCCCAGCGTCGGTCGCGTGGGTCGGCAAATCGCGTCGGGACTGTCATCGATTCGTAAGGTTTCCCGGCTCGAAATCTGCAATTCTCCCGCCCGGCCGCGCTGGAGCGCGACCGTTGGCGTGGCAGCGATCGTCCCGAACTCGGGAACCCGCACCGTCCGCCCGGTCGAACTGACCCGACGTGGCGTCGCTAGCGGACTGACTGCGCTGATTTTTTGTAATGCAGCCACGACGCTCAGGTATATGATGTTTCGATGAATGCGGCGGCCCGTCCCGGCCCCGCGTGGCGATTTGGAGTTAGCAGTGATCGACCCGACGACGAGCCTGGAAGCAAGTCCTACCGAGTCCGGCCTGGCCGCGCCCGAACATGTTTTCGCCAGCCTGGCTGAAGCCCTCGACTACGCCGCACATGGCGCTACCGGCTGTAATTTCTATGGCGAGCGCGGACAGCTTGCGCATGCCGTGTCCTATCGGCAATTGCGCGATGAGGCCATGATCCTGGCCCGGCGCCTGCGCAGCCTCGGCTGCCCACGCGGCAGCCGGCTGGCGATCGTCGCCGAGACCGACCCGCTGTTCCATCGGTTCTTCTTTGCCTGTCAGTACGCGGGCTATGTCCCGGTCGCCCTGCCGTCGAGCGTCCAGATCGGCGCCCGCGCGGCCTATGTCAGCCAGTTGCGGCGCATGCTGGAGACCTGCGGCGCCGCCATGGCGGTGGCACCGTCCAGCCATATCGGATTCCTTAAGGATGCCGCCCACGGCGTGGCACTGGCCAAGGTCGGTACCCCGGACGATTTCGACGCCCTGGATGCGCTCCCCGTCGAACTTCAGCCGATGACCGGCGATGAGCTTGCCTATCTCCAGTACACCTCGGGCAGCACCCGTTTCCCGCGTGGCGTCGAGATCACCCAGAAGGTCGCCATGGCCAATCTGGTCGAGATCGCCAAGGTCGGCCTGCGCATTCGCCCGAGCGATCGCATCTGCGCCTGGCTGCCGTTCTATCACGACATGGGCCTGGTCGGCACGGTGCTGATGCCGGTTGCCAGCCAGATGTCGGCCGACTACCTGAGCCCGCGAACCTTCGCCATGCGTCCACGGCTGTGGCTGAAGGTGCTGTCCGAGAATGGCGGCACGATCTCCTCGGCACCCCCGTTCGGCTATGCCCTGTGCGCCAAGCGCCTGCGCTGGACCGACTGCGAGCGCTACGACCTCAGCCGTTGGCGGGTTGCCTGCGTCGGCGCCGAGCGCATCCACCCGGAACCGCTGGAGCGCTTCGCCGCCCTGTTGCAGCCGGCCGGCTTCAACCCGCGTGCCTTCGTCGCCTGCTACGGCATGGCCGAATGCACCCTGGCGGTCAGTTTTGCCCCGCTCGACACCGGCGTCGAACTCGATGTGGTCGACAAGGCCGCCATGACCGAGCAGGGCAGGGCAGAGCCCCTGCCGCCGGAACTGCGCGACAGCAACGACAGCCTCACCTTCGTCGATTGCGGCATCCCGATGCCGAGCTTCTCCGTCTCGATCCGCGACGATCAGGGCCGCGAACTGCCCGAGCGGCGCTACGGCCATGTCTGGGTCAAGGGGCCGAGCGTGATGACCGGCTACTTCCAGGATCCGGAAGCCAGCCGTGAAGTGCTCACCGGCGACGGTTGGCTCAACACTGGCGACATCGGCTACCTGATGGGTGGACGCCTGGTGATCACCGCCCGCCACAAGGACGTCATCATCGTCAAGGGCCGCAACATCTGGCCGCAGGATCTCGAACACCTGGCCGAACAGGTTCCCGGCGTTCGCTACGGCCATGTCTCGGCGTTCTGCGCACCGGGCGATGACGGCACCGATGTCGCCGTGCTGGTCGCCGAATCGCACGAGGGCAATCCCGCTGCCCGGCAACGGTTGATCGCCGAGATCAAGTCCCACGTCCAGGTCAACTTCGGCATCAACTGCCATGTCGATCTGGTGCCGAGCGGCACCCTGCCGCGCACCTCCTCGGGCAAGCTGTCACGCTCGCAGACCAAGCGCGACTTCCTCGGCCGGCTGCTGCACGAACACGACGCAGCGGCCGTGAATGGCTGAAATCCATCCCGGCGCGCCGGTCGCACTGACCGGCGGCACCGGATTCGTCGGTCGCCGGCTCCAGCGCAGTCTGATCGACGCCGGCCTGATTCCACGGGTGCTGGTGCGTCCCGGCTCGGCCAATGCCGGCCATGTTCTCGATGGCAGCGAATCTCTTCAGGTCGCTCTCGACGATCGCATCGCCCTCGCCGACGCCGTACAGGACTGCGCAGCGGTGATCTATTGCGCCGGCAGCGTGCGCGGCCGCCGACCGGCCGACTTCCACGCCGCCAATGTTGCCGGTATCGAGGCCCTGATCGAAGCCCTCACCGGCCGCGCCACGCCACCGCCGGTGCTGCTGATTTCGTCGCTGGCCGCCTCGCGCCCGCAGCTATCCGACTATGCCGCCAGCAAACACCTGGGCGAACGCTGCCTGGCCGCTTACCCCGGACCCTGGACCGCGCTGCGCCCGACCGCCATCTACGGACCTGGCGACCGCGAACTGCGGCCGCTGTTCGCGCTGATGCGGCGCGGCATCGTTCCGGCCACCGGACCGCGCGGCCAACGACTCAGCTTTCTGCATGTCGATGACCTGGCCGCTGCGGTACTGGCTTGGCTTCAGCATTGGCCGGCCTGTCGTGACGGGATTTTCCCCTTGCATGACGGCCGCCCGAACGGCTACGACTGGCGCGACATCGGCCATGCCGTCGCCGGCCGACCGGTCAGCCCGATCCCGGTGCCACAGGCGTTGCTCGCACTCGCCGCCCATGGCAATCGACTGCTATCCTCGTTGATCGGCTACGCACCGATGCTCACGCCGGGTAAATTGCGCGAAATCAATCAGCCCGATTGGTTGGCCGACAACAGCGAATTCACCGCCGCCACCGGCTGGACACCCACCATCGACCTGGCCACCGGCGTCGCCCGCCTGTTCGCCGCCCCGGCCGATCGGCCGATAGCCAATCGCCCGGACAATCCTGACAATCGCCCGCCCTGAATCGCCCGGAGAATCGCCCGGGAGAAATCGCCCGGACGAAATCGCC